>NZ_AQPH01000017.1 GCF_000442515.1 Magnetospirillum fulvum MGU-K5 | reverse complement strand
GGCGAGCCACCCCGTCCGTGTCGATCGGCGCCAGCACGATAACGAATTCGTCGCCGCCCAGCCGGGCGACCATGTCGCCGACCCGCACCGCCGCCGCCATCCGCCGCGCCATCTCGCACAGCAGAGCGTCCCCGGCATCGTGCCCGCGGGTATCGTTGATCGCCTTGAACCCATCGAGATCGACCAGCAGCACCGCGACCCGAGACGCCTCGATCTCGGCTTCCGTCAGCACCGCATCCAGCGTCTCTTCGAACATCCGCCGGTTGGGCAAGCCGGTCAGGGCATCGTGCTTCGCCTCGCGCAGGATTTTGTCCTCCTGACGCTTGCGCTCGGTGATGTCGAAATAAAAGCCGACCAGAAAACCGCCGCCGCCGGCCTCGGCGATGACGCGGGTGATGCTGAGCCACACCGCATAGGGCGCGCCGTCCTTGTGGCGGTTCCACACCTCGCCGCACCAGATGCCTTCGCGGTCAAGAGCATGGTGGATCGCGGCATGAAACGCCGGTTCGTGATGCCCGGACCGCAGCACCGACACCGGGCGGCCGATGATATCGGCGGCTTCATATCCCGACAGGCGGGAAAAGGCAGGATTGACGATGATGATTGTGCCGGACAGATCGGCGACGACAATCGCCTGGGGCGACCATTCCACCACCGCTGCCGCCAGCTTGCGGCTTTCTTCGGCATGGCGGCGTTCGCGGATATCGCGAAACACCACCACCGATCCGGTTACCCGCCGCGCTTCGACTATCGGGGCCGCGACAATTTCAATCGGAATGGAGCCGCCATCCCGACCGCGCAACACCGCCTCGACCCGCTCGCGGGCGACGACACGCCCCTGCTGCGGCAACAGCGTCACGAACGGAAACATCGTCTCGGCGGCCAACCCGAGGGTCTCGCGCTCGCTCCAGCCGCTCAGATGCTCGGCGGCGTGGTTGACGAAGGTGATCCGGCCGTCCAGATCAAGGCTGAGAATGCCGTCGGCCACGGAATCGAACACAGCTTTGTTCAGTGCGGCGACCAGATGGGTGTCCGAGGTTCTGTCTGCCCTGCCGCCGACAACCGAATCCGTCCATCTGCGGACTTTGCTCAAAACCCCGAATTCCGGTTTTACGCCATCCCCCACTCTATGTTCGCTCCCGGACAGGATTGCGGCCGACCAGGTCTTCCCGCGCCGCTTATTGCGAGTGATTCGCATTCACCGCCGATGGAGTCAATCCCTATTCCGGCCGATCGACCATCAGGACTAGGCAACACGGAGGGCACCCGCCTTTAACCGCAACAGGAGAAAGACACGATTGACAAGCCCGGAGGAGAAAGACGATAGTCGCCAATGTTAAGAATGACTCGCATTTGCGAAGGGAGTTCCCCCATGTGCCAAGCTTGCCAGAGCGATCCGGTTCCCCCCGAAGCCCGCCCCCGTCTGCGCCGCAAATTGTGGGAGATCGAGCATCATTGCCATTGCACGATCATCGGCACCTGCCTCAGCCTGCCGGAATTGCGCGGCCTTGCCTCCCGCAACGGCCTGGAACTGGCCAAGCCCAATCCGACCGAATACGAGATTCATTCGGCGATGGTCCATCTTGCCAGCCGCGACCGTTCGCTCGGCAAGGCGATGCACAAGGCGCTCGACCGCAAATACACCTTGGCGGTCAAGCGCTTCTCGCGCGTTAACACCCGCGATGCGGTCGAGGCGTTGTGGAAAGAATGCCTGGGTCGCGGCGAAGTCGCCGGGCCGCTATGGGCGCTGATGACCCATCCCGCCACCGACGAATCGCTGCAATCCCTGGTGTTCGGCGAAGTCCACATGCTGTCGCATCAGGTCGGATCGATGGTGCGCTCGGACATGCGGCAAATGGCGGTTCTGGAAAAGGAAAAGGCTGATCTGGAGGGCAAAATCCGCCGCCAGCAGGAACGGTTGCACCAGGAAATCGCCCGCCGCGAGGCCAGTATGCGCGACCTTCGCGACCTGCTGGCGCTGGAGCAGGCCGAGAACCGGCGGCTGCGCGAGTGCGGCGACGCGACCGAACAGGTCCGCGCGCTGAAAGTGATGCAGCAGGATCTGCAACAGGCGCTCGACCTCGCCGAGGCCCGTGCCAGCAAGGCCGAGGACCGCTCCCGCACCGCAGAAGAGATCATCGGCGAGCTTGACCGTACCGTCAACGAACAGGCCGCGGAATTGATCGCCTTGCGTACCGAGACCGCCACGATGGAAGCGCGGTTGAACGAAGCCCTGTACGGCCGCGACCGATCCGCCTGCCCAACACCGTGCAATCGCCCCGATCTGTGCGGACGCTGCATTCTCTATGTCGGGGGGCGGTCGATCCAGGTGCCGCATCTGCAAAAGCTGGTGTCGGAGCGTAACGGCGTGCTGATCCACCATGATGGCGGGGTCGAGGACAATATCGGCCGCTTGCCGGGGCTGCTGGGCAATGCCGACGCGGTGATGTTCCCGGTCGATTGTGTCAGCCATGCCGCTCACGACCAGTTGAAGAAGCTATGCCGCCGGTGGAGCAAGCCGTTCGTGCCGGTGCGGCGTTCGGGCCTGGGCGCGTTCATCGCCGCGCTCGATACCCTGTCCGCAACGCCCCCGTCATGACAGACGCTCCCGGCTCCGGAGGGCGGTGCGACCCCGTCTGTCGCGCCCTGATGTGGCGGCGGGTGCTGGAACTGGTCCAGTCCGGCCCGCTGCCGCTCGGCCAGGTGGTCTCGGCGGTCGAAGCGGTCATCGCCGATTGCGGACGCCACACATCGGTGTCCGCCTGCCTTCAGGAGATGGTTCGCGGCGGACACATCCGCATGGTCTGTGACGGGCGGCGTTGGACCGTGTCGCTGGGACCGGCGGGACGGACGACGCTGGCCCGGCTGCTCGACGAAATCGAACTGGACAGGCCCCAGCCCGCCCCGGATAAAGACGGAGACGTCCTCTTTCGCCGGGCGGTGACCTAGGGCGCGTTGCAATCACTCCAGGGACCACCGATGCGCCGCCTTATCTCCGTTCTGCTGCTGCTCGTCTTCATCGCGTTTCCTGCCCTGGCCGACAGCCCGGCGCGGATCGGCTATCTGGAGGCGGAACAGGTCGATCTGATCGGCCTGTTGCCGCCGCCGCCCAGCGACCCGGTCCTGGTGCGGAGCGAAATCGACTATCTGCTGTCCCTGCAACGGAACCGGACCGAGGCCCAGGTGGCGCAGACCCGCGCCGATCAAGAGATGACGCTCGACCGTTTCCTGCCGGCCATCGGCGAGATCGACCCCGAGCGCCTGCCCAAGACCCGCGCTTTTTTCAAGCGGTTCGGCAACGATCTGCACGAAATCGTCGGCGCGACCAAATCGGTCTGGCAACGCCCCAGACCGTTCCAGATCGAGGCCTCGATCGATCCCAGCGTTCCCCGCCCCAAGGGCAGTTCCTATCCCAGCCGCCACAACGCCTATGCGATGCTGGTGGCCGAAGTGTTGGCCCGGATGGCTCCCGACCGCCGCGACGCTCTGTTCGCCCGCGCCCGGCATTATGGCGAGCAACGGATGATTGGCGGCGTCCATTACCCCAGCGACGTCGAAGCCGGACGGATGGCCGGTCTGATTATCGCCACACGCTTATTCGCCAATCCGGCCTTTACCGCCGATCTGGCCGAAGCCACCGCCGAGATGCAGGCGGCCCGCCAGCCGTAAACGCGCCAAGCGTTACAAACAGATCGAAGTCATTACAAAGGACATTATTAATACAATAATGTCCAGTTGACTTCCCGGCGAAACAGTCAACAATACAGATACAGGGATGAACAGATAATAACGCCGTAGATGCGGCAATATTGACGACGCAGCAATACCACCCAGACGCCATGACCCAGAGTCAGAGCGCGTCGGCTGCGAAAAATGATGGCCAGAATCACAGGCCGTCACGCGATCCCATCCAATGACGGTTCATCCCTTCGCCCCAGGCCATGTCGCCCCGTTCCGGGAGTGACGTGGCCCAAGCGCCGCCTCGGCTCGCCAGTATCAAACGCGAGCTCCGCGACACCGCCGCACAACGCGACAAGGAGACCGGGGCCGATGCGATCGATGTCTTCCATTTTCAGTTCGGGACTCAAATCCGCTCCGGCCCGGAGCGGGCCTAAGGACCGCGCGGGCTCGCCCTGGGACGACCGCGACCCGATCCGCGAGGAATTGTTCAGCGTCGAGCGGATCGAGGACCATGCCCGCAGTCTGGCCGTCGCCCAGGCAGTGACGGCCCGGCTGATCCGGGGCCGCTCGCTGACCAAACGGCTGGCCGATAACGGGGCGGTTCTGCTCGGAGCCTATCGCGACATGGTGGGGGTGATCGACGAGGGCGGTGCAATCACTCCGGCGGCGGAATGGCTGGTCGATAATTATTACGTGATCGAACGCCAGATCCGCGAAATTCAATCCAATCTGCCCAGCAGCTATTACCGGCAATTGCCCAAATTGTCCGATGGGCCGTTCGCCCTCTATCCCCGCGTGTTCGGTCTGGCCTGGGCCTTCGTCGCCCATTGCGACAGCCGCTTCGACCCCGCGATGTTGATCCGCTATGTCCGGGCGTACCAAGAGGTGCAGCCGCTGACGATCGGCGAATTGTGGGCGGTCTCGATCACCCTTCAGATCGTGCTGATCGAGAATTTGCGGCGGGTGGCCCAACAGATTTTGGAAGATCGCGCCGCCAGACAGCAGGCCAACGATCTAGCCGACCGCCTGCTGGAAATCGAGGGCAGTAACGCCGAACCGATCGAAACGATCCTGGCCGGGCAGACGGAGGGGGGCTAGCCGAATCTTTCGCGGTTCAGTTGGTCCATCGGCTGCGCGATCAGGATTTGCGGATTGCCCCGGCGCTGAATTGGCTCGACCGCCGACTGGCGGCCCAGTCCAAGACGGTCGAAACCGTCGTGCATGACAGCCACCGACGGCTGGGGGCCGCCAATGTCACCGTCCGCAACATCATCACCAGCCTGCGGCTGATCTCGGAAATCGACTGGAACGATATCGTCGAAAGCGTTTGTCTCGTCGACGATGCCCTGGCCGCGGACAGCGCGTTCCGGGCGATGGATTTCCCGACCCGCAATCTTTACCGCTGCGCGGTCGAGGATCTGGCCCGGCGCTCCGGGCGGTCGGAACTGGAGGTCACCCACGCCGCCACCGCCGCCGCGACGGCCCAGCACGATACCGTAACCGAGGAAGAGACGAACCGACGCCGCGACCCCGGCTATTACCTGATCGCCGGGGGACGTCGCGCGTTCGAAGCCTCGATCGGCTATCGCCCCCGGCTGCGGCGATGGCCGGCACGGCTGATCCGGCTGTTTGGGATCGGCGGCTATGCTCTCGCCACCGGCAGTGTTGCCGTGCTGCTGCTCGCGGTGCCGCTGCTGGGGCTGGGACTGGACGGGCTCGAAACGGTGGACCTGCTCCTGCTGGCGGCCTTGGGGCTGATCCCGGCAATCGACGCGGCGGTTGCCCTGGTCAATCGCGCCGTCACCTTCGGCTTTCGCCCGACCCTGCTGCCGGGGCTTGAACTGGCCCACGGCATCGCCGCGCCGTTGCGCACCATCGTCGTCGTCCCCTGCCTGCTGACCGCGCCCAAGGCGATCGAGGAGCAGATCGAGCAACTGGAAATCCATCACCTCGCCAGTCCCGAGGGCGAGATTCATTACGCCCTGCTGTCCGATTGGATCGATTCCGCCTCGGAACAAACCGCAGAGGACGAGTCTCTGCTGGCCCTCGCGGCGGCGGGAATCGAACGGCTGAATCGCCGCCACGGCCCGGCTCCGGCGGGAGCGCGATTCCACCTGTTCCACCGCAAACGGGTGTGGAATGAGGGCGAAGAGCGCTGGATGGGATGGGAACGCAAGCGCGGCAAGCTGCACGAACTGAACCGGCTGCTGCGCGGAGCCACCGACACCAACTTCGTCGCCATCGACGGCGTCGCGGCCAGTGCTCCCGCCGATATCCGCTTCGTCATCACCTTGGATGCCGATACCCGCCTGCCCCGCGACGCCGCCCGCCGCCTGATCGGCAAGATGGCCCATCCGCTCAATCACCCCCGCTTCGATGCAAAGACCGGGCGGGTGATTGAGGGCTATGGCTTGCTGCAACCGCGCGTCACGCCGTCGCTGCCGATTGGCCGCGAGGGATCGGTGTTCCAGCGCATCTTTTCCAGCCTGAGCGGGATCAATCCCTATGTCTCGGCGGTGTCCGACGTCTATCAGGACCTGTATGGCGAGGGATCGTATGTCGGCAAGGGGATTTATGACGTCGATGCCTTCGAAGCCGCTCTGGCCGGGCGGGTGCCGGATTCGACGCTGCTCAGCCACGATCTGTTCGAAGGCGTGTTCGTCCGCGCCGGTCTTGCCTCGGATGTCGAGGTGGTCGAGGACTTCCCCTCCCGCTATGACGTCGATGCCCTGCGTCATTATCGCTGGGCTCGGGGCGATTGGCAGTTGCTGCCGTGGATTCTCGGCTGCGGCCCGATTCCGGCCGGGCGCGACGGACGCATCGACGTCCTGCCCCAAATCGGGCGCTGGAAGATGCTCGACAATCTGCGCGCCACCGTATCGGCCCCCACCACGATCCTCGCCCTGCTGGCCGGGTGGACGATGCCGTTCGATGCCGCCCTGGTCTGGACCGGCTTCATTCTGGCAACGATCTTCGTTCCGGCGCTGATTCCGGTGGTCGCCGCGATCCCGCCGCAACGGCCGGGAATTACTCTGGCCAGCCATCTGCGCGCGCTGGCCGACGATTTCTGTCAGGCCTTGACCCTGTCGGGGCTGGTGGTGATCTTCCGGGCGCATCAGGCCTGGCTGATGAGCGACGCCATCGCCCGCACCCTGTGGCGGTTGTGCGTCAGCCGCCGTCATCTGCTCGAATGGGTTCCGGCGGCACAAGCCTCGATCGGCCCACGCCTCGATACTTCGGGTTTTATCCGGCGGATGGCGGGTGCCCCCGTCATCGCCCTGGTCGCCCTGACCCTCGCCGCCCTGCTGGGAGATAACACCTGGATCATCGCCGCCCCGATCGCGGTGCTGTGGTTCGTCTCGCCGCTGGTGGCGCGCTGGGTCAGCCTGTCGCCGCAGGGCATCGGATACCAGCCGGTTTCAGAGGTCGATACCCAGGCCCTGCGCCTGACGGCGCGGCGGACATGGCGCTTTTTCGAAAGCTACGTCACCGGGACCGATCATTGGCTTCCGCCCGATAATTTCCAGGAAGATCCGCTTCCGGTTCTGGCCCACCGGACCTCGCCCACCAATCTCGGTCTGTACCTGCTGTCGGTGGCCTGCGCCCGCGATTTCGGCTGGATCGGCACCGCCGCCGCCGCCGGACGGCTGGAAGCGACACTGGCGACGATGGGGTCGATGGCGCGGTTTCGGGGTCATTTCTATAATTGGTACGACACACGCGATCTGCGCGCGCTTGAGCCCAAATACATTTCCTCGGTCGATAGCGGAAATCTTGCCGGGCACCTCATCGCCCTGGCCAATTCCTGCCGGGCTTGGCGCACCCTGCCCTCCGACAGCGAAACGCGGCGGGCCGGGCTGAACGACGTCCTTGACCTCACCCGCGAAACAGCGGCCAGCCTGCGCGATGGACCGCTGACCCAGACGGTGACCTGGGATCAACTTGACGAATCGATCGAGGTGATCGCCACCATCCTGCGCTATGGATCGCCCGACCGCGATGGGCTGGCCCGGATGGCCGCCCAGGCCGAGATCATGGTCGATATCGCCCGCGCCTTGATGATCGAGCGTGGCACCGACGGTGATGCCGATCTGCTGTTCTGGACCGAGGCCAGCCTGAAGGCGATCGAAAGCCACCGCCGGGACGTCGAGCCGGGGACCGAGACGACGGTGGCGGCCCGCCTGGGCGCGCTGGAGCAGACCGCCCGCGAGATGGCCCTGGCGATGGAGTTCGGCTTCCTGCTCGACCGGGGCCGGATGCTGCTGTCGATCGGCTATCTGGTGCCCGAGGGCACCTTGGACTCGAATTGCTACGACCTGCTTGCCTCCGAAGCCCGACTGGCCAGCTTTATCGCGATTGCCAAGGGCGACATCCCGGCCCGGCACTGGTTCCGGCTGGGCCGGACCGTGGCCCCGGTGGCGCATAGCGCCGCCCTGGTCTCGTGGTCCGGGTCGATGTTCGAATATCTGATGCCGTCGCTGGTGATGCGGGCCCCGGCGGGAAGCCTGCTCGAACAGACCAACCGGCTGGTGGTTCGCCGCCAGATCGAATACGGCGCGACGCTGCGCCTGCCCTGGGGCATCTCGGAATCCGCCTACAGTACCCGCGACCAGGAATTCACCTACCAATATTCGAATTTCGGCGTGCCCAGCCTGGGATTGAAGCGCGGATTGGGCAAGAACCGGGTGATCGCCCCCTATGCCACCGCCCTGGCGGCGATGATCGATCCCCACGCCGCCGCCGCGAATCTGGAGCGGCTGGAACAGGATGGGGCGTTGGGGCGCTATGGGTTTTACGAAGCGCTTGATTTCACCCCGACCCGCTTGCCCGAAGGACAATCCGTTTCGATCGTCCGCGCCTATATGGCGCATCACCAGGGCATGACGATCGTCGCCATCGCCGATGCGTTGTTCGACGGCACGATGCGGACCCGCTTCCATGCCGAGCCGATTATCCAGGCGACCGAATTGCTGTTGCAGGAGCGGATGCCGCGCGACGTCTCGGTAGCGCATCCCTGGGCGGCCGAGGTCAATTCCGACGCCCCCCTCGACACCGCCCTGTCGGGAGAGCGCTGCTTTGCCTATGCCAATCAGGCGACCCCGGCCACCCACCTGCTGTCGAACGGTCAGTTCACCACGCTGTTGACGGCATCGGGGTCGGGCTATACCCGCTGGGGCGAGATGGCGATCACCCGCTGGCGCGAGGATTCCACCTGCGACGATTCCGGGTCGTACATCTTTTTCCGCGACGTTCGCAGCGGAGCGGTGTGGTCGGCCGGGCTTCAGCCAACCGGCGCCGAACCCGATCATTCCGAAATCTCGTTCCATGAAGACCGGGCGGAATTCAACCGCCGCGACGGCCTGCTGAAAACGACGATGGAGGTTCTGATCTCGGCCGAAGACGACGCCGAGATCCGCCGGATTTCAATCATCAATGGCGACAACCGCGTCCGCGAGGTCGATGTCACCTCTTATGCCGAACTGGTGCTGGCCCCCCAGGCCGCCGACATCGCCCATCCGGCTTTTTCCAAATTGTTTGTCGAGACCGAGTATCTGGCTTCGACCGAGGCTCTGTTGGCGACACGGCGCCGGCGCGACACGGCCGAGCCGGAAATCTGGGCCGCGCACGTCTCGGTCGTCGAGGGCGAAACCGTCGGCGCGACCGGATACGAAACCGACCGCATCCGCTTCCTCGGTCGGGGCCATCCGATCCGCTCGGCCATCGCAATGATCGACGGCCGCCCGCTGTCGAACAGTGTCGGCACCGTGCTTGACCCGATTTTCTCGTTGCGGCGGCGGGTCCGCATCGCCCCGGGTGAAACCGTCCGGATCGCCTTCTGGACCATGGTTGCCGCCACCCGCGACGGCGTTTTGGCCTGTATCGACAAGCACCGCGACGTCACCGCTTTTGGCCGGGCGGCAACACTGGCCTGGACCCAGGCCCAGGTCCAGTTGCACCACCTCGGTATCTCGGCGGGCGAGGCCGGTCTGTTCCAGCGGCTGGCCGGTCACATGATCTATGCCAGCCCGTCCTTGCGTCCCTCGTCCGATACGATCCGGCGCGGCGGCGGGCCGCAATCGGCGCTGTGGTCACAAGGAATTTCCGGCGATCTGCCGATCCTGCTGCTGCGGATCGCCGATACCGACACGATCGGTCTCGCCCGTGAAGTTTTGCTGGCGCAGGAATATTGGCGAATGAAGCGGCTGGCCGTCGATCTGGTGATTCTCAACGAACACCCGTCCTCGTATGTCCAGGACCTTCAGACCGCGCTCGACGCCCTGGTCCGGGTCAGCCAACCCCGCCGCCAGACCGAAAGCGGACAACCGGGGCGGGTCTATCTGCTGCGGGCCGATCTGATCCCCGCCGAGACCCAGGCGCTGTTGCTGTCGGTGGCGCGGGTGGTGCTGGTCGCACAGCGCGGCACCTTGTTCGAACAACTCGACCGCCGCGCCGAAACCCGCGATCCCGGCGGCAGACCGCTTCGCCCCAAGCCGGTCACCCCGGTCGTGGTACGCGCGATCGCTCCGGACTCATTTGCCGCCGCCCGGCCGCGCCATCCTCCGCTGCCCAAGCTCGAGTTCTTCAACGGATTAGGCGGCTTTGCCCTGGACGGAACCGAATATGTCACGATCCTGGGTCCGGGGCAGACCAGCCCGGCCCCCTGGATCAACGTCATCGCCAACCCGACCTTTGGCTTTCAGACCTCCACCAAGGGGGGCGGCTATACCTGGGCGGTCAACAGCCGCGAAAATCAACTGACCCCCTGGTCGAATGATCCCGTCACCGATCGTCCGGGGGAAGCGATCTATCTGCGCGACGAGGATACTGGCGTGGTGTGGACCCCGACCGCCCTGCCCATCCGCGAGGAGACGGCAACCTATATCGCCCGCCACGGCCGGGGCTATAGCCGGTTCGAGTTGTCCGCCCACGGCATCACCGCGGATCTGGCCCAGACCGTCCCCCTCGACGATCCGGTCAAAATTTCGCGGCTGGTGCTGCGCAACCTGTCCGGCCGTCATCGCCGCCTCAGCGTGACGGCTTATGTCGAGTGGAGTCTCGGCCCATCGCGCTCGGCTGCGCTGCCCTTCATCGCCACCGAGATCGATCCGGTAACCGGAGCGATGCTGGCCCGCAATCCCTGGCGCGCCGCGTTTGGCGACCGCATCGCCTTCTTCGACCTTGGCGGGCGTCAGACCGAATGGACCGGCGACCGCCGTGAATTCATCGGCCGCAACGGCTCGTTGACCCATCCGGCGGCGTTAAACGGAACCGGGCTGATGTCGAACCGGGTGGGTGCCGGGTTGGACCCGTGCGGCGCGCTGCGGACCCGGATCGACTTGCCGCCCGGTGCCAGTATCGAGATCCTCGTCTTGTTGGGCGAGTGCGCGACAGCCGACGAGGCGCGCAGCCTGATCGCGCGGACCCGGGCCGCCGACCTCGACCGGGTCGAGATGACGGTCACCGATTTCTGGGACGATCTGTTAGGGGCGGTCCAGGTCAAAACGCCCGACCGGGCAATGGACATCATGCTGAACGGCTGGCTGCTGTACCAGACCGTCGCCTGCCGCCTGTGGGCGCGGTCGGCCTTTTATCAGGCCAGCGGCGCTTATGGCTTCCGGGATCAACTTCAGGACGGAATGGCGCTGGCCGCGACCCGTCCGGCGATGACCCGTGCCCATCTGCTGCGGGCGGCAGCGCGGCAATTCGTCGAAGGCGACGTCCAGCATTGGTGGCTGCCTCATTCCGGCCAGGGGGTGCGGACCCGTATTTCCGATGACCGGGTCTGGCTGGCCCTTGCCGTCGCCCAGTATATCGCGGTCACCCAGGATGTAGCGGTGCTCGACGAAGCCGTGCCGTTCCTCGACGGTCCGGTGCTGAAAGAAGACGAGGCCGAAAGCTTCTTCCACCCTGGTCTCAGCGACCAGACGGCGTCCTTGTTTGACCATTGTGCCCTCGCCCTCGATTGCAGCCTGGGCCTCGGTCGCCACGGCCTGCCGCTGATCGGGACCGGCGACTGGAACGACGGCATGAACCGCGTCGGTGAGAAGGGAGAAGGCGAAAGCGTTTGGCTGGGCTGGATGCTGCACACCGCCCTGACCGCCTTTGCCCCGCTGGCCGCCGCGCGCGGCGCGGACGACCGGGTGGTCTCCTGGCGTGTCCATGCCTCGGCCCTGGTGGCGGCGCTGGAAACCCAGGCCTGGGACGGCGATTGGTACCGGCGTGGATTTTTCGACGATGGAACGGCGTTGGGATCGGCGGACAGCGTCGAATGCCGGATCGATTCGATTGCTCAATCCTGGGCCGTCCTGTCGGGCGCGGCCGAGCCGGAGCGGGCGGCCCGCGCGATGGCTGCGGTCGAGCGCGACCTGATCCGCCCCGAAGATGGGCTGGCGCTGTTGTTCGCCCCGCCTTTCGACAAGACCACCCACGATCCCGGTTATATCAAGGGCTATCCCCCCGGCATCCGCGAGAATGGCGGGCAATACACCCATGCCGCTTTGTGGTCGGTAATGGCCTTTGCCGCGCTGGGCCAAGGCGGCAAGGCGGCAGAGCTGTTCGCCCTGCTGAACCCGATCAACCATGCCCGGACCCGGGCCGACCTGCACCGTTACAAGGTCGAGCCCTATGTCGTCGCCGCCGACGTCTATGCAATGCCGCCCCATGTCGGACGCGGCGGGTGGACGTGGTACAGCGGGTCGGCAGCCTGGATGCAGCGCGCCGGTCTGGAATCGATCCTCGGCCTGCGCCGCGAGGGCGACGTGCTGATGCTGGACCCGGCGATCCCTAAAAGCTGGCCCGGCTTCGAACTGACGCTGCGCCACGGAACGGCCCGAACCTGCATCACGGTCGAAAACCCGGACGGAGTCGAACGCGGAATCGCATCCGCCTTTTTTGACGATATCGCCATTACCCCGAACCCGCTGCGCCATCGCCTGATCGATGATGCCAAGACCCATCGGCTGCGTATCAGACTGGGATAACTTATATAAAATAAATCAGGATGAACACTTGATGGAGAAAACATGCTAATATAATACCTCAAATAGGAAAAATAAAATGAATGACAAAAATCAAAACACAGGCTTCACGGCAAAAGATTTGCTGAACCCTCCTTTTGCCGTTCCATTCCTCCTCGCCGTCGGGATCGTTCTATGGGTTTTTCTGAAACCCACTCTTGGCTGATTGATTTAGGAGTGATCGCGCCATGACGACCGAAACCATGGCTTTTGCCGTCACCAACGGCATGAATGGAATCGACAGATTAGCGAAATTCTTGAACGCAGCACCGCGCGGCGGCGACTGGCACTTCGCCGCGGGCTCCCGCTTCGATCAGGCGCTGATGAATGTCGATTTCGACGATCCCGCCGATCTGGCCCCGACATGGCACCGCTATCACGATGCGGGTCTGGATCGGCCGTAACCGGAACGCTCTTATCATCGAGACCAGGAGAACCGAGATGGCCAAAGGACAGAAGCGCAACAGCCGCGAAGCCAAAAAGCCGAAGAGCGCCGTAAAAGCGGTTGCGGCGGCCCCGTCAGCCTTCGTTGAAAGCCGCCCGCCCCTCCCCAAGAAAAAGACCGGGTCGGACCACAAGCCGCCCCGGACCTGATTCGGGCGGCGGCAGTTCCAGCCAGCCGAAGCGATCCGGGTGCAGATAGACATCGGCCAGCGTCCCGAACAAGGCCGCCACGGCCGCGATGCCGATCAGCAAACCGACGATATCGCTGCTTTCCATGATGGCCTCCGTCTGTATGACGGGGGCCATTATCCGGCCGTGCACCGTAAAGCTTCGACGCGGAAGTCCGTAAATAACCGTTGATGCGGACTTTACACCGGCCACAGCGCGGTGCTTTCAACACCCACTCAGCGCCCCAAACATCGGATAAGAAAACCCCCGCCAGTTGCCTGACGGGGGCCTTCTCGACTGGTCTTCCGCACCCCGCTGCCCTCGGATTGAGGACCGCGACGCACCGACACCCTTCCTCGGATTAGACCGAGTAATACATCTGGGACGGAGGGCGACGACAGCCCGGAAGCCCAGTGTTTCCGCCACTCTCCCACAGGCCCAGAGCAGCCGCGCCGTGCGACTGGTCCACCCGACTGGTCCACCGGGGTCAGTCATGCACCTGAGAAAGCGTGAAGGGGCGTACCACTGGCGGCGCAAGGTTCCGTTGACCTTGGCGCGGCGATGGGGCAGACGAGAACTCGTCCGTTCCCTGCGGACTTCCGACCGAAGGGCGGCCCACCGCACCGCCCGCTCCCTGTCTGTAGCTGCTGATCGATTGTTCGCCCACGCCATGTCCCATCCCGACCTGACCCCGGACCAGATCGACGAGCTGGCCCGCACTTGGTTCGCCAACGCCCTCGACATCGACGAGGAAGACCGCCTCCACCTCCGCCCCGGCAAGGCGATGTACACGGGGTGCGGCGACGACGACCCGGTTGAGGCCGACCTGGAGGTTCTGAGCTTCCTGGACGGCGACTTCCGCGAGGCCATCGCCCACAACGATTTCCGCCTCGTCCAGGGCCATGTCGAAGAACTGCTGACCAACGCCGGCATCGCCATCGACCGCAAGAGCGAGACCTTCCGCCGCCTCGCCCGAGGGCTGCTTCGCGCCAACATCGAGTTCATCCGGATCGCCAAGGCGCGGCGGGTGGGCAACTACGCCGTGACGCCCCAGGACCCGCTGTTCAGCATCCCGCCCGCCGTTGCCTCGACCGCGTCCACACCACCCGATCCGGCGCTGTCGTCCACGCCGCTTCCGGACCTCGTCAGGCTCTACACGGCGGCGCAGGAGAAGGACGGCAAGTGGACGGCCGACACCCAGCGCAAGACGGTGCCGAAGTTGGTCCGTTTCGCCGAGACGCTCGACAACAAGCCGGTGGACATGGTGACCCGCGACGATGTGCGCTCGTGGCGCCGCTCGCTGGAGGAAAGCGACCTCGCCAACAACACCATCCGCCTGCACTTCAAGGCGGTGGCGGCGATGTTCAACTGGGCCAGGACGGAGAAGGTCGCCACCATCGACAACCCGACCAAGGGCCTGATGCCGCCCGAGGACGAACCCAAGCGCGACGCCTTCACCCCCGAGGAGTTGAAGACCCTGTTCGCCTCGCCCCTCTACACCGGGCACTGGCGGGCGGATCGGCGCGAGCGGCCGGGCAAGGTTCTGGTGAAGGACTTCAAGTACTGGTTCCCGCTGATCGGTCTGCATACCGGGATGAGGGTCGAGGAGATCGCCAAGCTGCGGGTCGAGGACGTGCGGCAGGAAGACGGGGGGTGGTGTTTCGACATCAAGAAGGCCAAGACCAAGGCCGGCGAACGGCTGGTGCCGATCCATCCCCGGCTGATCGACCTTGGCTTCCTCGACCATGTGCGGTCGGTGAAGCACGAGCGGCTATGGCCGGAACTGACCGCCGACGCGGAAGGCGACTACAGCAGCGCGTTCTGCAAGTGGTTCCCCTGGTATCGCAGCGCCATCGGCATCGACCGCGAAGGGCTGGTGTTCCACTCCTTCCGCCACCTGTTCACGTCCTACCTGCTGAACGTGCATGGGGTCGAGGAGCGGATGGTCTCGTTCCTGGTCGGCCATCAGGTCAAGAGCATGACCGGGGGCCGCTACGGCAACAAGCTGATAACCGCCCGGATGAAGCTCGACCTGTTCAAGGATGCCGACTTCGGGGTGGATCTGTCGCACCTGCTGGCTGGAAGGAACGCGAATTAGACCAACACTTGATCAAAGAGTGGCCGATTCGCCCGGCCCCCCACGCGCCCGCAACGCCTCGTACAGCCCGGCCTGATCGAGCAGGATGTCGCGCAGTCCGTGCTGCACCCGCTCGGACTCCAGCGCCTGCTTGCTCATCGTGGAGTGGGCGGCGAGTGCGTCCATGATGGCGTTGAGCATTTCGCGGGCAAGATCGGGCGAGGCGGCGAACTGCTGCTTGCTGTTGTTGGCTGCCTGCTCGGCGAGCAGGTCGGATTCGAGCAGCTTCCCTTTGAGGACGTGGTTGACGTAGATCAGCTTGTCGTCGTCGGTCAGCTCGCCTTCGAACAGGTCGTTGACCTTGGCGATGATCTCGGCCAGCAGGGCCTTCTCCTTGTCCTGCACGGCACCGCTGCCGGGGGCGGTCATCGGCGTCAGTTTCTCGCCGTCGCCGCCCGCGAGGTCGAGGAAGCGTCGTCCCCGGTCGCGCAGGGAATGGTGGGTCAGCACCACCCCGGAGAGGTCCACCCCGTCGCGCTCGCGCTGGAAATCGAGCAGCGGCAGCAGCCGGCGGAAGAAGATCGCCCGCTTCTCCAGCGCCGTGGCGCCGTAGTCGAAGATCTGCGACAGGAAGGCGTAGGCCCGCAGGAAGGCGCCGATGTCGGACTTGAACAGCACCAGCGCAGCCATCGAATCCTTGGCGTCCTTCTCCGCCTTGGCGTCCCCGGCCGCCCTGGCCGTCTCCTCCTCGCTCCGGTGGGCCTTGTACTGCCGGATCAGCCGATCGGCGACGGGAGCGAGGGCCGCCTGAAGCTGGGCCTGAGTGCCGCATGGGTCCAGCTCGGCGGTGACCACCCGCTCGACCTCGTGCTCGTCGTAATGACCGAGGGCATCAAGCTTGGCGCGAAGGTCGAAGACGAGGTTGGGGTCGGTGGTCGCCGCCAGCTCCGCCGTCTCGTAGTAGGTCTTGAAGGCGGCGAGGATGTCCTCGGGCTCGTTGACGAAGTCGAGGATGTAGGTGGTGTCCTTGCAGGGATGGGCGCGGTTGAGGCGCGACAGGGTCTGCACCGCCTGGATGCCGGCGAGGCGCTTGTCGACATACATCCCGCACAACAGCGGCTGGTCGAAGCCGGTCTGGAACTTGTTGGCGACCAGCAGCAGGCTGAACTCGTCGGTGGCGAAGGCCTCACGGATGTCGCGCCCGCGCAAGGTGGGGTTCAGGGTGGCGCTGTGCTCGGTGAAGCCGTCCGGGCCAAGCTCCTCGTCCTTGACCTCGCCCGAGAAGGCGACCAGGGCGCCGATCTTGTAGCCCTTCTCCTTGATGTACTTGGTGATCGCCAGTTGCCAGCGCACCACCTCGCGGCGGCTGGCGGTGACCACCATCGCCTTGGCCCGGCCGCCCAGCAGCGGCGCCACGGTGTCGCGGAAGTGCTCGACCACCAGGGCGACCTTCTGGCTGATGTTGTAGGGATGCAGCCGTACCCAGGCGAGCAGCCCCTTCATCGCGGCGGCCCGTTCGACCTCGCGCTCGTCCCATTCCCGGCCATTGCTGGCGAGCTGGAACGCCAGCTTGTAGGGGGTGTAATTCTTCAGCACATTGAGGATGAAGCCCTCCTCGATCGCCTGACGCATCGAGTAGACGTGGAAGGGGGCGGGCAGCGCCTCGGGGCTGGGGCGGCGGCCGAACAGCTCCAGCGTCTTGGCCTTGGGCGTGGCGGTGAAAGCGATCGTGGTGATCCCGGCGGGGTTGGCCCGCGCCGTCATCTGGGCGGCGAGCAGGTCCTCGGAATCGATCTCACCGCCGTCCTCCAGCTCCTTCAGCGCCTCGGGCGACAGCACCTGCTTCAGCGTCGCCGCCGCCGTGCCGGTCTGCGAGGAATGGGCCTCGTCGGCGATCACCGCGAACCGCTTGCCTTCGGTCGCCGCCAGCTCCTGCACCTGCTTGAGCGCGAAGGGGAAGGTCTGGAGGGTGCAGACGACGATCTTCTTGCCGCCGGCCAGGGCCTTGACCAGCTTGCCGCTCTTGGCGCCGTCGTCGCTGGTGATGGTCTCGACCACCCCCCGTGTGCGCTCGAAGGCGAAGATCGCCTCCTGCAACTGGACGTCCAGCACGGTGCGGTCGCTGACCACCAGCACGGTGTGAAACAGTTTGGTGTTGGCCGAATCGTGCAGGTCGGCGAGGAAATGGGCGGTCCAGGCGATCGAGTTGGTCTTGCCCGAGCCGGCCGAATGCTGGATCAGGTAGCGTTGCCCCGGCCCCTCGGCCGTCACCGCCGCGACCAGCCGTCGGGTTACGTCGAGTTGGTGGTAGCGGGGGAAGATCAGCGTGGCGATCTTCTTCTTCGCATCGCGCAGGGTGACGAGGTAGCGCCCGAGGATGTCGAGCCACGAGTCCCGCGCCCACACCTCCTCCCACAGATAGGCGGTGGGGTGGCCGGCCGGGTTGGGCGGGTTGCCGGCGGCGCCCTGGTTGCCCCGGTCGAAGGGCAGGAAAGCGGTGGCCGGCCCCTCCAGCTTGGTGGTCATCTTCACCCGGCTGTTGCTGACCGCGAAATGGACCAGGGCGCCGCGCGGGAAGTCGAGCAGCGGTTCCGCCGCCTGCCCCTTCGGCCGGGGATCGCGATCGAAGCGGTACTGGTCCACCGCGTCCTCGACCCGCTGTGTGAAGTCGGTCTTCAGCTCGGCGGTGGCGACCGGGACGCCGTTGAGGAACAGCACCAGATCGAGGCAGTTCTCGGAGTGGAGCGAATAGCGCACCTGCCGCACCACCCGCAGTCGGTTGGCGGCATATTCGGCCTCAAGCGCCGGGTTCAGGGCGAGGGACGGGCGGAACCGGGCCAGCCGCACCGGCTCCTTCGGCCCGACCATCTCCAGGCCGACCCGCAGCACGTCGAGGGTGCCCCGGTCGTCGAGCTGCTTGCGCAGCCGGTCGAGCAGCATCGTCTCCGCCGCCGCCCCGTGGGCGCGGACCAAGGCCTCCCACGCCTTGGGCTGCGTGTCCCGCACCCAGGCCAGCACGTCGGCGGGGAACAGGGCGCGGGCGCGGTCGTAGGCGCTCGCGTCGGCCGGGTCGTACAGCCAGCCGTTCGCCGCGAGGTGGGCGCAGATGTCGTCCTCGAAGGCGATCTCGCGGTGGAGCGGCTGGCCGGCACTCACGCGGCGTCCTCCGACAGGATGTCACGCTCGACGTAGCGCTTGAAGTCGGCCACCGAGGTGAAGCAGCGGAATCCGCCGCTGGCCAGGGCCAGGGTTTCGCCGCTCTCGTTCAACAGCACGGCGACCGGCTGGCTCAGTTCCGCCTGAAGCCCCTGCGGCCAGACCAGATCGAACACCGCCCGTTGCACCCCGGTTTCGGGGTCGGCGTAGTCGTAGCTGATCACCCCCGGCGGCAGTCCCCGGGCGACGACCCAGGCGTTGAGCGCGTCCAACTGCTCCTCTTCCTCCTGGCTGGTGATGCCGCCGACCACCACCACCGGCGCCGAGGCCGTGGCGGCTCCAGCGCCCAGCCACTCGGTCTCGCCGTGCAGCAGATCAGTCATTCGCCGGTTGGTCTCGGCGGCGAGCAGGGCCTTGCGGGCTTCCAGGAAGTCGCGGAAGTTGGCGATCTTCCACAGTTCGGGATCGTCGGGAATCCATTGCGAGGCCAGGGCGCCGGGGAGCCGCGCCTCGATTTCGGGGAAGTACTCCTCGGGCAGCCGGTTGCTGATCAGGACGTTGTTGGTGTCCTTGGTCAGGAAGCAGAAGTTGGCGAGCGCATTCACCTCGGAGCGGCTATAGCCCTTCTTCTCGTAGAGCCGCGACTTGGGGAAAATGTGGTGCACCTCCAGGCTGCTGCCCTTACCCAGCAATCCGGCCTTCAGCGGCAGTCCCGAGCCCCAGTCGCGGGCCTCGCCCATGCGGGTCAGCATGTACAGCACCGGATAGAACCGCGCCCCCAGGCTCCAGCCGGTGAAGTGGTCCGGCTCGACGCACAGGCCGCCGTGCCACAGGCGCAGCCCCTGCAACAGCCGGTCCAGGCCGCCGTCCGGCCCTTCCAGCGCTTCCAAATCCTTGTCGATCACCGTTTCGGTCGATCCCGAAAAGCGCCCCCACATCCCCGACTGGACGAACCAGAACAGCAGCTTGTCGCGCTCGCGGGCGTCCAGCGGCCCGCTGTGCAGATCGAGATAGCGGACCATCACCGGCACGGCGAAGCGGGAGAAGAACACTTGGTCGTGATCGAGACCGAGCCGACCGGCGATCAGGTTGAGGCAGGTGTCGATGTGCTTGGTGGTCCGCTTCAGGGCGCTTTCGACCTCGGCCGCAGACTTCTCATGCAGATGGAGGAACTTCGCCTCGCCGGTCAGCACGGTGTTGACCGAGCGCAGCAGCCAGTCGAGGTTGAAGCCATAGCCGGCCTCGGCCCATCGGCCCAGATGCCCCTTCATCCGCTCCCGCGCGTCGGGCCAGTCGGCGCAGATCTTGGCCAGAGCCAGATCGCCCTTCGACAGCTTGGTGCCGCCGCTGTTGACGCGGTTGAAGATGTCCACCACCACGTCGAGGGTCTTGTCGCTGCCGGTCACCTCCTCGACGTGCAGGTTGATCTCCTGGATACTGAGCAGGCGCGACAGCCGGGCGGCGTAGTCGCCGGTCCTGGCCACCAGATCGGGGTTGGAGGTGATCCGCCCCAGAATCTCGCCCAGCCCGGTGTTACCCTTGACCATCAGTTCGGTCACGTCGATCCACAGCGGGTCATCCTGCATCTTGACCGGCTGGTAGAAGGCGAAGGCTTCGCTCTCCAGGTTGAAGCGCAGGTCGGTGAACGCGCGGTCGTTGCCGTCGAAGAACTTGGGCGGTCGGCCGCGAATGACGCCGTAAAGCGAGGTCATCCGCTGTTGCCCGTCCAGCAGCAGCTTCACCACCCCCGGGGCCACTGGGCCGTCGCCCCGGCTGTGCGCGGTGCTGGATTCGGTCACCCACACCAGCAGGCCGCCGACCGGATGGTGGCGGTAGAGCGAATCGAACAGCCCCCGCACCTGATCGCGGTTCCAGACATAGCCGCGCTGGAACTCGGGCAGGGCCATGTGGCCGGAATCGATGTGGTCGAGGATGTTCGAGATCTTCATGCCGGCACCTTCTGGTCGTCGGAAACGGACACGCCCAGCCCGCGCACGTCGATCTTGCCGGTGACGGCGGCCGAGATCAGGGCGGCGCGGCGCTCCTTCAACAGGTCGATGGCGTGTTGGGATTCGGTTGTCAGGGAATCAAGTTTGGCCGTATTACGCCCTATCGCAGAGATGATCTCCCTTTGCTCATCCACGGGAGGTAGGGCGACAGGCATCTCAAGGATCGTTCCTTGTCCGATATTCTGCATGGAACTGCTCGCGCCACTGGCTCCAAGTTCAATCTGCCCACGGGCGCATCTTGTTCCTAGGAAATTGGCAAGGAAGGTAGGTAGAGCCATATTGTGATCAAGGCGCAGTCGATACAGCTTGTCGCAAAGCATGAGCCGAGGATGATCTTGTTCCACCACCGCAGCACTACCGACAAGCTCTAGTGTGTTCGCACGGGAAACAAGAAGGTCTCCAGATTTAATCGCTAGAGACGGAGCCGGCTCAAGAGACTCAGGAAGCACCTTGTTCTCTAGATAAGAGAATGCCCCCCCATTGACACATCCGACCTTCAATACACCCCATGTATCGTCATCATCCGCCGGATAGCCTTCACATTGCGGACTCCACCCCTGTTCTATTGACTTGACGACATACTTAATACGCTTCACCTGCCAATGCGCCGGCACCGCGCCGAGCCATTCGATGCCCGAGTCCTTCATCGGCACGGTGGGATCGAGGCCCTTGGTGACGGCGTGGGAGATGACCGCCTGCCTCTTCTCCTTCAGCAGTTCGATCAACCGCTCCTGCTCCGCCACCAGAGCGTCGATCTTGCCGGTCTCGCGGTCGAGGAAAGCGACAATAGCGGCTTGCTCGTCTATTGGAGGGACGGTCACGATAACGTTGTCGATGGCGTACTGGGAAAGGCCTACTCGGGTAAGACCACGCGCAGCGACCTCGAATTGCGCCTTGAGCCAGCGGCTGTCAAACAGGCGCTTGATGAAACGGCCCTGTCCCCCTTGATTGGGCCTCACCATAGACAGGTGGTAGCCACAGACGATACCTGGAAGATCCTGCGGGACATGGGCGGCTATTGCAATGTCGTCGGCCGTCTCCGAGTCCTTGGTGATGATCGTGTCGTCTGCGCGAAGCGTGAACCTCGAAACTTGCTCCGGTGTTGCTGTTGCCTCCATGAATGCAAGGCGTCCGGTGATCTCTTCATTGTAGTAGACGTCAACATAATTGCAAAGTCGGACGGGCGCTTCGTCGTCGTAAGCCTTCTTGTCTATGTTGCTGGGAAACACGGTCGCCACTTGTTTGAGGCGCCGCACCTTCCACTCTGACGGCACCTCGCCCAGCCACTCGACGCCGCTGTCCTTGTACTCCGGGTATCTCGGAAAGCTCATGCGCTCAGCCCCTTGATCATCGCCGTGATGCGGTCGGTGACCTGCTTCAGCTCGGCGTCGATCTCCTCCAGCGAGCGGGGTGGCTGGAAGACGTAGAAATGGCGGTTGAAGGGGATCTCGTATCCCACCTTGGTTTTGTCGTGGTCGATCCAGGCGTCGGGGACGTGGGGCAGGACCTCACGTTTGAAGTACGCCTCGACGTCCTCGGTCAGCTGCACGTTCTCGGTGTCGCGGAGGCTGCTGTCAGGCTGCTTCTTGCCCTTCTGCTTGCCCTTCTGGCCCAGCACCACGCGACCCGCCTCGTCGCGCAACGGGCGCTCGACGGTGATGGTGCGGTAGCCGAACTCGGTGTTTTTGAAAATACGGCTGATCGGCCTGCCGTCCTTCTCCGCTTCGAGGAAGTCGCCGAACAGGCGGGTGACCTCGGTGATGTGGTCGTCCGACAGTTCCTTGCGCTTGGCGCCCAGGCTTTTACGCATCTTCTGCCAGAAGCCCGTGGCGTCGATCAGTTGCACCTTGCCCTTGCGATGGGCAGGCTTCTTGTTGCTGACGATCCAGACATAGGTGCTGATGCCAGTGTTGTAGAACATGTCGGTGGGCAGGCCGATGATCGCCTCCAGCAAGTCGTTCTCCAGCACATGGCGGCGGATCTCGCTTTCGCCGCTGCCGGCGCCCCCGGTGAACAGCGGCGAGCCGTTCAGCACGATGCCGAAGCGCGAGCCGCCCTCGACCAGCGGGCGCATCTTGGAGATCAGGTGCAGCAGGAACAGCATCGAGCCATCGGAGACGCGCGGCAGGCCGGGGCCGAAGCGCCCGTTGAAGCCCTGGGTCTCGTGCTCGCGCCGCACCTCCTTCTCGACCTTCTTCCACTCGACCCCGAACGGCGGGTTCGACAGCATGTAGTCGAACCGCTCCGCCGGGTGGCCGTCGTCGGCGAGAGTGTTGCCGAACACGATCTTCGACACGTCCTGACCCTTGATCAGCATGTCGGCCTTGCAGATCGCGTACGATTCCGCATTCAGCTCCTGCCCGAAGACGGTCAGGCGGGCCTTGGGGTTGTGCTCGTCGATGTACTCGCCGGCGATCGACAACATGCCGCCCGTCCCAGCGGTGGGATCGTAGATGGTGCGCACCACGCCGGGCTTCGACAGAATGTCGTCATCCTCGATGAACAGCAGGCTGACCATCAGGCGGATGACCTCGCGCGGGGTGAAGTGCTCCCCGGCCGTCTCGTTCGACAGTTCGGCGAACTTGCGGATCAGTTCCTCGAACACCAGCCCCATTTGGTGGTTGCTGACCGCATCGGGGTGAAGATCGACCTGGGTGAAGCGTTCGGTGACCTGATAGAGCAGGTTGGCCTTGGCGAGGCGCTCGATCTGGGTGGCGAACTCAAACCGCTCGAAGATGTCGCGCACGGCGGCCGAGAACCCGCCCAGGTAGCCGAAGAGGTTCTCGCGGATGTGGTCCTGGTCGCCCATCAGGGTCTTGAGGTCGAGCGGCGAGACGTTGAAGAAGCTCTGCCCCGCCACCCGCAGCAGGAACGGATCGGGATTGAGGCCCTGGGCCGTCTTCGCCTTGTGCTCGGCCAGCACCGCTGGCTTGGTCCCCGCCAGGACGCAATCGAGACGACGCAGAACGGTGAAGGGCAGGATGACCTTGCCATAGTCCGACTGCTTGTAATCGCCGCGCAGAAGGTCGGCGACCGACCAGAGGAAGGCGGACAGGGCCTGCTGGTTCATGGAAACGAATGATCCTCGACGAAAAGGTGTGAACACAAGGGGTGAAGCAGGGTAAGGGGATCCACCATCACGCGCAAGGCGGACGGGAGGCAGGGGACATCGCCGCGAAGGCGGCGTCGATGGCTGCGTGGGCTTCGGCCTGCTTCGCCCTCTCGGCCCGGTCCCAGGCGACGACGTGGGCGGCGAAGCGGGCGTAGGCTTCGACCAGCCAGCCGGCGAGAAGCGCCGTGGCACGGGGCGGGGTGTCGCGGTAGACGGTCTTGGTCCGCCCGTTCTCGAGATCCCAGTACGACCCGAAGGCCCGGCTGGTCTGGGCGCGGAAGGCGCGGGCAAGCTGGAACCGGAAGCCCTCGTCGCTGGCGAAGTGCCCCGGCTCCTCGTCCCGCAGCAGGAACAGGGCGGCAAGGGTGGCGGCGCAGCCGATGGCGTCGGTGTCCGCGACCACCTGGGCCGTCTCCTGGGCGGCGATCCGCTCCCACTTGCTGCCCGGCCTGCCGCTCGCCGCGTCGGCGACGATCTGCCGCCCCCGGGCGCCGATCAGGTCGTGAAGCTGGTGCAGGGCGGCGGCAAGCTGGCCGGTCTGGTCGCGCTCGACGATCTTGCGGACCCTGGCGACATAGGGCCGCAGGGTGGCCTTGGTGACGGGATGCTGATCGACGTGGCCGTTGCGGCGCTTGCGCTGGCGGTGGGTCTCGCAATGGGGGCCTCGACCTCGGGCCGGGACGGTGCAGCCGGGCACCGAGCAGCGCCGGCCGCTGGGGGAATGAAGATGGGTCATGGTGATGGTGTCCTCGTTGGATGACGCCCACGCCGAGACGAGCGCCATCAGCCGGCATCCTGTACGGGGCCGGGGCGTGTCTCGACGTGGGGCGGGTTGATCAGGGGGGCGGGCTGGACGAGCAGCCCCGCCGGGGTCAGACGGCGGATGGGTCTGTTTCGGGGGTGTTCACACCGCCTGTAATACCTACGACCTCAAGGCCGGCTTCAGGGGTCACGCGGCGAGGGATTGCCGGTCTGCCTCGGGTTCGGCTTTCGGCTCCACTTCCGGCTCGGCCGGGGTGAAGACCTCCCCCGCCATCCTCTTGCTGGCCCGTTCAAGCTGATCCCGCCGCTTGGTCAGGTAGCGGTGAACGAGCCTCTCGCTGACCCCCAGGCCCTGCGCCATCTGACGGACGGGCAGGTCCGGGAAGTGATAGATCAGCCACAAGACCTTCCCCTCGACATCCAGCTTGGAGAGCCGTTCCGCGTCGTAGGCGTCGAGGGCCTGAAGGGCGGTGACCGTGGCCCGGTCGAAGGTGCTGGCGGCGAGGATGGCCTTCAGGTCGGCCTCAAGCCACTCCAGGGCGGACGGACAGAGAACGTCGAAGGGACCGTGAGGCCCCATCAGACGCTTGCCCAGCCCCTTCTTCTCGGCCTCGGGATGGAGACGGTAGCGGTTCTCCCGCGCCACGGTGTCGAACTCCTTCTGGACCAAGCCCAGTTGAAGCAGGACCTTGACGAGGGTCGGACGGGTGACGCCGAATTTGGCGGCGGCTTCGGTGAAGGGCAGGTGTTCACCGAGACTGATGGTCTTCACCTCCCCGGTTTCCAGGTCGGTGACCCTGCGGATGTAGTGCATGGTCAGGCCTCTCTGGACAACTTGACGATGAGATTGAAGATCACGTCGAGCAGTTCCTGCTTCGACATGGACTGAAAGGGCGCAAGAATTTCTGCTCGGAGTTCCTGCTTCCCGGCTTCGACATTGGTGAGGTGCTGGGCCGGGCGCAGCTTCTTCGCCTTCTCGACCAACTCTTCGCCGGTCATCCCGTGCTGCTTGGCGAAGGTGTTGAGTTTGTCGGCGGCGACGTCGCGCTCCCCTTCGAAGTCGCTGTCCAGGCGGGCGGCGATCTTCAGGGCGTACTCGGCGTCGTCCTCGGTGAAGGTCGGAAGGTTGGACTTGGGGGCTGGGTTGGCCTTCTGGTATCCGAGGAAGGCGTCGATGGAGTTGGTGCAGGTTTCGTCGGCGAAACCTTTCAGATCATCCCAGCGACGGGCCACGTTCATGTACTTCGTGGCCTGGACATAGCTGAGAGGCTGGCCGTTGGCCTTGCGGCAGTACCTGGGCACCCATTCCTTGAAGGGTTCGGTGCGTTCCTTACTGTCCCTGGCCTCGATCAGCAATTCGCCGGCCACCTTGGCGAAGAACAGCATGTTCCTGGCGTGGGCTTCGATCTGCGCCTGTTGCTCGTTGATGCACCGGGCGAGGCGGTCGAGGGGGCGGATGGTGGGGAGAGTGTTCATGGTCTTCCTTTCGTGTTGGGGTTGGCTTCCCGCCCCCCTCCCGTCGCAGCCCAAAGAAAGAGGCCGACACCTTGCGGCATCGGCCCCAGTCGATTGGACGGCAGAGGGTGGGAAGCGGGGTTGATGGTGCGCCCCTCCGCTGCTCTGGCGGCGGAAGGGGTTCTATATGCCGTGGGGCAACCTAATCGACATGCCCATCAAAGCCCGCCAGAAGGCCGGTGAGGCAGTGGAAGGTCGCCCCACTACCTACCCAGCCAGACGGCATTTGCCCGCTCAACGTCCTTCTTGGGCGTTTATCGGTGACGTGCCGATCTGGCGCTGTTGGCGCGATCAGACGCGGACACGGCCCGCCAAGCCCAAGCTTTGGGAGGCTGGTTGCAACGGGGCGGAGGGCTGAAGGGGCACCGTGGTTCCGGGTCAGGGTGTACATAGGTGCAACCTAATCCCGTACCCGCCCCCAGAGAGCCAGGCACAAACAACGTTTTCTATGTGTAAAATTGACCAGGGCTGCCTCCCTCAGAGACGAAGAAGCCCGCGCCAGGAGGACCCGGCGAGGGCCTTGAAGAAGGATGTTGGCGGGTGGTTAGTCTGCGGGCTGCTGCTGCTCCAGCACCCGATAGACAGAGGCGCGGCCGATCCCCAGCCGCTTGGCAATCTCGGTTGCTCCTAGCCCTTGGCTTCTCAGCGCCCGGACTTCCTTGGGGTCGATGGTGGGCTTGCGGCCCTTGTAGACCCCCGCCGCCTTGGCCTTGGCGATCCCTTCCATCTGGCGTTCACGGCGGAGGTTAGTCTCGAACTCGGCGAAGACGCCCAGCATGTCAAGGAACGCCTTGCCGGCGGCGGTGCTGGTGTCCACCGGCTGTTCGGTGCAGGCCAGCGCCGCGCCCTTCTCCCGGATGGTCCGCACGATGGTCTGGAGGTCGGCGATGGAGCGGGCGAGGCGGTCGATGCGGGTGACGGTCAGCACGTCACCGGGCCGCAGGAATTCCAGGATGGTCTGAAGCTCGGTGCGGCCCTCGGTGCTGGTGCCGCTGGCCTTCTCCTCGCGGACTACCTCACAGCCGGCGGCGCGAAGTGCGGCAACCTGAATGCCGGTGTCCTGGTCGGTGGTGCTGACGCGGGCATATCCGATCTTGCTCATGGGACGTCTCACTGTCTTGTTTAGCTTTAGACCACGTCACCGTACCGTCTTGGAAATTGGAAATCAACCCATACAAGACGCGAAAAGTGTCTCGCCGAACTGGCTTGCTGGGGTTTACCCCAACAAGACGGGTGGTCGGAACGAGCCGCGACCCGTGTGCATCGTGCATCTCCCAGGGCCATGCACACACGCACAGGCCGGGGCAGGTTGGTGATAGCCGGCAGGGCAAGGAAGAGCGGCACCGACGACAGGCGGGACAGGAGACAGGGCACCCAGTCAGCAGCCATCCCAGCGGAGGCAGGTGACACCCCCCCATGGGGGGAACCGGGTATCAGCATTCGACTTGATACCCGCTCACATTTTTTCGCCCAAACATCGGACAAGAAAAAACCCCCGCCAGTTTCCTGACGGGGGCTTCTTGACTGGTCCACCGAGCTGGTCCACCATCCTCCTGTCGGGGGGCAGTGAAGAGCGCGGAAAACCTCGCAGCGATTAAACGCTGTAATACATCTGGAACTCGACCGGATGCGGGGTGTGTTCGAAGCGATAGACTTCTTCGAACTTCAGGTCGATGTAGCTCTCGATGAAGTCCTTCGAGAACACGTCGCCCTTGACGAGGAAGTCGTGGTCAGCCTTCAGGCTGTCCAGAGCTTCGCGCAGCGAACCGCACACGGTCGGGACCTGGGCCAGCTCGGCCGGCGGCAGGTCGTACAGGTTCTTGTCCATCGGATCGCCGGGGTGGATCTTGTTGGCGATACCGTCGAGGCCAGCCATCAGCATCGCCGAGAAGGCGAGGTACGGGTTGGCACCCGGATCGGGGAAGCGGATTTCGACGCGCTTGCCCTTCGGCGAAGCCGAGTAGGGAATGCGGCA
Organism: Magnetospirillum fulvum MGU-K5; assembly: GCF_000442515.1. Taxonomy (GTDB): domain Bacteria; phylum Pseudomonadota; class Alphaproteobacteria; order Rhodospirillales; family Magnetospirillaceae; genus Phaeospirillum; species Phaeospirillum fulvum_B. Next base: position 28,330 of record NZ_AQPH01000017.1, on the reverse strand, counting down.
CGAAGCCGAACGGTTACGCGACGAGTAAGCCAGCAGCACCGGAGCCTCGAAGCCGGGGATCAGACGCTTGTAGCTGTTGGTCAGCGGGTTGGTGAAGGCGTTGATCGCCTTGGCATGCTTGATGATACCGCCGATGTAGTACAGGGCGGTTTCCGACAGGTCGGCATAGCCGGTGCCGGCGAACAGCGGCTTACCCGCCTTCCAGATCGACTGGTGGACGTGCATGCCCGAGCCGTTATCGCCATAGATCGGCTTCGGCATGAAGGTCGCGGTCTTGCCATAGGACGCGGCGACGTTGTGGACGACGTACTTGTAGATCTGGATCCAGTCAGCGGCCTGAACCAGGCTGCCGAACTTGATGCCCAGTTCGTGCTGCGACGAGGCCACTTCGTGGTGATGCTTTTCGATCGGCAGGCCCATTTCGCCCATCACGGTCAGCATCTCGGCGCGGATGTCGACATGACCATCCACCGGCGGAACCGGGAAGTAGCCGCCCTTGACGCCCGGACGGTGGCCCAGATTGCCTTCGGGGAAGTCCTTGCCCTGCGACTCGACGCCGTCTTCCGACAGCAGCTCGTAGTAGCCCTTGTTCATCCCGACCGAGTACTTGACGTCGTCGAAGATGAAGAATTCGGCTTCGGGGCCGAAATAGGTCGCGTCGCCCACGCCCGACGACTTGACATAAGCCTCGGCGCGCTTCGCGATCGAGCGCGGATCGCGGTCGTACAGCTGGCCGGTCGCCGGCTCGACAATGTCACAGTTGATGATCAACTGGGCCTGGGCGGCAAACGGGTCCATCACGGCCGACGAGGGGTCCGGCATCAGAATCATGTCGGATTCGTTGATGCTCTTCCAGCCGGCGATCGACGAGCCGTCGAACATGATGCCTTCGTTCAGCATGTCGGCATCGACGGTGGAAACGTGCTGGGCGGTGTGCTGCCACTTGCCGCGGGGATCGGTAAAACGGAAATCGACGTACTTGACGTCATTTTCCTGGATCAGTTCGAGGACCTTCTGGACGTCGTCGGACATAGCCACTTTCCTGACAGTTGGATTCAAAAGACGGATGTGCTCGAAAAACGTGTGCGGCGGCCCTTGCCGTAAATCACGAAATGGAGCCGCCACCCCCCTTTAGATTGCGTCGCTACCGCGCTCGCCGGTGCGGATGCGGATCGCTTCCTCGACCGTGGAGATGAAGATCTTGCCATCGCCGATACGGCCGGTATGAGCCGCCTGCTGGATCGCTTCGACCGCGCGCTCCACCAGAGACTCGTCGATCACCAGCTCGATCTTGACCTTGGGCAGGAAGTCCACAACGTACTCGGCACCGCGATACAGCTCGGTATGCCCTTTCTGCCGGCCGAAACCCTTGGCCTCGGTCACGGTAAGGCCCTGAAGCCCGACTTCGTGAAGGGCTTCCTTCACTTCATCGAGCTTAAAGGGCTTTATGATCGCTTCGATCTTCTTCATGTACCCGCCGTCTATGGAAGAAATGGCGTAGGGCCCGCGTTGAACGAGCATCGAGCCCACGTTGAACGAGCCAATCATGTAGCACGGCTCGTGCCACTTCGGCCACCCGGAAAAGCGTGCGAATCTGCGGATCACCACTGCAAAACCTGCCCGATACTTGGGCATTGCCGCCTGTTTTTAAGGCAGGTCCGCTATGCCCGGCTTTGAGACGGGCCTGCGTGTTTCCGGTTGCCTGCAACCTCATCTACTGAAATGGTTATCTCTTGAGCGGCGGGGGGCGCCGCCACGCGGCGAAGGGGGATTTTATCGCCGCGCTGAACCTTGAGTTCCCCCAGGAGGGACCATGACGTCAAGAACCCCTTCCCTGCCGCGGGCGGCCGCTTTGGTCGGCCCTTACGCCAGCGGCAAAACCAGCCTGCTTGAAGCTTTGCTCTCTGCCTGCGGGACCGTCGCCCGCAAAGGCCGGACCCGCGACGGATCGACCGTCGGCGATTCCAGCCCCGAAGCCCGCGCCCGGCAGATGAGCGTCGAACCCAATATCGTTTCCGCCCGTTATCTGGATGAAACCTGGACCTTTGTTGACTGCCCCGGCTCGGTTGAGTTCAAGCAAGATGCGCTGAACGCCCTGGCCGTCGTTGACGCCGCTATCGTCGTCTGTGAGCCCGACCCTGCCCGCGCGGTGATGGTCGCGCCGATGCTGAAATTCCTCAATGAACACAAGATTCCGCATCTGCTGTTCATCAACAAGGTCGATACCGCTGGAACCCGCCTGACCGAGACGCTGGAGGCGCTTCAGGCCGTGTCCGACCGACCGCTGGTGCTACGCGAAGTCCCGATCCGCGAGGGCGAGGCCGTCACCGGCTATATCGATCTGGTGTCCGAGCGGGCCTACCGCTATCGCCCCGGCCAGCCGTCAGACCTGATCCGCATTCCCGACGAAATCCAAAGCGAGGAAACCCGCGCCCGGCAGGAATTGCTGGAGCATCTGGCCGATTTCGACGACCGCCTGATGGAAGAATTGCTGGAAGACATCCAGCCGCCGCCCACCGAGCTGTATCAGGATCTGTCGCGCGATCTGGCCGAGAATCTGATCGTTCCGGTCTTCTTCGGTTCGGCCGAAAACGATAGCGGCATCCGCCGTCTGCTGAAGGCACTGCGGCATGACGTTCCCGGCCCGACCGCGACCGCCCGCCGCCTGGGCATCGCCGCCGATGGCCCGCCGCTGGCGCAGATTTTCAAGTCGGTCCACGCCCAGCACACCGGCAAGCTGAGCTATGGCCGGGTCTGGCGCGGCGAATTCACCGACAATCAATCCATCAACGGCGACCGCATCTCCGGCTTGTATCTCCCCAGCATCACCGGACCGGCCAAGGCCCCTCGTGTCGGCACCGGCGATATTGCCGCCTTTGGCCGTCTTGATGCGATTCTGACCGGCGGCCTGCTGACCGCCGACAGTTCGGCCACGCTGCCCTGGCCCAAGCCTTTGTCGCCGTTGTTCTCGCTGGCCGTCGCCGCCGAGAAAAAGGGCGACGACGTCAAGCTGACCGGGGTTCTGGCCAAGCTGTGCGAGGAAGACCCCTCGCTGGTGCTCGATCACAGCGAATTCGGCGAACTGGTCCTGCGTGGTCAGGGCGAAATCCATCTTCAGGTCGCGACCGACCGGCTGAAAAGCCGCTTCAACATGCAGGTGGTGACCCGCAAACCGACCGTTCCCTACAAGGAAACGATCCGCAAGGCTGCCTCGGTGCATGGACGGCACAAGAAGCAATCGGGCGGACACGGCCAGTTCGGCGACGTCTATCTCGACATCGCCCCCCTGCCCCGTGGCTCGGGTTTCCAGTTCCGCGAGACGGTGGTGGGCGGCGTGGTGCCGCGCCACTTCATTCCGGCGGTGGAACAGGGCGTCACCGAATCCCTGTCTCAGGGGGCGCTGGGCTTCCCGGTGGTCGATCTGTCGGTCACCCTGACCCAGGGCAGCTATCACGCCGTCGACAGTTCGGACATGGCGTTCAAGACCGCCGCCCGGATCGGGATGGCCGAAGGGATGCCGCAATGCGAGCCGATTCTGCTCGAACCGATCCTGCTGGTCGAACTGTCGGTCCCCAGCGACTATACCGCCAAGGCCCAGCGGATCGTGACGGGACGGCGCGGCCAGCTTCTCGGCTTTGATGCCCGCGAGGGCTGGCCGGGGTGGGATACCGTCAACGCCTATCTGCCCCAGGCGGAAATGGACGATCTGATCGTCGAATTGCGCTCGCTGACGATGGGGGTCGGCACCTTTGCCTGGACGTTCGACCACCTTCAGGAACTGACCGGACGGGTCGCCGAAAAGGTGATCGAAGCTAGGCGGGAGGCCCTGGCCGCCGATTAGAGAGTGCCGTGATTATGCTTTTTCAATGACCGGAGAGCCGGCGGGAGTTCAGGCTGTGGATCAGGCCGCTCCCGTCCGGACTCCTCGGTCCGGAACAAGAGGCGCGACGACCGGCGCGACGTGGAAGCCGCAGGTCATCGCGCTTCGTCGTTTCCCTCACGACGAGCCCGGGAGCGGTCCCCCTTCCGATCGGGTGCCCGGCTCAATATAGCTGGGTAACGAAGTCGGCCAGATAGGGAACGACCCGGCGGCGCTCGGAATCGGTGCGGCCAAAGCTGCCCAGCAGCTTGCGCAACCACGCCGCGTCGATCTTCTCGAACTCGAACATCGCCTTGATCGCCAGATGCTCGCCGACATGATCGGGCATCTTGGCCACCCATTTGATGATGCCGTCGCGCAATGCCCCTTCGCGGCCCTGATCCGGCCGGCCGGAGGGCACGAATTCCTGCGCATAGAGCTGACTCAGTTCACGCCAGCATTTTGCCATCGCGTCGGCTTCGAAGCGAATCACGTCCTTCAGCAGAACAAGGTCGTCCTCACTGGGCGGCTGGAAATTGCTGCGGGTCGCCTCCTCGCGCAGCAGCGGCCACGGATTATCCTCGGGCTTTAACGTCGTCTTGCGCCCTTTGACCGACCGCCCAGCCCGGAACGAAGCCCACCGCGTATCCCAATTGTGCAGGATCGGGTTATTGACCTCGCCGCTTTGAATGATTTCGAGCAGGCGATCCGCTCCCGCCTCGGCCCAGTTGGTGCCTTGGGCCAGGGTCTGGATGTGGCGGGTGGCGCGCATCTGCGGCAAGACAAAGCGTTGCAGTACATCGCGATAGACCTGACCGAATTCGGGAGCCAGCAGGAAAGGCAGCCTGACCCCATGCGACGATCCGGCGATGCGGAACATGCTGAGCGTCTTCTGAGCGTAGGCGCACAGGGTTTCGTCGAACAAAGCGGCGAAATCGACCACGGCGACCGGACCGGGAGCGGAGCCGGGCTCGGGCTCGCCGGGCGGCGGGGCAACCAGTACCCGGGCGGCGATGCGGCGCTCGGTGGCCGGACCCAATTGGGCGGCAAACAAAGGCGGCGGCTCACGCAAGGGCGGCTGGGTCCGGGCGACCCGTTCCGGCGGAGGGGGATAATCGCGGTCAAGCACGGAGCGGAAGGCCGAGCGGAAGGCTTCCGCCTCGCTCATCTCCGGCGGCCCCAGCAATTGGGTGACGACCTCGGACAACACCCGAAGATCCTCGGCCTGCCCGGTCGAATCATTGGGTAACAGCGACCTCAGCCCCTGTTCGCGCAGGGCTCGCAGCGCAGGAAGACCAAGACGCTCCGCCGCCTTGGCCAGCACCACCGAAAACACAACATTAAGCTGTCGTTCGTTGGCCCATTTGCGGGCTTCGCTGTCGGCCAGAGTAAGGCGACGCAGCAACAAAATGCGGGGAATGTCGAGCGACCGCGTCGCGGCGATCAGGCTGGCGGCCTTCGTTTCGAACGCTTTCATCGCGTCGTGCGGATCGGAAGGACTCATCCCGCTGCTGCCGACCCTCTCAAGGCCGCCCCTTATTTTCAAAGACGTTGCGCCGACCGGCCTACCTATCCATGGGGATAGCGCATCCTCAGCCAAAGGCGCAAGTCCGATCAAGATCGGCGGACACGGCCACGCCGGACGGAACCGCCGCAATCAAGGGGCGGCTCCGTCGCACGGCGTGTCGGTTTTCGGCTCTGGCGTCAGACCTGGGCCGAACGCACAACCTCACCGTGTTGTTCACAGCCGGGCAGGCAGAGCGAGAGGAAAGCTCCAGCCACCGCATCGGGCTGGGTCAAAAGGGTCTGGTCCTCGCCGGGATAGGCGATGGTGCGCAAACGGGTGGCGACCGGACCGGGATCGAGCAGATTGACGCGCAGCCGGGTGACATTGGCGACCTCGGCCGCCCAGCAACGCACCATCGACTCGAGACCGGCCTTCGACGCCGCGTACCCGCCCCAGAAGGCGGGAGCCTCGTCCGCCTCGGCGGCGGCGGTAAAGACGGCGCGGCCCGCCTCGGACATCCGCAACAGCGGGTCCATCGCCCGGATCAGACGCCAATTGACGGTCAGATTGACGGCGATCATCTCGTCCCAATCCTTAGGTTCGAGATGGGCGACCGGACGCAGCCCGCCCCCGACCACCCCGGCATTGCCGACCAGGACGTCAAGACGCCCCCAGCGGTCGAAGATCGCGGCGGCGACGCGATCAATCACCTCGGACTTGCGCAGGTCTTCGGGCACCAGCACCAGCGGCTTACCGCCCGCGGCGCGGATGTCGTCGTCCAGCTCTTCGAGCGAGGCCTGGGTGCGGGCGATCGCGATGATCTCGGCCCCCTCGGCGGCGAAGCGGCGCACGACAGCAGCCCCGATTCCCCGCGACGCGCCGGTAACCAGCGCGACCTTGCCCTCAAGCAACCCCGACATCAGGCGATATCCTCGGTCAACAGCGACAATTGTTCAATCTCACCGCCATTATCGATGAAATCGGTCGGCCGCACCGGGTAATCGCCGGTGAAGCAGGCATCGCAATAATGCGGCGAAGCGGCATCGCGGCTGGGTTCGCCGACGGCGCGGTAGAGACCGTCGAGCGAAATGAAAGCCAGCGAATCGACGCCGATCAGACGGGCCATTCCTTCGACATCGTGACGGGCGGCCAGCAGCTTGCTCCGTTCCGGGGTGTCGATGCCGAAATAGCAGGAATAGGTCGTCGGCGGGCTGGAGATGCGCATGTGCACCTCGGTCGCCCCGGCCTGACGCACCATCTCGACGATCTTGCGGGACGTGGTGCCGCGCACGATCGAATCGTCAACCAGCACCACCCGCTTCCCGGCCAACGAGGCGCGGTTGGCGTTGTGCTTCATCTTGACGCCGGTGTGACGGATGCTGTCGGTCGGCTGGATGAAGGTGCGGCCGACATAATGGTTGCGGATGATGCCCAGTTCGAACGGCACCCCCGCCTCGGCGGCATAACCGATCGCGGCCGGCACGCCGGAATCCGGCACCGGCACCACCAGATCGGCCTCGACCCCGCTTTCGCGGGCCAGTTCGGCGCCGATGCGCTTGCGCACTTCATAGACGCTGATGCCTTCGATCATCGAATCCGGACGGGCGAAATAGATGTACTCGAAGATGCAGAAGCGGCTGGGCTGCTTGGCGAACGGCTTCAACGAGCGGACGCCCTCGGCCGACAGGATCACGATCTCGCCCGGTTCGACGTCACGGACGAATTCCGCCCCAATGATGTCGAGCGCACAGGATTCCGAGGCCAGCACCCAGCTCTTTTCCATCCGGCCCAGACAGAGCGGACGGATGCCGAGCGGATCGCGGACACCGATCACCGAATCCGGGGTCAGCGCGACCAGGGAATAGGCTCCTTCGACCTGACGCAGCGCGTCGATCAACCGATCCTCGACCGTCGAATAGAGGCTGATCGCGATCAGATGGATGATGACTTCGGTGTCGGTGGTCGACTGGAACAGACAGCCGCGCCGGACCAACTGGCGGCGCAGCGCCATCGCGTTGGTCAGGTTGCCGTTATGACCCAGGGCAAGGCCGCCGAATTCCATTTCGGCGAACAGCGGCTGGACGTTGCGCAGCAAGGTCTCGCCGGTGGTCGAATAGCGGACATGGCCGACGGCCATCGTCCCCTTCAGCTTGCGGATCACCGATTCATTGCCGAAATTGTCTTCGACATGGCCAAGGCCGCGGTGATTGTGGAACTGATGTCCGTCGAAGGTGACGACACCGGCCGCTTCCTGGCCGCGATGTTGCAGCGCGTGCAATCCGAGCGCGGTGTGAGCCGCCGCCTCCGGATGGCCGAAGATGCCGAACACCCCACATTCTTCATGCAGGTGGTCGTCGTCGAAAGGATGGGTGGTCAGCATCGGGGAGTGATCCTACTGATTGCCGCGGATCAGCCGTTCCATCTGGGCACGGCTTTCGCTGTCGTAGACTGGGGCCGGTCGCGCCGGAGCGGCCGTGGCCCCCGGGGCCACGGTAATGGGTGCGGCCGGTTGGGGGGAAACGAATTTCTGGAAGGTCTGCTCCGCCTCGATCATCTGGCGGGTTTCGGAGGAAACGTTGCGGGCCTTAAGCTCGGCCTGACCGAAGCCTTCGGGCGCCATTGATTTCAACATGGTGCCGCCGCGTTCAAGCCAGGGACGGCTGCGCGCGTCGGCCAGCCAGGCCGGATAATGATCGGGACGGTCGAACAGCCAGGCGACGGCGAGAAAGGCCAGCGACAGCAGCACCGCACCGCGCGCCAGACCGAACACGAAGCCAAGCGAGGAATCGACGCTGTTCATCGCGCTTTGGCGAACCCGGTCCGACACCCGTTTGGTCAGCAACGACAAGACCAGCAGGGTGACCAGGAACAGGGTGGCCCCGGTGGCGGCATCGGCCGCCCACGGCACGCCGATTTGCGAACGGAAAAACGGCTGGAGCGTCGAGAAACCATAAAGAGTGGCGAACACCGCGCCGACCCACGAGGTGATCGACAGCACTTCCTGGACAAAGCCGCGCAGAAAAGCAAACCCGGCAGAGCCGAGAAGCACCCCGATCACGACGACGTCGACCACGGTGATATTGAGGTTTCCCATTCGCCCTGTTTCCAATCGACGGCTATGCCGGGCGGAACAGCCCCAGCACGTCCTGAAGATGCCCGACGGTGCGGATCGTCAACGGACCGGCCGACGCACCCACCGATTTGTCCCGGCGCGGCCTGGACGGCACCAGCGCCTGGGCGAATCCCAGCTTGGCGGCTTCCTTCAACCGAAGGTCGGCCTGGGCCACGGCGCGAATCTCGCCCGACAAGCCCACCTCGCCGAACACGACCATATCGGCCGGAACCGGCACATCCGACGACGATGACAGCAAAGCCGCCGCCACTGCCAGATCGGCCGCCGGTTCGGTAATGCGCAAGCCGCCTGCGACGTTCAAATAAACGTCATTCCCCGACAAAGCAAGCCCGCAACGGGCGTCAAGCACCGCCATCACCATTGCCAGACGGCCGGTATCCCACCCGACCACGGCGCGGCGCGGCGAAGACAGCGAGGACGGAGCCACCAACGCCTGAATTTCGACCAGCATCGGGCGACTGCCTTCGATCCCGGCATAGACGCAGGACCCCGACACATTGCCCCGCCGTTCGGCCAGAAACAGGGCCGAGGGATTGGCAACCTCGGACAGGCCCTGCTCGGTCATCTCGAACACCCCGATCTCGTCGGTGGCACCAAAGCGGTTCTTGGTGGCGCGCAGGATGCGGAACTGGTGGCCGCGATCGCCTTCGAAGTAAAGCACGGTATCGACCATGTGTTCCAGCACGCGGGGTCCGGCGATGGTGCCTTCCTTGGTGACGTGACCGACCAGGAACAGGACAAAGCCGCGCCGCTTGGCCAGACGGATCAGTTCAGCGGCGGCGGCGCGAACCTGACTGACCGTGCCGGGCGCGGCCTCGATGCTGTCGGCATAAACCGTCTGGATCGAATCGATCACCACCACGTTGGGAGCATCGGGACCGTCGAGGGTGGCGACGATATCGCGCAGACTGGTCGCCGAGGCCAGCGCCACCCCGGCCCGGGCATGGCCCAGCCGGTGGGCGCGCATCCGCACCTGATCGACCGCTTCTTCACCCGATATATAGGCAACCTTGGCCCCGGCGGACAGGGCCGCGCTGGCCTGAAGCAGCAAAGTCGATTTGCCGATGCCGGGATCGCCGCCGACAAGCAGGCACGAGCCGGGGACCAGCCCGCCGCCGCAGACCCGGTCCAGTTCGCCGATCCCGGTGATCAGGCGCGGCAACGGCGCAGAACTGCCCTCCAGCGCGACGAAATCGATCCGCCGTCCCTTGCCGCCCGACAGTCCCTTGGGGATCTCGTCACGGGCGGCTTCTTCGAGGATCGAGTTCCAGGCACCGCAGGCTTCGCACTTGCCCGCCCACTTGGTGGTGACGGACCCGCATTCCTGACAGACAAAACGGGGAGAGGCTTTGGCCACGGCGATCCGGCTTTCCGGTCATGGTGAAGCGGGGCACCGTATCACGGGAACATTGAGGCAACAATGCGAAATGCGTTCGCTTGATCGGCCTTGGCCGCGACGCGCTTGTGCGCTATCCCTGGGGCCGAAGAGTCACCGGGGGGTGGGGGAAATCATGCTGGACCGTTTCTTCGCGATCAAGGCTCAGGGAAGCTCGGTATCGACCGAGATTCTGGCCGGGCTGACCACCTTTTTGACGATGGCCTATATCATCATCGTCAACCCGGCGATCCTGGCCGAGGCCGGAATGGATCACGGCGCGGTGTTCGCCGCGACCTGTCTGGCGGCGGCGGGCGGCAGCCTGCTGATGGGGCTGTTGGCCAATTATCCGATCGCGCTGGCGCCGGGAATGGGCCTCAACGCCTATTTCACTTATACCGTGGTGCTGGGGCTGGGCCATTCCTGGCAGGTCGCGCTGGGTGCGGTGTTCGTATCGGGGCTGCTGTTCCTCGCCTTGGCGCTGTCTCCGGCGCGCGAGACGATTATCGACGCGATTCCTCATTCGCTGAAGCTGGCGATCTCGGCCGGAATCGGGCTGTTTCTCGGCACCATCGCGCTGAAGAACGCCGGATTGATCGTCGCCCATCCCAGCACCCTGGTCACCCTGGGCGATCTGCACCAGCCGCCGGTCCTGCTCGCCATCGCCGGATTCCTGATCATGGTCGCGCTTGACGCCCGCAAAGTCCCCGGCGCGATCCTGATCGGCATCCTCGGCACGGCGGCGGCGGGAATGGCGCTGGGGGTCAGCCCGTTCGGCGGCATCGTCTCCCCTCCCCCCCCGATTGCCCCGACCTTCCTCGCGATGGATGTCCGGGGCGCGCTTGATCTCGGGCTGGTGGCGATCATCTTCGCCTTCCTGTTCGTCGTGCTGTTCGACAATGCCGGAACCCTGGTCGGGTTGGCCCACCGTTCCGGGCTGCTGGATGCGAACGGCAAGCTGCCGCGCACCGGGCGGGTGCTGATCGCCGACGCCCTGGCCGCGACCGGCGGAGCCGCGCTCGGCACCTCTCCCACCACCAGCTATATCGAGAGCGCCGCCGGGATCAAGGCGGGCGGGCGCACCGGCCTGACCGCAATCACCGTCGCCGCTTTGTTCCTGCTGGCGCTGTTCTTCAGCCCGCTGGCGGCCTCGGTGCCGGCCTACGCCACCGCCCCGGCGCTGTTGTTCGTCGCCTGCGTGATGACCGGCAGCCTGAGCGGAATCGCCTGGGACGACGTGACCGAGGCGGTTCCGGCGACAATCACCGCGCTGGCGATGCCGCTGACCTTCTCGATCGCCGACGGGATCACCTTTGGCCTGATCTCCTTTGCCGCGATCAAGCTGTTATCCGGGCGCGGGCGCGAAGTCGGTGTGGCGGTATGGCTGCTGGCGGCGGCGGCATTAGCCAAACACGCTTTCGTCGGCTAAAGAGGTTACGGAACCGGATCGCGCAGACGGTCGAGCCGCTCGGCGACGCGGGGCAGCCATAATTCGCCCAGCAGGGCGCAGACCTCGTCACGGGCGGCGCGGTGCGACTTCGTCATCTCCATCCCGATCCCGGCCTGATCGAGATCAAGCACGGTCAGCCCCCACAGGAACAGGTAGCGATAGATCATCCGCTCGCCGAACCCATCGGCGAGGCGAAAGCCCAGCACCTTTTGCATCGTCGGCAGCAGGTCGGCCATCATCAGCTTGTTGCGGTCGGACAAGGTCGACAGGCGCGAGCGGGTCACCACCCAATCAATGCCGGAGCGATGCCGCCGCCGTCGCTCGCGGCGCAACTCCCACACCAGATCGGCATAAGGACCGGCCTGGACCAGGGTGCGGCTGATCGGATCAAGCCGCCCCAGCAGGTCGAGATCGAGCAGGCTGTCATTGATCGGGGTCATCAGGGTGTCGGCGTGGATGTGGGCGTGGCGGGCCAGCGGAACATCCGAGCCGGGACAATCGACGACCACGAAATCACAATCGGCGGCAAGATCGTCGAGGACACGGTCGAAGCCCGCGCATTCCTCGGCAATCGCCCCGGACTTCGAATCGATATCTGAGGGCGACACGATCGACATCCGCGGCATCGGCAGCGCCACCCCGGTCCGGCCGACCCAGCCGACCCGGTTGGCGATATAGCGGCCAAGCGATTGCTGGCGATGATCGAGATCGATGCAGCCGACCCGGAACCCCAGCCGCAGCAGCCCGACCGTCACATGCATCGCCACGGTGGTCTTGCCCGACCCGCCCTTTTCGTTGCCGATCACCACCACATGCGCGCGCGGCCCCACGTTGTTCTCCCCTTCCGGTTCCGGGGGGCGAACCTCGCCCCGCGCGAAGGGGCATGGTACACTACCGAAGGCATGCTCTCCCATCCCTTGCAAGGCCAGTCCATGACCCGTCCCGGCCCGTTTGCTCCGTTGCATCCTCCCGCAGACGAAGACAGAGACCCGGCTCTGTTTTGCGGGGTCCGGGCCGACATCCTGGCCGAACTCGATTGCCTCAGCTGGCAACGCGAGATGCTGGCCGACGGCACCATCCGCTATCCGTGGATTTCCGAGAAGACCGCGGGCACCCTGGGCGTTGCCCCCGAGGCGCTGACCGTCTCGGCCAGCGGTGCGTTGGGAGTGATCCACTGGGCCGACCGCGACACCTATCTGGCGGCGATCCGCGAGTCCGCCCGAACCCTGTCGCCCTGCCGCAGTGATTTCCGCGTCGTCACCGCCGCTGACGAAACCCGCTGGCTGGCCGAATCCTCCCGCCCGCACCGGATGGCGGACGGGCGGATTGTCTGGGATGGGGTGTGGCTCGACAACACGCGCCAGGTCCGCGCCGAATTCCATCACCAGACCCTGATGGATCATGCGCAGGATTGCATATTCATCTTGTCCGATGACGACCGGGTAACGTGGTGCAATTCCGCAGCGCGGCGCGAGTTCGGGCTTGGCCCCAACGAAGGCCCCGGCTTGCCATTCGCCGATTTGATCGAGCCGGGAACCCCGTCTCCGGTGGCTCTGGTCGCAGCCGATCCCGATGCGCCCGACCGGCCGGTCGAAAACGAGATGATGGGACGGCGACGCGACGGGTCGCGCTTTCCCTTCGAGATGACCGTCAGCGAATTGCGCAGCGACGGGCGGCTGTCGCTGATCGTGATCGGCCGCGATATCACGAGGCGGCGCAACGCCGAACGCAAGATGGCGGAAAGCGAACGCCGCCTGCGTCTGACCTTTGTCACCGCCGCACACGGGATCGTCGTCGTCACGATGGACGGCACCATCCGCTTCTGCAATCCAGCGTTCGAGAGCATGGCCAGCGATGGCTATTCCAGCCTGCTCGGAACCAATCTGCACAGCCTCATTCCGAACGAATTGCTGCCGCCGCCGTCGCGGATTCCCCCGGCGGGGATGTCGTTCGCCCTGCTCTGCTCGCCCCGGCTTGCCGACGGGGCCGAGCGTCACTGGCGGATGACCGGCACCCGGTATCCCAGCGCGCCCGACGAGCCCGAGCCGTCGCTGCTGTTCTTCATCGAGGACGTCACCGAAACCACCCGGATCGCCCACGAGCGCCGCCAACTCGAACTCCTGCTGCATGAGGGGCAGAAGCTTGAGGCGCTGGGCCGTCTGGCCGGGGGTATCGCCCACGAACTGAACAACATGCTGGGGCCGATCCTGATGGGGGCCGAGATGATCGCCCGCACCGCCATCCTGGACGAGCGCAACGCCGAACGGTGTCGGCGGATCATCGATGCCTCGAAGAACAGCCGCGACATCGTTCGCAACGTGCTGGCCTATTGCCGCAAGGAAAGCAAAGTCCTGGGGCCGGTCGATCTGGTGCGGGTGTTCGACGATTTCGCCGCGATGGCCGCCTTGACCCTGCCGCCCTCGATCCGGGTGGTCCGGCGGCGCGAGGTCGAGCAGGCGACGATCATCGGCGATGCCGGGCAATTGCAGCAGGTCCTGCTCAATCTGATCAACAACGCCCGCGACGCGATGGACGGGCACGGCACCCTGACCCTGTCGATGATCGAATTGGACCCGACGGGTCTGGCGGCACTGATTGCCGCCAGTCGCGAGCGTCAGGCGGAAAAAAGCATGTCGGACCCACCGTTCAACCCGCTCTCGGCGTTGTCCCCCAACGCTCATTACGTCAAGATCAGCATCGCCGATACCGGCAGCGGGATGGATGCCGCCACCATCGCCCGCATCTTCGACCCGTTCTTCACCACCAAGCCAGTGGGACAAGGCACCGGGCTGGGGCTCTCGGTGGTGCTAAACTTGATCAAAGGCATGGGTGGCGTCATCAGCGTCGAAAGCCGTCCGGGCGAAGGATCAATCTTCCGGGTTGTCCTACCGATTTCGGAGCAGGAGACGATAGCTCCACCAATGTGATATAATATGGTTATCCCTGCTTGGCCCCTGACCGGAAGGGGTGAGGAATGGCCAATGAGTTCCGCACCGACCCGCTGATCCCCATCGCCCCGGCCAAAGGCAGCGGGCACGAGCGCGATTCGTCCGGGTTCGGCCATCCCCCTTATCCGCAGCATTCGCCCTATCCTCCCTCGGAACCGCCCCGGGTCGAACATTCGACCAATGATGTCGCCTCGATCCTTGGCCTGCCCGAAACGGTGATCACCCCGGCGGTGATGAGTTCGATCACCGGCTTGCTGGGCGAACTCGACCGGCTGCGCTGGACCGACGGCCACACGCGCCGCCGCCTGTCCCATCTGGAAACCCTGGCCGATCAGGATGCCTCTCTGCCGATTCCCAATCGGCGCGGCTTTATGCGGGCGCTGGAATCCCTGCTGGGGTCGGGCGTAGCCGACGGGACTCTGGTGGTGCTGCACGTCGCCGGAATAGAACTGATCCGCCAGCAAGATGGGATCGCGGCGGGCGATGCCGCCCTGCGCCATATCTGCGCCACACTGGTGGGGGCCTTGCGCACCACCGATCCTCGGGGCTTGCTGGGCGGCAGCGACTTCGCCCTGGTGCTGGTCTCGACCAATCTGGCGATGGCCCGGACCAAGGTGCGCGAGATCATGGAGCAGATCAACTTATTGCCCTTTGTCTGGCAGGGAACCTCGCACAGTTTCGCCATGTTCTCGGGCTATCACATCCTGGCGGCGGGAGAGAGCGCCGAAACAGCCCTGGCGGCGGCTGACGCGGCCCGGCGCGGCGTGCCAAGTTGATCCTTCAGACCAAGGAATAGCCGCGTTCTCTCTATGTTCATCGGGTCAATGTGGTATTAATCACAGAAGATGACAGGAGACGGTTTGTTTTGATCGAAATGTCACGACCTTTAGTGAAATCTAATTTTTCGACCGGCGGCTATTGACGGAACGATTCCGGCTGTGATTTCATCCCGCAATGATTCAGGATATTCGACGCTATCTTCGCCACATCGCCGGACCCCTTGTCGGTGTCAGTGCTGTGGTCTATTTCGCCTATCACACGGTTGAGGGAGATCGCGGTATCCGCGCTTGGTTGCGGATGCAAGATGAAATCCTTGGGGCGGAATTACAGTTGGCCAAGGTTTCGTCGGAACGGCGCGACATGGAGCACCGTGTTTTGTTGCTGCGGCCCGATCACCTGGATCAGGACATGTTGGAAGAGCGGGCCCGGATCATGCTCAACATGAGCAAAGACGGCGATATCGTCGTGTTCGACCGCCGTCGCTGATCGCGACCCGGCACTGAATTCTCTTCCTTCCCCTTGCAGGACGGCCTGCTATGCTCCACCTTCGGAGATGAGCCCTTCGCTCCAATCCGCAGGGGAGTATTCATGGCCGTCAAACCACGCCAGCCGGACCCCGCAACGCCTGCCACTCCCCCGCCCGAGGAGTTGCTGAGGCTCTACCGCTCGATGCTGCTGATCCGCCGCTTCGAGGAAAAGGCCGGACAATTGTACGGCATGGGGCAAATCAACGGCTTCTGTCATCTCTATATCGGTCAGGAAGCGGTCGTCACCGGCATGCAGGCGATGGCCGGACCGACCGATTCCTGCATCACCAGCTATCGCGATCACGGCCACATGCTGGCCTGTGGGCTGGACCCCAAGGGGGTAATGGCCGAGCTGACCGGACGCTCGGGCGGCTATTCGCGCGGCAAGGGCGGCTCGATGCATATGTTCAGCCGCGACCACCGCTTCTATGGCGGCCATGGCATCGTCGGGGCTCAGGTCCCGCTGGGGATCGGGTTGGGCTTTGCCCACCAATACCGGGGTGACGGCGGCGTCGCCCACGTCTATCTCGGCGATGGCGCGGTCAATCAGGGACAGGTCTACGAATCCTTCAACATGGCGGCGCTGTGGAAGCTGCCGGTGGTGTTCGTGATCGAGAATAATCTGTATGCGATGGGCACCGCCTCGGCCCGCCATGCCGCCGGCGACGAATTGTGCGCCCGTGGGGCTGCCTATGGCATTCCCGGCGAGCGGATCGACGGAATGAACGTGCTGTCGGTGCGCTCGGCGGCGGCCCGCGCCCTGGCCTATGCCCGCGCCGGGGCCGGTCCGTTCATCCTGGAAATGATGACCTATCGCTATCGCGGCCATTCGATGTCCGATCCGGCCAAGTACCGCAGCAAGGAAGAGGTGTCCGAGATGCGGGACAACCACGATCCGATCGACCGGCTGCGCCAGATTCTGCAATCCCAGAACGTGATCGACGAAGCGGGATTGAAGGAGATCGACCGGACGATCAAGGCCAGCGTCGCCGCCGCCGCCGACTTCGCCCAGACCAGCCCCGAACCTGCCGCGTCGGAACTCTGGACCGACGTTCTGTCCGAAGCCTGAGCGGAGACCGCCACCGATGCCGATCGAGATTTTGATGCCGGCGCTGTCGCCGACGATGCGCGAAGGGCGGCTGGCCCGCTGGTTGAAGGCCGAAGGCGACGCGGTGAAATCCGGCGATGCCTTGGCCGAAATCGAAACCGACAAAGCGACGATGGAACTGGAATCGATCGAGGACGGTATTCTCGGCCGCATCCTGGTTCCCGCCGAAACCGATGGGGTCGCGGTCAACACCCCGCTGGCCCTGCTGCTGCTGGACGGTGAAAGCCTGCCCGAGGCGGGCGCGACCGCCGCCCCGCCCCCGCCCCTGCCGCCACCGCCGCACCTGCCTCGGCTGCACCGCCGCCACCCCCGGCTCCGGTTACCACGCCCGTCCGCGCCGCGCCCCCGGTCACTACCCATCGCCAGACCGTCCGCGACGCCCTGCGCGACGCGATGGCCGAGGAAATGCGCCGCGACCCCGATGTCTTCCTGATGGGCGAGGAGGTCGGCCAGTATCAGGGGGCCTACAAGATCAGCCAGGGGTTACTCGACGAATTCGGGCCAAAGCGGGTGGTCGATACCCCGATCACCGAAATGGGCTTTACCGGGCTGGCCTGCGGAGCCGCCTTCACCGGCCTGAAGCCGATCGTCGAGTTCATGACGTTCAATTTCTCTCTCCAGGCGATCGACCATATCCTCAATTCGGCGGCCAAGACCCGCTATATGTCGGGCGGGCAATTGTCCTGTCCGATTGTCTTTCGCGGTCCCAACGGTGCCGCCGCCCGGGTCGGTGCCCAGCACAGCCAGGATTTCTCGTCCTGGTACGCCCATTGCCCCGGCCTGAAAGTGGTCGCGCCGTGGAGCGCCGCCGACGCCAAGGGCCTGTTGAAGGCGGCAATTCGCGACCCCAACCCGGTGGTGGTGCTGGAAAACGAATTGCTCTACGGCCAGACCTTCGACGTCCCCGATGATCCCGACTTCGTGCTCCCGTTCGGTCAGGCTGAAATCGTCCAGAGCGGCCGCGACATCACCCTGGTGGCGTGGTCACGGATGGTTCAGGTCGCGCTCGACGCCGCCCAGACCTTGAAGGCCGAGGGGATCGAGGCCGAAGTAATCAACCTGCGCTCGCTCCGTCCGCTCGACATCGACACCCTGGTCACCTCGGTACAGAAGACCAACCGCATCCTGACCGTCGAGGAAGGCTGGCCGGTCGCCGGGCTGGCCGCCGAAATCGCCGCCCAGATCGTCGAACGCGCCTTCGATTGGCTCGACGCGCCGCCGAGCCGGGTGTGCGGTGCCGACGTGCCGCTACCCTATGCCGCCAATCTGGAACAATTGGCCCTGCCCCAGCCCGCAACAGTCGCCGCCGCCGCCCGCGCCCTGTGCAACCGGCCAAGCGAAGGAGGCGCGTGATGAGCCCGTCCCCTCGCCTGTTCGCCAGCCCGCTGGCCCGCCGTCTTGCCGCCGCCGCCGGGATCGACCTTGCCACCTTGACCGGCAGCGGCCCGCACGGGCGGATCGTCAAGGCCGATGTCGAGGCGGCCAAGGCTGCTCCCCGTCCGGCTCCGGTTGCGGCCCCGTCCGCGCCCGTCCCTGCGGCCCCGGTTCCAGCGGCTCCCACGACCGGCTATACCGATCTCCCGCTCTCGCCGATGCGCCGCACGATTGCCCGCCGCCTGACCGAGGCAAAAGCGACGATCCCCCACTTCTACCTCACCATCGATATCGAGATGGATGCGATTCTGAGCTTGCGCGAGCAGCTCAACACCCGCCTTGCCCCCGACAAGCTGTCGGTCAACGATTTCATCCTGCGCGGGGTGGCGCTGGGGCTGCGTGCCGTGCCCGAGGCCAATGCCGCCTGGGCCGAAACCGCGATCCGCCGCTTCACCGACATCGACATTGCCGTTGCGGTGGCGACGCCCGAGGGACTGATTACCCCGATTGTTCGGCAAGCCGACCGCAAGGGACTGGGCGAACTCTCCGCCGAGGTCAAGGCCCTGGCCGCCCGCGCCCGCGACGGCGGACTGAAGCCCGAAGAGTACCAGGGCGGCGGCTTCACCATCTCGAATCTCGGCATGTATGGCGTGCGCGAGTTCGCCGCGATCATCAACCCGCCACAAGCCTGCATCCTGGCCGTCGGCGCGGCCGAGCCCCGCCCGATCGTCAAGGATGGCGCGCTGGCGGTGGCCACCGTCATGAGCGTGACCCTGTCTGTCGATCATCGGACGGTGGACGGTGCCACCGGCGCCCGCTTCCTCGCTGCCGTCAAAGGTCTGCTCGAAGACCCGTTGCGAATGATGCTGTAGTGAAAGAGAGAGTGCGATGGCCGAAAGCGCAAACGATCTGATCGTGATCGGGGGAGGACCGGGCGGCTATGTCGCCGCGATCCGCGCCGCCCAGCTTGGCCTGACCGTCACCCTGATCGAACGGGCGCATCTGGGCGGTATCTGCCTCAATTGGGGCTGCATCCCGACCAAGGCCCTGCTGCGCTCGGCCGAGATTTACCGGCTGATGGGCGAAGCGGACTCGTTCGGTCTGTCGACCGGCCCGCTTGGCTTTGACCTTGGCCGGATCGTCGCCCGCTCGCGCGATGTCGCCGGGCGGCTCCAGGCCGGGGTGCGCCATCTGCTCAAAAAGAACAAGGTGACGGTGATCGAAGGCAGCGCCCGCCTGACCGGGCCGGGCCAGATCGCGGTCGAGGGCAAAGGCACGTTGACCGCGCCGCATATCATCCTGGCGACCGGAGCGCGCGCCCGTCTGCTGCCCGGCTTTGAACCCGATGGCCGCTTTCTGTGGAGCTACCGCGAGGCGCTGACCCCCGACATCCTGCCCAAGCGTCTGGTGGTGATCGGATCGGGCGCGATCGGGATCGAATTTGCCAGCTTCTTTGCCACTTTCGGCGCCGAGGTCACGGTGGTCGAAGCGCTTGACCGCATCCTGCCGGTCGAGGACCCGGAAATCTCCGCCCTGGCGAGAGCCGCGTTCGAGCGTCAGGGGATACGCATTCACACCGGGGCCAAGGTTACCGGACTGACCAAGCACGAGAGCGAGGTAGACATCGCGGTCGAGGCCGGGGGGCAAACCCTGCACCTCCCCGCCGATCGGATCATCGTCGCGATCGGCATCACCGGCAATGTCGAGGAAATCGGACTCGACACCACCCGCGCTCGTGTCGAAAAGGGCCATATCGTTACGGATTCGCTGTGCCGGACCGATCAGCCCGGCCTCTACGCGATCGGCGATGTCGCTGGTCCGCCCTGGCTCGCCCACAAGGCCAGCCACGAAGGCGTGCTGTGCGTTGAGGCGATCGCCGGTTTGCCCGGCCTGCATCCGCTCGATCCCCGCCGCATTCCCGGCTGCACCTACGGCCATCCCCAGGTCGCCTCGGTCGGTCTGACCGAACCCGCCGCCCTGGCCCTGGGCCACACGCTCAGGATCGGTCGCTTCCCCTTTGCCGCCAACGGCAAGGCGATCGCGCTGGGCGAGGCTGACGGGCTGGTCAAGACTGTGTTCGACGCCACCAGCGGCGAATTGCTGGGCGCTCACATCATCGGCCCCGAAGCGACCGAAATGATCCAGGGCTACGCCGTCGCCGGAACCCTGGAAGCGACCGAGGCCGAACTGATTGCCACCATCTTCCCTCACCCCACTTTGTCCGAGGCGATGCACGAAGCCGTCCTGGCCGCCTTTGGCCGGGCGTTGCACGTTTAAAGCTCCGCTGCGCGGCCGGGCGACCGCCCAGACCCGTTCGGAGGCAAACGCCTCAAAACCTCCATTCCCTTTATATATCAATGACTTAAAAATAAAGAGGAGTCGGGAGGCTATGCCTCCCGATGGGGGGATCGGGGCGTATACCCGGTTACAGCGTTTCACAAAGAAAAGGGCCGCGCGGCCCAAAGGCGGCGCGGCCCCACTCTTAACCCCAACCGGACAGCCTAGCGGACGGTCCCGATCCGGGCCGGTTCCGCCGAAACAAGATCAGCCAGCACCGTCTCGCCCGCGATCGCGGTCTGACCGACGGCGACGAGGGGCTTGGCCCCCTCGGGCAGATAGATATCAAGACGGCTGCCGAAGCGGATCAGGCCAAAGCGTTCACCCGCCTTCACCTTCTGACCGTCCTTCAGGCCGTTGCTGATCCGCCGCGCCACCAGACCGGCGATCTGAACAAAGGCGATATCGCCCCGCCCGTCATCCAGGGTCAGCCGCACCGCGACACGTTCGTTATGCTCGCTCGCCTTGTCGAGCGAGGCATCGAAGAACTTGCCGGGACGATAGGCCGTCCGCGCCACGGTACCGTTGGCGGGAACGCGGTTCACATGGACGTTGAAGACGTTCATGAACACGCGGACAACCGGACGCGGCTCGGGGCCAAAGCCCAGTTCCGCCGGGGGAACCGCCTGTTCGACGGTCTGCACCACACCATCGGCGGGCGAAATCACCAGACCGGGACGCACCGGAACCACCCGCTTCGGATCGCGGAAGAACCAGGCACACCACACGGCGAACAACAGCGACAGGGTGCCGAGGAAGCCCCAGATGTGGCCGAGCACCAGCCAGCCAACCAGACCGGCGCCGACGAACAGCCAGCCTTCGCGATTGATCCCCAGCACAGCCGGCTGGGTCGACAATTTTCCGCCCGGAGTCTGCGGCAGCACCACCACGGCGGGCTTCGCGGTCTCGACGACGGGAGCAGGCTTCGCCGGGGTCGGCGCGGGCTTCGGCGCTTCGACGACCGGAGCGGGCTTGACTTCAACCGGCGCAGGCTTCGTAGCCTCAACGACGGGAACGGGCGCAACTTCGACCGGAGCGGGCTTCGCAGCCTCGGCGACCGGAGCGGGCGCGGCTTCGACCGGCGCGGGCGTCACCGCCTCGGCAGCCGGAGCGGGCTTCGGCGCAGCGGCCGGAGCGGACTTCGTCGGAGCCGCCGCAGCGGCGGCAGGCTTCGCCGCAGGCGCAGCTTTCGGCGCGGCCGTGGCAGCAGCCGGCTTGGCAGCAGCAGTTTTCGGCTTGGACAGAGCGGACTGATCGCCGCCCTGGTGGTTCTTTCCACTTTTGCGGGACATGACTCCCCCCATACGTGTTCGGCCCCGCCGGGCAGGAAACCCTCCTCCGTTCAAGACGAACGAAGGAGGGTTGTTCAGATGTAATCGTAAGGCCGGTTACCCGGCAAAGAAAGCCCACAACGGACTTTCGTCCCGAGTGTGCCTTGCGCCGGTCGGGTGGAGACGCGACCCCCACACGACCGACATCCGGTCCGACCCCACCCGCCGGGCCGGGTTCGTCCTTAAGCGAGTTCAGCCAGAACCGTCTCGCCGGCGATGATCGACTGGCCGGGGGCCACGGTCGCCGCCACGCCTTCCGGCAGGTAGACGTCGACGCGGGTCACCAGCTGACCGAGCGAGAAGCTGGACGACGCCTTGGCGGCATCCTTCGCCTCGGCCGAGGCTTCGCCCTTGAAGCGCTTCACCAGATCCTTGACCGGATCGAGGCTGAGACGGGCGATACCGGCGCGCTGACCGGCCTTCACCGGCTGACCTTCGACCAGATCGTTGCTGAGGTGACGCACGACCAGACCGGCGACCTGAACGACGGCAACCGGACGATTGTTGGCACTGGTAACAACGACGCCAAGACGATCGTTCTCGGCGGCGGCGGAATCACGCGACGCGTCTTCAAAGACACCGGCGACTTCAACGGTCTTGGTGACCTTGCCCTCGACCGGGGCACGATTCACATGTACATTGAGCAGATTACGCAGCAGGGTAACCCGAACCCGCGGCTTGTCGCCCAGGCCCAATTCGGCCGGCGGCGCGACAGTCGAGACGGTCTTGACGACGCCATCAGCCGGGCTGACGACGACACCGTCACGAGACGGGGTCACGCGCTCCGGATCACGGAAGAACCAGACGCTCCAAACGGTAGCGAAGAAACCCAGCCACCCCAGCAACCCCCAAATCTGACCGAGCACCCACGCAACGACGGCGAAGAGAGCAATGAAAAGCCACCCTTCACGGTTCACGGGGAACGACAGGTACTTGGTCAGCGAATTATCCTCGGCCATTTCCACCCCTCCGGATCATGTATCCCGCCGGATGCGTCGGGACATGGCAACTTATACACCCGGTCTTTTGGATTTTCATCTCGAAAAACAGCATGCATAGTAAGGGCTTTAGGCCTCCAAACGTAGGTGGGCATGACGAAAATAATGACTTTCGGGTCTGGTGGATGGGCCTTACCGATCGACCCGGGTTCGGTGTTGCGTGACGGCAGCGGGAAGGCACTCCCTCTCGCCGACGGAACCACCCAATTTGACTTCCGTTATCGCGACATCCGCTTCGTCGGCCGGGTCGAGGTCGACCATGGCAGCGTCACCCTGCGGATTGTCGGAGATGTCGGCCCGATGCCCTATTCCGCCGAATCCGCACAGGCCCGCGCCGGGCTGGCCCGGATTTGCGCCGTCGCCAACGATTCGCTGAAGCATTCACGCCTGCGTGTCGTTCAAGGACGGATTCTGGTCGGCACCGACCTTGCTTTGGAAACGCCACCGACCGCGACGGGTCTAGTTTCGGCGGTTGTTGAATTCCTTCTGCCGACGCGGCCTTACTTGGAATTGATTGCGGTTTACTTGCGCCCGCCGCTGGCTCCGGCGAAAAATGGCGAAACCGCCTTGCAACCGGAATGGCGCAAGCGCCCACGCTGACGCGAGCCTTGCCCCGGCGCACTCATTCCAAGCCATCATATTGAGAAGATAGGAATTTTGGGCGGCGCGGGCCGCTCCATCCCCGCTGAGGCGGGGGATTCCGGGCACGATGCGACATTGCGCACCGTGCCCGGCCGATTCGATCAGGCCGACAGAGCCTTGAGGCTGTCGCGGGTCGCCCGGGTCGAACGATCGATCCAGCGATCCTGAAGCACCGTGACGTCGAGAGTCCGCTGGGTCGAGTGGACCAGCGGAGCCAGGCACTGTTCGGCGGCGACAAAGAACTCTTCGACCACCCCATCCAGGATACGGTCATGCGTGGCGACGGTGTCGGCCATCAGCCCGTCAAGCCGCGACAGGATGCGAGCCCGACGACGGCGGGCGGCGCGGACCCGGCGCTTCTCCGGGCTGGCCAGCCACTTGTACAGACCGGCCAACAACATCGGAACGCCAAGGGCGGCGGCCAGCGTCAGACCCTGCGGCAACAAATCCTGAAGGGTCAACGCCTCTAGCAGCACTTCATAGGCCCCGATGCCGATCACCAGCGCGCCCAGCACCAGCACGACATTGGCGAGCAGATCGCCGAATTCGAAAATCCGCGGAACATTCTGGCCCAGCCAGGATTCGCGGCGGACCGTCGGGGTGGTGTTGCGACCGAACGGACGGGTATGCATCGGTTCGGCATCGACGGCGGCGCCCACGGCGGGCGGCGGAGCCAGACTGGCGCTGCGCTTGGGATCGATCGTCTTCATGAAGGTGGTGCGGTTGGAGATCAGCTCCTCGCGGAACTGCATCAACTCTTCCTTCAGAAGCGTGATCTGGGATTCGTAGCGGCGCTGCAACTCGCCATAACGAAGCTGCACCGAGCGACCATGGCTGCTGTTGGCGAAGCTGTCCCAGATGTCGCGGTCAAGCGGATCGTCCTGGAACATCAGTTCGCGCACCACCAGATCGACCCCGTTGGCAGGATCGTCGAGGAAAGTGCGGACGTCTTCGCGGAAGGTTTCTTTCTGGAAATCGATGCGGCGGATCATCGCCGCCAGCCGCTGTTCGATCTGACGGACGTTGGCCGTGATCGACAGACTGAGAATCTCGGCCAACTGCCGCTGCGGCCCCAGCGCCTCGCGCTGCGCCGTCAAACGCTCGACCTGAGCTTCGATCCGGGGCGAAAGATCGGCAATCGACGCCCGCAGAGCGGCTAGATTGGTATTGCCCTCGGCCAGTTGCTCGCCGACCGAACGGGCCAACGCGGTGTGACCGTGGGCCTGGGCGACAGCCAGGATCGCCAGCAGACGTTCATCTTCGCGCCGGTTGACCAATCGGCTGAACGGGCCCGGCTTGGGGCCGCGGCGGCGAATCCGTACCGGGGCAGGAATGTCGAGAGTCTCGACGTCGACCTCAAGCCCCAGCGCCGCGGCAAAGCGGTCGGCGGTATCGCGGGCATCGTCGCCGCTGACCCGCAGCAGCGGCAAAGCCACCTCGAACCCGGCGCGACGAACTTCCTCTTCCAGGCCAAGGGCGGCCTCTCTCAGCCGACGCAGGGCGGTATCAAGCCCTTCCGGAGCGGCCAGTGCCCGGAGTGCGATTGCCGCCGGCATCGCCGGGTCGTCGGACTGATCGGCCAGCGCATTGGCGGCTTCAACCAGACACAGATATTCCGACGTCGTTACGGTTCCATCCAGAACTGTAACGGCGGCCAAAGCCCGAGACAAAGCCGGAACGAGGCCGCCCGCCTCGAATTCGGCCTCCTCGACGCTTTTGATTGCCAGCTTGCGCATCTGCCCCCCCAAAAAATGCCCATCCAGAGACCCCCGGCCTCTCCTCGAAATGGAAATGCCGACCACCGTCTCTCCGGACGATCCTCTGTCACTGATCCCAGCGCCTGCCACTGTGTCGCTGACGTCCCCCGGCGTCAAGCGCCATGGTCGGGTTTTCCGCAGTCAAAACATCAGAACAAGTCGGCATTGAGCCCGAGATGAACCACGATTCCGGCGGCAAAACCGGCGGCCACCGCCCAACTCCAGCGCAGATGCGCGGAAAAGGTATAGATCCCCCGCGCCTGCCCCATCAGCGCCACCCCGGCCGCCGAGCCGATCGACAGCAGGCTGCCGCCGATCCCGGCCGTCAGGGTGATCAACAGCCATTGCCCCAACCCCATATCGGGATTCATCGTCAACACCGCGAACATCAGCGGGATATTGTCAAAGATCGCCGACAGCACGCCGATCGCGATATTGGCGCTGGTCGGCCCCAATTGTTCGTAGAGCAGGTGCGAGGTCAGCGAGAGATAGCCGAGCAGCCCCAGCGCACCGACGCACATCATCACACCGTAGAAGAACAGCAGAGTGTCCCATTCCAGCCGCGAAATCCGCTCGAACACGTCGAAATTCCACTCGGTCCGGGTGGGATTGCGGCGGTACCGGCTCCGCAGCGTATAGGAATACAATTGCAGCAAGCCCAGACCGCTCATCATCCCGATCACCGGCGGCAGATGCAGCGCGGAATGGAACAGGACGGTGATCGCAATGGTCAGCCCGAACAAAGCGGCGATCCCCAGCGCCCCCGGCAACATCACCACCGCTGCCCCGCGCGCATTGGGCGCACCGGACGGCAAAGCGACATGCATCAGCAAAGCCGGAACCACGAAGGTCGCGACGGCGGGGAGAAACAAGCGGAAGAAGTCGGCGAACGGCACCATGCCCTTCTGCCACACCATCAGCGTGGTGATGTCGCCAAACGGGCTGAACGCGCCCCCGGCATTGGCGGCGACGACGATATTGATGCAGGACAGGGTGGTGAATCGTGGCTGGTCCCGCCCGACCGACAGCACCACGGCGCACATCACCAGCGCGGTGGTCATGTTGTCGGCCACCGGCGAGATAAAAAAGGCGAGCACGCCGGTCAGCCAGAACAGGGCGCGATAACCAAAGCCCGAGCGCACCAGAGCCGAGCGCAAGGCGTCGAACACCTTGCGTTCCTCCAGCGCGTTGACATAGGTCATCGCCACCAGCAGGAACAGCAGCAGCTCGGCATATTCGAGAAAGACATGGCGCACCGCGACGGCCACCGCGTCGGACTGACCGCGCCGGGCCATCTCGACCGCCAGCAAGGTCCACATCAGCCCGGCGGCAACCACCACCGGCTTGGATTTGCGCAGATGCGTCGATTCCTCGGCGATCACCAGGGCATAGGCCAGCACGAACAGCCCCAGCCCGACGAACCCGACCCAATGTCCGGTCAGATCGGGCAAGGCGGCGGGATCGGCCGCGACAGCAACCCCAGGCAGAACGGTCAGGGCCAGCCCCCAAACCGCCGCCACACACCGCATCGCCATCCTCATCCCGGGTCTCCCTCTTCGGCACCAACCCGGGCGAGCAGAACCTTGTCGATCCGGCGTCCATCCATGTCGACCACTTCGAACCGCCAGCCAGTATCAATAAAATGATCCCCGGCCTCGGGGATCGCCCGCAGCCGCCACAGGACAAAGCCCGCGACGGTGGTGAAATCGCTATCGCTGCCGCTCATCGCCCGGCATCCGGTCCGCTCGGCCGCCATATCGACGGCAACATCCCCGTCGAGCAGCCACGAACCGTCCTCGCGCCGGGTGATGCGGCCTTCGTAATCCTCGCCATGTTCGGCCAGGGTTCCCAGCACCGCCAGCAGGATGTCGGTGGCGGTGACGATGCCTTCGGCCTCGCCATATTCATCGACCACCAGCGCCATGTGAATGCGCGAGCGTTTCAGCACGTCGAGCACCTGAAGCGCCGGAGCGGTGTCGGGAACCACCTCGATCGGCCGCACCGCCGCAACCGGGTCGAACCCGCCGTGGGCCATGAAGCCGTCCAGCAAATCCTTGGCCTGGATCACACCCACGACATCGTCAAGGCTACCGCGATAGGCAGGAAAGCGGGAATGCGGGCTTTCGCGAACGATCGCCTCGATCCGCTTCGGCTCCCATTCCAGGTCGATCCACACCACTTCGCCGCGCGGGGTCATGATCGCCCGCGCCCGCCGCTCGCCAAAGCGCAGCACGCCCGAGATCATCTCCTGCTCGCGCGGGTCGATCACCCCGGCCTCGGTTCCCTCGGCGACCATCTCGCGCACTTCTTCCTCGGTCACCGTCGAGGTGCTGCCGCCACGCACTCCCAGCAGCCGCAGCGCCAGCCGGGTCGACCCCTCCAGCAGCCAGACGACCGGCGAGGCAATCGTCGCCATCAGCATCATCGTCGGCGCGACCAGGGCGGCGATCCGCTCCGGGTTCGACAAGGCGATCCGCTTGGGCACCAATTCGCCGACGATCAGCGAGGCATAGGTGATCAGGCTGACCACCACGGTGATCGACAGCGCGTCAGCCACCGGGGCCAGCAGCGGAATGCCCCCCAGCCAGATCGCCAGATGACCGGCCAGGGTCGCGCCAGAATAGGTTCCGGCCAGGATACCGACCAGGGTAATCCCGATCTGGACGCAGGACAGGAAGCGGCCGGGATCGTCGGCCAGCCGCAACGCAAGGGCAGCGCCCCGGCTGCCCTCGGCCGCGCGCGACGCCAGACGCTGGCGGCGGGATGAAACGATCGCCATTTCGGACATGGCGAAAGCGCCGTTCAAAAGGACCAAAAAGACGATGACGGCAATTTCAAAAGCCAGGGACATCAGGGGAAACGCTATCCTCGAGGAACGCCAGGGAGGGCGGCATCCGCGCCGAACCGGCGAAGACCCCTCTCGCCGGACGATGTGGGGTGGAGCATTATAACGGCCCCGGACCCCGGTGCAATCCGCGACTCCACCAACCGCCTCCGACCGACCGCGCAGGAAGACCGTCATGCCCCCCGCCACCATCGATTGGCACGCCCATTGGATTCCGCCCGAGACGATAGCTTTACTTGCACAGCGGAGAGAACCGCCCCGGATCGTCAGCGGCCGGGTCGGGCGACTGCTTGAAACCGGCGACGGGCGAATGCTGCCGCTGAAGGAAGCGCAGCTCGATCTTGACCGCCGCTTGGACG
>NZ_AQPH01000016.1 GCF_000442515.1 Magnetospirillum fulvum MGU-K5 | reverse complement strand
CTGCCCCTAACACAGGCCCGAGCGGGAGAGGCACGCGTGAGCGAGGACCAGTCCTACGACCTGTCGCGGTTCAAGGCGACCTATTTCGAGGAATGCGCCGAGCTTCTCGCCGCAGCCGAAGAGACGATTGCTCGCTTGCAACTGGGCGAAGGCGATCTTGAGGACCTCAACGCCGTTTTCCGCTGTGTCCATTCGATCAAGGGCGGTGCCGGAGCCTTTGCCTTCGAGGATCTGGTCCGCTTCGCCCATGTGTTCGAGACCTCGATGGACGCGCTGCGTTCGGGACGGGTCGCCCTGACCCCCCATGTCGCCGATATTCTGGTGCGCGGCACCGACACGCTGGGCGATTTCGTCCGTGCCGCCCAGGAAGAGGTGACCTTGCCCGCCGACCATGGGGCCGACGTCACCGCCCAGCTTGAAACGATCCTGACCGGCGAGGCTTCGGCCGTCGCCGCCGCGCCGGTTCCGCCGGTGTCGGCCCCGCCCGCCGCTCCTGAGGCGATGCGGTGGGATATCCGTCTGACCCCCGCCGCCGGTCTGCTGCTGACCGGCAACGATCCGCAATTGCTGTTTCGCGAACTGGCCGCGCTGGGGCCGCTGGAGGTCGTTGCCGATCTATCGCGTCTGCCCGACCTGACCGAGATGAATCCCCGCGATACCTATCTGTCCTGGACGGCGAGCCTGACCACCGAGCGCGACCGTGCCGCGATTGAGGAGGTGTTCGAGTTCGTTGCGGGCGAATCCGCCGAAGTCGAGATCACCCCGGCCCTGTCTGGCGAAACGGTCGAGTCCGGCCAATCCGACGGCGGCGCCG
Source organism: Magnetospirillum fulvum MGU-K5 (assembly GCF_000442515.1). GTDB lineage: Bacteria > Pseudomonadota > Alphaproteobacteria > Rhodospirillales > Magnetospirillaceae > Phaeospirillum > Phaeospirillum fulvum_B. The sequence continues at coordinate 56,793 of NZ_AQPH01000016.1, read as the reverse complement.
TGGCGGACGAGGGATGGGGGCTGTTCGAGCCGTCGCCCGATTCCACTCCGGCCGAAGCGTCGGCGGCGGTCGCGTCGGCTCCGTCTCCCGCGATTGCCCCGGCCCGGCCCACGCTTGCGGCCCCGACGGCGCCCGCCAGTGTCGGCGGCAGTGGTGGCAGTGGCATTCACACCTCGTCGATCCGGGTCGATCTCGACCGGATCGACCGGCTGGTCAATATGGTCGGCGAACTGGTGATTACCCAGGCGATGCTGGGCCAGCAGACCACCGGATTCTCGGTCGAATCCCATCCCGAACTGGTGCAGGGCCTTCAGGAACTCTCGCACCATACCCGCGAGCTTCAGGAAAGCGTGATGGCGATCCGCGCCCAGCCCGTCAAGGCGCTGTTCTCGCGTGCGCCGCGTCTGGTCCGCGACCTGTCGCTGAAGCTGGGCAAGCAGGCCCGGCTGGTGATGAGCGGCGAGACCACCGAAGTCGATAAGACGGTGATCGAGCAATTGTCCGATCCCCTCACCCACCTGATCCGCAATTCGCTCGATCACGGGCTGGAACCGCCCGATGAGCGTCTGGCCGCGGGCAAGCCGGTCGAGGGGACGATCCATCTCGGCGCGGCGCATCGCTCCGGCCGGATCATCATCGAAGTGTCGGATGACGGGCGCGGCATCAACCGCAAGCGGGTGTTCGAGAAGGCGGTCGAGCGCGGCCTGATCGACCGCAACGCCCAATTGTCCGACGAGCAGATTGACCAGTTGATTTTTGCACCAGGATTTTCGACCGCGGAGACGGTTTCGGATGTGTCCGGACGCGGCGTCGGAATGGATGTGGTGCGTAAGAACATCCAGGATGTCGGCGGCCGGGTGGTGGTGCAGAACAATCCGGGCCAGGGGGCGCGCTTCGTGCTGTCCTTGCCGCTGACGCTTGCGGTGATGGACGGGATGCTGGTCGCGGTCGGGGGCGAACGCTATGTCTTGCCGCTGACCAACATCGTCGAATCGCTGCGCCCGACACCGCAACAAACCCGGACCCTGGTCAATGTCGGTGACGTGCTGACCCTGCGCGGCGATTACATCCGGCTGATCCGGCTGTACGAATTGTTCGGGATCACGGGCGCGATCACCGATGCCACCCGGGCGCTGGCCGTGGTGGTCGAAACCGAGGGCGGCGACCGCATCGGCCTGCTGGTTGATGAATTGCTGGGACAGCAGCAGGTTGTCATCAAAAGCCTGGATTCTAATTTCCATCCGGTTGAAGGAGTTTCGGCGGCGACCATCCTGGGCGATGGGCGGGTGGCGCTGATCCTGGATGCCGGAGCGCTTCGCATCATGGGCGAGCGTCTCAGCCGCGACGCCACCGTGGCGGCGGAATAAAGCAACCTGGCCGGAGCAACGGCGCGAAGGGGAGGGTGACGTGGCGGAGAGCAGCATCAGGCAGTTCATCTCGTTCACCATCGGCGACGAGGAATATGGCGTCGATATCATGGCGATCCGCGAGATCAAGGGATGGACGGTCAGTACCGAACTGCCCAACACCCCGCCCTATATTCGGGGCGTCATCAATCTGCGCGGCGCGATCGTGCCGATCCTCGACCTGCGCGCCCGCTTTGGCCGGGGCGTCACCGTCACCTCGCCCCGCCATGTCATCATCGTCGTCGCGGTGGGCAGCCGGGTTGCGGGAATCCTGGTCGATGCCGTTGCCGATATCCTGGCGGTCTCGGCCGATGAAATTCAGCCGCCGCCTCAGATCGAGCGTACGGATATCGGCTTTCTGACCGGCTTGGTTACCGTCGAGGGGCGGATGGTCGCCCTGCTCGACCTCGATCATGTCTTTGCCTTTGACGATTTGGATTTGACCGACGGCGTCGTGGCGGCCTGATCCTCCGCCCGACCAACCCGACCTGACGCGCCTGTCGCGACCAGAAAATGGAGTGTGCGATGATCACCTGGATGGCCAACTTCAAGATCGGAAGCCGTATCTTTGCGGGCTTCCTCCTGGTCCTGGCCCTGCTGTGCGTTCTGGGCGTCACCGGGTGGCAGAGCCTGGAAAGCGCCGTCGGTCGAACCCACGAATATGCCCGTCTGACTGGGCAGGCTCAGAGCATCCTTAAAATCGAGTCCGATGTCGCCAATCTGCGGCGGCTGGTGCGGATTTACGAAAAGAGCGGCGAGGACGAGGATTACAAGCGCGTCCACGATGCCAATCTCGCGTTGATCGACGCGCTGAAAACCGCTCAGGCGGCGTTCAAGTCCGAGTCCCGGCGGGAAACTACGGGCCGCATGATCCGGTTGGCCGAGGAATATCTGGCTGCGACCGAGAAGATGAAGGATTTCGACCATAAGCGCGACGCCAGCACGGCCCAGATGAGCCGCAATGGCGCGGCCGGGTACGAGGAATTGGGGCGGTTGATCGAGTCCCAGCATGCCGCCCACGAGGCGGAACTGACGTTGGATCTGGCCGATCTGCGCACCGAATGGGTCCAGTCCCGTCTGCTCGCTGCCAAATATCTGCTTGATATCAATCCCGAAAATGCCGATGCCGGGATCAAGCAAATCGACAAGCTCACGCAATTGCTGAATGCGGTTGCGACCAAGACCAAAAATCCCGAGGTCGCCCGGCAAACCCGCACGACCCTTGATCTGGCGACGCAATATCTGAAGTCTTTCAACGAGATCGTGACTGATAACGCGAAGTCCCAGGCCCTTATCAATGGGACGATGCCCAAGATGGCCGCTGATTTCGCTGATCTGGCCAACCAATTGTCGACCGAACTCGACCGCTCGCTGGCCAAGCTGACCGAGGACACCGAATCCGCCAATGCCACCGCGATCACCATTCTGTTGCTGGTGTCTGGTCTGGCGGTTTTGTTGGGCATCATCTTTGCCTGGGTGATCGCGCGCGGCATCACCGTTCCGGTCCAGGCGATGACCGAGGCGATGACCCGGTTGGCCGGGGGCGACAACACCGTCACGGTTCCGGCGCTGGAGAATCACGACGAGATCGGCCTGATGGCCAAAGCGGTCCAGGTGTTCAAGCAGAACGCCATCGACAAGCTGCGGATGGAAACCGAGCAGAGGGAGGCCGAGGAGGCCCAGCGCGCTCAGGAGGAACAGCAGCGCAAGCGCGAAGCCGCGATCGTCGCCGAGGTCGCCGAGGTGGCGAAGGCCGCCAGTTCGGGCGATCTTGACCGCCGCATCGATCTGCTGGGCAAGGAAGGCTTCCTGCTCAATCTGTGCGAGGGCGTCAACAACCTGATCGCGCTGACCGGAACGGCGCTGAAGGATGTTGCCGGGGTGCTGTCCGCCGTTGCCGACGGCGACCTGACCCGGCGCATCAACGGCGATTACGCCGGGGTGTTCGGCCAGTTGAAGGCCGACGTCAACCGCACCGCCGACAAGCTGTTCGAGGTGGTCAGCAACATCAACGAAGCCACTGTCCAGATCACCAGCGCCGCTTCGGAAGTCGCCGCCGGGAGCCAGGATTTGTCCGAACGGTCGGAGCAGCAGGCCAGCGCGCTGGAAGAGACGGCGGCCTCGATGGAAGAACTCGCCGCCACGGTTCGCCAGAACTCGGCCAACGCCCAGCAGGCTAACCAACTCGCCGCCGGTGCCCGCGAGGTTGCGGCGTCGGGCGGGCAGGTGGTGACCGACGCGATCGGGGCGATGGCCCGGATCGAATCCAGCTCGCAGAAGATCGAGGATATCGTCGGCATGATCGACGAGATCGCCTTCCAGACCAATTTGCTGGCGCTGAATGCCGCCGTCGAGGCGGCGCGGGCTGGCGATGCGGGCAAGGGCTTTGCCGTCGTCGCGCAGGAAGTCCGCAACCTCGCCCAACGATCGGCCCAGGCATCGAAGGAGATCAAGGGGCTGATCGCCGAAAGCTCGTCCCAGGTCCGCAACGGTGCCGATCTGGTCAAGGGCGCGGGCCGGACGCTTGAAGATATCCTGGGCTCGGTCAAACGGGTTGCCGACATCGTTGCCGAGATCGCGGCGGCCAGTGCCGAACAAGCCAGCGGTATCGATCAGGTCAACGAAGCCGTCACCCAGATGGACGAAATGACCCAGCAGAACGCCGCCCTGGTCGAAGAAAGCACCGCCGCCGCTCACTCGTTGGAGGAACAATCGCGCCATCTAGGCGAGGTGATGGCCTTCTTCAACACCGGTGCGGCTGCGGCTCAGCCGCGTGCCGCTGGCAGCCGGGCTCCGGCGCGGGCTGCTGCGACCAAACCGGCGGTGCGCAAGCCGACGCCTCCGCATGTCGCCAAGGCTCATCCCGTCGCCGCCCGGGGTGATCATCCCAAGCCTGCCGCCACCCCATCGCCGAAGGCGTCGGCTGGGGATGAGGATTGGGCTGAGTTCTGAGCCTGAAATCCCGCATCGGGTCCGGTCGCCCCCGTGGCCGGACCCTTGCCGGAGAGGGGGAGGCTGGTGCGAGTAGCGCGCCACCTCAACGTGAATTCGAATTAGGCGACCGCGAATTCCGCTATCTCGCCACCTTTCTGACCCGCGAAACCGGGATCGTCGTCACCGATCACAAACGCCAGATGGTATCGGGCCGCCTCGTCAAGCGTTTGCGGGCGCTGGGGTTGCGCAATTTCAGCGATTATTGCGATCTGATCGAGGGACCGGACGGTCATGCCGAGATCGAGAATCTCGTCAATGCCCTCACCACCAACATCACTCAGTTTTTCCGCGAACCGCACCATTTCGAGCATTTGCGGACCCGGGTTCTGATGCCCCGCTTTGCCGAACTGCCGCGCCGTCCGCGTCTGCGGATCTGGTCGGCGGGCTGTTCCTCGGGGCAGGAGCCTTATACGATCGCGATGATGGTGGCCGAAATCATGCGCCCGATCGAGGGGTGGGACGCGGTGATTTTGGCCACCGACATCGACACCAACATGCTGGCACGGGGTGAGGCCGGGCTTTATTCGGCGGAGGAGGGGGCGACGATCCCCGAGACCTACCGCAAGCGCTATGTGAGGCGCGTCCATGGCGATCCCGACCGGGTGCAGATGAGCGACGATCTCCGTCGTCTGATCCGTTTTCGTCGGCTCAATCTGCACGAAGCCTGGCCGATGAAGGGTTTGTTCGATGTCATCTTTTGCCGCAATGTCGCGATCTACTTTGATAAACCAACGCAGCATCGCCTGTTCAACCGTTACGCGGACATCCTTGTCCCCGGAGGTATGCTATACCTTGGACATGCGGAATCGCTGATCGGCCTGACTGATCGGTTCGAGATGTCCGATAAGACCGTTTACAGGCGAAAATGAAAGAGACGGATCAGGTTTGGGGCAGTCAGGCGGAAGAAGCGGAACGTCGTCGCTGGTTCGACCCAACCTTCAAGATCATGGCGGTCAAGGTTCTACCCGGCGAGCATTACGTCTCAACGGCGGGACAGGAAATGATCGTGACCGTATTGGGGTCCTGTGTCGCTGCCTGCATCTGGGACCCCCGGATGAAGATCGGGGGTATGAACCATTTCATGCTGCCCGATAGCGGCGCCGAGTATGCTCCGATTGACAAAGCGATGCGCTATGGCAATTACGCGATGGAACAATTGATCAACGATCTGCTGCGGCGGGGAGCGCGACGCGAGGCGCTGGAGATCAAGGTGTTCGGCGCCGGCAACGTGATTCCCGGCATGGTCGGCGGGACGGCATCGGTCGGCGACCGCAACGCCCAGTTTGTCCGTCGCTATCTGGGCGAGGAAGGGCTGCGACTGGCCGCCGAGGATCTGGGCGGGCCGTATCCCCGCCGCATCCACTTCTTTCCCCGTCTGGGCAAGGTGATCCGTCTGTTTTTGAAAAAGGATGTCGAGCGGGCGGTTCTCACTCGCGAAATGTCCTACCGTACCCGACTAAAAGACGTGCCGGTCGAAGGCGACGTCGAACTGTTTACGTGAGAGTGCCCATGGCTCGTATCCGTGTTCTGATCGTCGACGATTCCGCTCTGATGCGACAGATGCTGTCGTCGATCCTGACCTCCGATCCGGGGATCGAGGTGGTGGGCACCGCGCCCGATCCGTTGGTTGCCCGCGACAAGATCAAAACCCTCAATCCCGACGTGATGACGCTCGACGTCGAAATGCCGGGGATGGACGGGCTGGCTTTCCTCGAACGGGTGATGGCGTTGCGGCCGATGCCGGTGGTGATGGTGTCGTCCCTGACCGGGCAGGGGGCTGCCGTTTCCCTTCGTGCCCTCGAATTGGGGGCGGTCGATGTGTTCTGTAAGCCCGCCGATGCCGCAGCGGGGGGCTTGACCGCCTATCGAACCGAACTGATCGAGAAGATCAAGGCCGCTGCCATGGCGCGGTTGCGTCCGCCGCGCGATCCTGCCGCCCGGTCGATCACCCGCCTGTCGGTGACTCAGATTTACCGCTCCAGCGACCGGCTGGTGGCGATCGGCTCGTCAACCGGCGGGGTCGAGGCGTTGCGCGACATCATCGTTGCCTTGCCCGCCGACGCGCCGCCGGTGGTGATCGCCCAGCATATTCCGCCCCGCTTTTCCGCCAGCTTCGCCGAGCGGCTCAACGGTCTGTCGGCGGTTCGGGTCAAGGAAGCGGTCGATGCCGAACGGATTCTGGCCGGTCATGTCTATATTGCTCCGGGCGACCGCCATCTGCGGGTACGCCGGTCGGGGGCGGCGCTGGTCACCCATGTTCAGGACGGGCCGTTGGTGAGTGGGCACAAGCCCAGCGTCGATGCCTTGTTCCACTCGGTGGCGCAGACCTGCGCGGGCAAGGCGGTTGGAGTGATTTTGACCGGCATGGGGCGCGACGGGGCCGATGGATTGCTGGCGATGCGCGAGGCGGGAGCCGATACGCTAGGCGAGGACGAATCCTCGTGCGTCGTTTATGGTATGCCGAAAGCGGCCCACGAAATCGGGGCGGTTCAGCGTCAATTGCCACTCTCGCGGATCGCCGATGAAATTCTGCGGTTGTGTCGAGCGCAAGGCGATGATTGATGCCAAGCCGCGCTTAGGCCACAGTGGGGGGAGTGCGAATCGGCGCACAAGGGGATCGGAGACGATGACCACATCCGGGGAAGGAGAGGACAAGACGGCGCTTCTCGGCCTGCTGGCTCGTTGGCAGGCTTTTTCCGAGTTGCAGCAGCGCGCCTTTAGCTTTCTCGCCGCCGAAGCGCTGGCCACCGGGCAGGAATTCGAAAACTCGACCGATGGGGCCGCTGCCGTGTTGGGACAGATGGGTGGTCGTTTGGACTCGACCGATCCGGCTCTGCTTCAGGCCGAAACTTTTTCGGTGATCCAGCGCCTGCAATCGGCCGACCGCTCCCGCCAGGGGTTGGAGCAGGTCGCCTCGGTGCTGGAGACGTTCCGGCGGCTCGAAGCCGAACTGGTCGAAGAAACTCAACGCCACCCGCCGTTGCCGCCGATCCATGTCGTGCTGGAGACCTGGAGCCGGCAATTGAGCGAGTGCATTTCTCTGTCCGACTGGCGACGGCGCTTTGCTGCCGCGCTGGACGGCCGCGACCCCGGGCCGCGTTACCCCGCCCCGGCTGAAACCTGTGACGAAGAACTGTTTTTCTGATGGACGAGACCGAATCCACTCCTGCTGCCGCTTCCGCCCCGCCGCTTCCGCCGGTGATGGTGGCTGTCTTCAATCAAAAAGGCGGCGTGGCGAAAACCACCACCGCCTGTAATCTGGCCGTCAGCCTGACCGCGTTCGGCTATCGGGTTCTGTTGGTCGATCTCGATACCCAGGGCAACGCCACCGCCAGCTTCGGTGTTGCGCCCCTGCCCGCCGAAGGGGCCTTCGAGGTCATCACCGGACGGGCCGATATCGCCGATGTCGCCCTCGATACCGCGTATGAGGGGCTGTGGCTGCTGCCCGCGACCCAGAGCCTGCGCGACAACGACCATCTGCTGACCCCGTCCGGGCGGCGGCGTGGGCTGCTCGAAGCCCGGCTGGCCGGAACCGGGGTGGATATCGTCGTCGTCGATTGTCCGCCCTCGCTGGCCGCCGCGACCTCGACCGCGCTGGCTTCGGCGACGGCGGTGCTGATGCCGGTCCATCCCGATCCCTTCGCCCATGATGGGCTGGTCAACACCTGGTACGAGATTTGTCGCGTTCGCGAGACGGTCAATTACCAATTGGGCGTTGCCGGGATTCTGCTGACGATGACCGAGCCGGACCCGACCGGGGCCGATGTTGCCCGGGTGATCCGTGCCGAATTCGGCGATCAGGTTCTCGATGTCGAGATTCCGGCCAAAGCCAAGGTCGCCGAGGCGGCGCATCTGGGGCTGCCGGTGACGGTGCTTGATCCCGATGGTCCTGCCGGATTGAGCTATGTCGAGGCCACCCGCGAGATGCTGGCTTTGCTGGCGCGGCAGAACCGTCATTGGGCGCATCTGCCCGAAGCGGCCAGCCTGGAAACCGCGTTGGAGCGTTTGCGCGAATGGCGCGCCACGCTTCATGCTGATCTGTTGAACCGTCTTTCCCCGGCGGTGCAGCCGGGTGAGGTGCAGCCCCGACGCGGGGCGGAGCGTGCGGTCGCGCCAGTTGCAGCGGCTGGTCCGGCCGGACAAACCGGGACGAAACGGGCGTGGTGGCAGGTGTTGTCGCTTAACCTGTTCATCGCCCTGACCGCCGCCTTCGTCGCCGGGATGGCGGTCGATGCGCTGGTCAATTATCTGGGGCAGATGGCGCGCTGACGCGGGCGGTTCGCCGCCTGTCTCTGATGGTCAAAGCCTGATGACAATCGCACCGGGATACGGGGACGCTCCCCCGTATCCCGGAACGTTGTTCGGTGTCCCCGGCTTTACGCCAGGATTTTCTCCGCAAGCGGGGTTTCGCTCTCGTCCTCGCTGTGGTCGTACAGGCGTTCTTCGCTGAAGGGACGGCCGTAATAGCTGTCGAGCAGGATCGCCTTGAGTTCCGTCACCAGCGGGAAGCGCGGGTTGGCCCCGGTGCATTGGTCGTCGAACGCTTCGACGGCCAGGGTGTCGAGTTTGGCCAGGAAGTCGGCCTCGGCCACACCGGCGGCCTGGATCGACGGCGGAATGCCCAACTCGTGCTTCAGTCCATCCAGCCACTCCAGCAGCCGTTCGATGCGGGCGGCGGTGTTGACGCCGTCCAGACCGAGCGCTATCGCGATCTCGCCATAACGATGACGTGATTTCGGCCGATCGTATTGCGAGAACGCGGTCTGCTTGGTCGGATTGTCATTGGCGTTGTAGCGAATGACGTTGCTGATCAGCAGGGCGTTGGCCAGACCGTGCGGCAGATGGAAGGCGGCCCCCAGCTTGTGCGCCATCGAATGGCACACCCCCAGGAAGGCGTTGGCAAAGGCGATCCCGGCGATGGTGGCGCCGTTATGGACGCGTTCGCGCGCAATCGGGTCCTTGGCCCCGTTGGCATAGGCCGACGGCAGGCTTTCCTTCAGCAGCTTCAGCGCCTGGAGCGCCTGCCCGTCGGTGTATTCGCTGGCCATGATCGAGACATAGGCTTCCAGCGCGTGCACCACCGCATCGATGCCGCCGAACGCGGTCAGCGATTTGGGCAGATTCATCACGAAATTGGCATCGACGATGGCCATGCTGGGGGTCAGCTCGTAATCGGCGATCGGATACTTGATCCCGGTCGCATCGTCGGTGACGACGGCGAACGGCGTCACTTCCGATCCGGTGCCCGAGGTGGTGGGAATCGCCACCAGTTCGGCCTTGATCCCCAGTTTGGGGAATTTGTAGATGCGCTTGCGGATGTCCATGAAGCGGAGCGCGAGGTCGGCGAAATTGACCTCGGGATGTTCATAGAGCACCCAGATCAGCTTGGCCGCATCCATCGGCGAGCCACCGCCCAGCGCGACGATCACGTCGGGCTGGAACGCCTGGGCGATCTCGACACCCTTGTTGATGATCGAAAGCGTCGGGTCGGCTTCGACCTGGAAGAAGGTTTCCACCTCCATTCCGTTGCGCTTCAGCAGGGTGATGGTGTCGTCGACATAGCCGTTGCTGAAGAGATAGCGGTCGGTGATGATCAGCGCCCGCTTTTTCCCCGCGAGGTCCTTCAACGCCTCGGTGATCGCGCCGCGCCGGAAATAGATCGACTTGGGCAGTTTGTGCCACAGCATGTTTTCTGCTCGCTTGGCGACGGTTTTCTTGTTGATCAGGTGCTTGGGGCCGACATTTTCCGAAATCGAATTGCCGCCCCACGATCCGCAGCCCAGCGTCAGCGACGGCGCCAGACTGAAATTATACAGATCGCCGATCCCGCCATGCGAGGAGGGGGTGTTGATCAGGATGCGGGCGGTCTTCATGTGCTTGCCGAAATCGAGGACCCGCTGCGGCTGGAGATCCTGGTCGGTATACAGCACCGAGGTATGGCCGATGCCGCCCAGTGCCACCAGGTCCACCGCTGCGGCGACCGCCTGGGCGTAATCGGCCCGGCGATACATCGCCAGCGTCGGCGACAGCTTTTCATGGGCGAACGGTTCGGCGACGACGGTGTCCTTGACCTCGCCGATCAGAATCTTGGTGTCGGGCGGCACCGAGATCCCCGCCAGTTCGGCGATGCGGCTGGCCGGCTGGCCGACGATGTTGACGTTGACGTTGCCGTCGACCAGCAACACCTTGCGTACCGCGTCCAATTCGACGGGGTTCAGGATATAGCCGCCATGGCTGGCGAAGCGCTGGCGCACCGCCTCGTACACCGAATCGACGACGATGACGGATTGTTCCGAGGCGCAGACGACGCCGTTATCAAAGGTCTTCGACATCAGGATCGAGGCAACCGCCCGCTTGATGTCGGCGGTTTCGTCGATCACCACCGGGGTATTGCCCGCGCCGACGCCGATCGCCGGTTTGCCCGACGAATAGGCCGCCCGCACCATGCCGGGACCGCCGGTGGCCAGGATCAGGTTGACGTCGGGGTGATGCATCAGCCCGTTCGACAGTTCCAGAGACGGCGCGTCGATCCAGCCGATGATGTCGGCGGGCGCACCGGCGGCGACGGCGGCATCCAGCACCAGCTTGGCGGCGGCGCAGGTCGAGCGCGCCGCGCGGGGATGCGGGCTGAAGATGATGCCGTTGCGGGTCTTCAGGCAGATCAGCGCCTTGAAGATCGCGGTCGAAGTCGGGTTGGTGGTCGGCACGATGCCGCAAATCAATCCCACCGGCTCGGCGATGGTGATGGTCCCCGCCTCGTCATTGATTTCGACGATGCCGCAGGTCTTGTCGTCCTTGTAGGCGTTGTAGATGTATTCCGAGGCGAAGTGATTCTTGATCACCTTATCCTCGACGACGCCCATCCCGGTTTCTTCGGCGGCAAGCCGTGCGAGGGGGATGCGGGCATCGGCGGCGGCCAGGGCGGCGCTGCGGAAAATCAGGTCCACCTGTTCCTGGGAATAGGTAGAGAAGGCCAGTTGGGCGGCCTTGACGCGCGCTACCAATTGGTCGAGGTCGGACAGAGCAGAAAAGGTCACCGTCAACCCCCGTTGTGATTGTTTAGAAAGATGTGATATGAACCCTGAAGTTTGATTCAGTGTTGGATTGGAGATCGATAATTATTCATAGAAAGAAGTGGGGGTCCAGTCCTGAATGGGATTGGGTAAGATTATTACCGGAACTGTAACTTTTTTCTCGATCCTTGGCGGTTTTGTTATGCATCCGTCAATACGCATTATCCCTGAAACGCATGGCTATTCCTTCGGGTGGCTGGGGGCCACACGTTGGTGCAGGTTGGCAGAGGGCAGGAGCGGTGCCGGCGCTTAGCCGCGGGCCGATGGCGGGCGGGAGGATCGTCCCGCTTCGTGCCGCCAATAGCGTTCAAGCGCGGCGATATCGCCACGGAACAGGTTGCGGTCGCATCGTTCGATGCCCGATACCGCGCGGGTCCGATGGTGGCGGGGACCGCCGTCACCGGCATATTGCCAGAAATGCCACCCCTTGCCCTTCCAGGCGCTGGGGACTTCGGGTTGCATCCGGTAATCGCCCAGCCACAGCGGGCAATTGGCCAGGATCGAACGCGGCGTGATCGGGCCGCCCAGGCTGTGGTGGGTCCGTCCCATCGGCCGCCCGTCGGCCCAGGCGGCATTGGTGTAAAGCAGGGGATAGCGCCCGGTCGCGGCGAAGACAGTGCGGACGAAATCCTCGGCCTGATGGAGATGCATGCTGTTGGCCGGGTTCAGCTCGTTCAGTTCGAGATCGAGCGCGATCAGCGTGGCCGGGCCGGGGCGGGCGGTGTCGAGGAAGGTCCGCGCCTGCTCCTTGCCGGAATATTGGCGGGTCCCGAAATGATAGGCCCCCCACAACAGCCCCGCCGCCTCGGCCTGGGCGCGGCGCTTGGCATAATAGGGGTCGCGCCAGTCGCCGCCTTCGCTGGCTTTATGGATCACGCCCAGAATGTTGCTTTTCTTGCGGGCCAGGGTGAAGTCGCGGACGGTGGTCATGTAGCTGATGTCGATGACAACGTCGGCGTGGGGGATGGTCTTGGCGGTCGCAGGCATCGCCATCAGGCCGAGCAGCCCGGTCAGAACAGTTCTGCGGGTGAGCATGATATCGAAAACAGGCATTCGATCACTCAAGACACTGCCACCGGGACTGGATCGGTCGCCGTCGGCAGGGGGAGCAGCACAGGGACGGGTTAATCTTCAGACCGATTAAGCACGATCCGACACTGATCGTATCGCCCTCTAGCCTTCTTTTCCAGTCTTCCCGACCCTTGACCCTATCAGAAAAGGGGGATTTCAGGCCGGGCCGTCATCCGTCTGCCCGTCAAGGCCGCCGCCCAGGGCTTTGTACAAGCCGATTGCGTTGCTGATCTCGTCTCGCTTGATGTCGAGCAGGGTCTGGCGCGCGGCGTAAAGCTGGCGTTGCGAATCGAGCAGTTCGAGGCGGCCTTCCTGCCCGGCGCGATAGCGCAGGGTGGACAGTTCGACCCGTCGCTCGGCCGAGGCGACCATCCGGGTTTGCGCCTCGATCTGACGGCCATAGGTGGCGGTCCCGGCCAGCCCGTCGGCGACTTCGCGGAAGGCGGTCTGAATCGCGCGTTCATACTCGGCGATCGCTTCGGATTTGCGGATTTCCGCCAGCTGCAATTCGGCTTGCAACTGTCCATCCAGGAACAGGGATTGGGTGATCTGCGGGGCAAAGCTCCACACCCCCTGGCCGCCGTCGAACAGGCTACCCAGCATCGGGCTGGCAGTGCCCAGCGAGGCGGTCAGCGACAGACGGGGGAAAAAGGCGGCGCGGGCCGCTCCGATATCGGCATTGGCGGCGACCAGCGCCTGTTCCGCCCGCCGGATGTCAGGGCGGCGGGTCAGCAGGTCGGACGGCAGCCCGGCGGGCAACCGGGTCCGCACCGACGTGCTGTCCAACATTCCCGGCGGCGGCAGATCGGCGGGCAGGGCGGTTCCCACCAGCAGGGTCAAGGCGTTGGTGGCGCGGGCCAGGGCGCGGGTGCGTCCTTCCAGATCGGCCTCGGCGGTGGCGACCTGACCTTCCGCCTGGGTGATGTCCAATCCGCTGGTCTGGTCGGCGGCCTTGAGGCGGCGGGCCAGATCAAGCGATTGCCGCCAGTCGGCCAGGGTCTGTTCGGCCAGGTCCAGTTGCTCGCGGGCCAGACGCTCGGCGAAATAGGCGTCGGCCACCGCGCCGACCAGGGCGATGTGGGCGGCGCGGCGGCCTTCCTCGCTGGCGAGGTAGCGGGCGAAGGCCGCCTCGCTCAGCGAGCGGACCCGGCCGAACAGGTCGATTTCAAAGCCACTGATGCCGAGGCCAAGGCTGTGCTGGCTTTGAATCCGGGCCTGGGTGGCGGGATCGGTCGTCCGGTCGGCGGCGATGCGCTGGCGGGTGGTGCCCGCATTGGCGTTGACCGCCGGGATGCGGGCGGCCCGCTGGATCATGTATTGCGCCTGGACCGCCTCGACATTGAGCGCGGCCAGCCGCAGATCGCGGTTGTTCTCTAACGCCAGATCGATCAGCCGGTGCAATCTGGGATCGCCGAACATCGTGCGCCATCCGAGGTTGGCGGCAGGTTCGCCCTCGGCGGCCACTGGCCCGGGCGCAGGGTAAGCCGCAGGCACCGGCAGGTCGGGCTTGGTCAAATCGGGGGCCAGCGAGCAGGCCGACAGCGCCAGAAGCAGGGGAAACGCGGTCAATCGCATCGAATCAACTCAACTCTTGTTGTGCGGCGGCGCGCTGGAACGACGGGCACGCCGCCAGTCGTCCAGCCGTTCCAATCCGCCGATGACGAAAACGAAGAAGGCGGGAACGAACAGCACCGCCAGCACGGTGGCGGTAATCATCCCGCCGAAAACGCCGGTGCCAATCGCGTGCTGGGTCTCGGCACTGGAGCCCCAGGCCAGCATCAGCGGCACCACGCCCAGCGTGAACGCCAGCGAGGTCATCAGGATCGGACGCAGCCGCAGCCGCGCCGCCGTGACCGCCGCGTCCCGCACCTCCATACCCTGGGCGTGCAATTGGCGGGCATATTCGACGATCAGGATCGCGTTCTTGGTCGACAGGCCGATCACCGTGATCATGCCGACCTTGAAGAAGACGTCGTTGGGCATCTCGCGCAGGATCACTGCCGCGACCGCGCCCAACAGGCCGAGCGGGACCACCAGCATCACCGAGAGCGGGATCGCCCAGCTTTCGTACAGCGCCGCCAGCACCAGGAACACCACCAGCATCGACAGGGCCAGCAGCAACGGGGCCTGGGCCGCCGATTGCCGTTCCTGCAACGATTGCCCGGTCCATTCCACCGCGAAGCCGGAGGGGAGTTGCTTGGCGATCCGTTCCATCTCGGCCATCGCCGCGCCACTCGACGCGCCGGGGGCCGGGCTGCCGGAGATGCGGACCGATGGGATGCCCTGATAGCGCACCATCTGTAACGGCGCATCTTCCCATACCGGCGTCACCACTTCGGCCAACGGCACCATGCCGCCGTTTGCGTTGCGGACATACAGCTTCAGAACGTCGTCAATCTGCATCCGGGCCGGGGCGTCGGCCTGGACGATCACCTGCTGCATCCGTCCGGCATTGGGGAAGTCGTTGATGTACAGCGAGCCCATCGCCGCCGTCAGTGTTTCGCTGATCGCGGTGAAGGGAACCCCCAGCGCCTCGGCCTTCTGGCGGTCGATGTCGAGATGAAGGCTGGGACCGGTGGGCAGGCCGTCGGGATAGACATTGGCAACGATGCTGCTTTGCGCGGCTAACTCCAGCAATTGTGTCTCGGCTGCTTTCAGGGCGGCGTGGCCCCGGTTGGCGCGGTCCTGCAAACGCAGGCTGAAGCCGGACGACGTTCCCATTTCATCAATCGACGGCGGCAGCAGACTCATCACCGTACCTTCGGTGATGTCCGACATCGCCGCTTGGGCGCGGGCCGACTCGTCGGCGGCGGTGGCACCGTCCCGCCGGTCCCAATCCTTCAGCATGGTGAAAGCCAGTGCGGCATTGGGGCCGGACCCGGAAAAGCTGAAGCCCAGGATCGAGATGTTCGACTGGATGCCCGGCCGCGCCGCGACATGCGACTCGAACTGGCGTACCTGATCCAGCGTGCGTTCCTGCGTCGCATCGGACGGCAATTGGAACGAAGTCATGAAATAGCCCTGGTCTTCCTCGGGCAGAAAGGCCGAGGGCAAGGCGCGGAAGGCCAGGATCAGCACGACAGACAGGAGGACGAACACCGCCATCATCCGGCCCGAGCGGCGAACCAGGCCGGTGACCCGGTGTTCATAGGATCGGGTCATGCGGTCGAAGCGGCGGTTGAACCAGCCAAAGACCCCGCCTTTTTCGTGATGGCCGGGATCGACCGGCTTGAGCAGGGTGGCGCACAAGGCCGGGGTCAGGCTGAGGGCGAGGAAGGCCGAGAACAGGATCGATACCGCCATCGACAGGGTGAACTGGCGATAGATCACTCCGACCGAACCACTCGCCAATCCCATCGGAATGAACACGGCGGTCAGAACCAGGGTGATGCCGATCACCGCGCCGGTGATTTCGGTCATCGCCTTAACCGTCGCCTCCTTGGGCGAGAGGCCCTCGGTTGCCATCAAGCGTTCGACGTTTTCGACCACGACGATCGCATCATCGACGATGATGCCGATTGCCAGCACCATCCCGAACATCGTCAGGACATTGATCGAGAACCCGGCCATCAGCATCACGGTAAAGGTGCCGAGCAGGGCAATCGGGGCGACAATCGCCGGAATCAGGGTGTAGCGGATGTTTTGCAGGAACAGCAGCATCACCAGGAACACCAGAACCATCGCTTCGAGCAGGGTGTGGACGACCTTCTCGATTGAAATCTTGACGAAGGGAGCGGTGTTGAACGGGACGGCATAGCTCATCCCCGACGGCAGGGTGTGGCTCAGTTCCGCCAGCCGCTTTTGCACCCCCTCGGCAGTGCGGACGGCGTTGGCACCGGGCGATTGCTGCACGGCGGCGACAGTGGCGGTCTTGCCGTTCTCGCGATTGACGAAGCTGTAGGTCTGGGCCCCCAGCTCGACCCGCGCCACATCGCCCAGAACCACCTTTGAGCCATCGGCATTGGCTTTCAGCACGATCGCGGCAAATTCCTCGGGCGTGCGCAATTGTCCCTGCACGGTCAGCGGAATGGTGACGCGCTGCCCCGCCACGGTGGGGGAATCGCCGACCCGGCCGGGCGCGATCTGGGCGTTCTGCTGGGTAATCGCCGTCGACAGATCGTTCATCGACAGGCCAAAACCGATCAGCCGCGACGGATCGACCCAGATGCGCAGCGCCTGTTCGGCCCCGAACAACTGGACCCGGCAACCCCCTCGATCCGGCGCAATTCCTCGATGATGTTGCGCGCCATATAGTCGCTCAGCGTCGTTTCATCGAAGCGGCCATCCTCGGATTTGAGGGTAATCAGCATCAGAAAGCCCGAAGAGGCGGATTCGATGTTGAGGCCGTTTTGCCGCACCGCCTGAGGCAGACGCGGCTCGATCGTCTTTAACCGGTTCTGAACATCGACCTGGGCCAGTTCCGGGTCGGTCCCCGGCTTGAAGGTGACGGTGATCTGGGCCCAGCCCGAGGTGTCGGCGGTCGATTCGAAATAGAGCAGGTTCTTGACGCCCGACAATTCGCGCTCGATCAGGCTCAGCACCGAATCGTTCATCGTCTGGGGGGTGGCGCCGGGATAGTTGGCGTAGATGTTGATCGTGGGCGGCGCCACCGAGGGATAGCGCGCGATCGGCAATTGCGGCAGGGCGATCAGCCCCAGCAAAATGATGAAAAGCGCGACGACCCAGGCAAAGACCGGCCGTTCGATGAAAAAATGCGGCATGGTAAAAAGGCTCCGGGGGGACTCTTAGCGCGCGGCGGTTTTGCTCGGTTGCCACGTGCGTGGGGCGACGGCGGTGCCGTCGAGCAGGCGGTCCAGCCCCTCGACCACGATCCTCTGCCCGGCGACCAGCCCGGTCTGAATGCGATAGCGGCGGTCGATCAACTCGCCCAGTTCGACCGGGACTGACCAGGCCAGATCGCCTTCGCCCACCACCCACACTTTCGCCTTGCCGCCAAGGCGGACCACCGCCTGCTGCGGTACCATCAAGGCGTCGTCATAGCTGGCGCGCGGGACGCGGGCACGAACGAACATCCCTGGCAACAGGTCGCGCTTGGGATTGTCCACCAACACCCGCAACAGCACATCGCCGGTGCCGGAATCGACGTTGATGCCGGAAAACAGGATGCGGCCGCGCACGTCGTAGGGGGTGCCGTTGCTGCGCAGTACGGTGACCGGCAGGCCCGAGGTTTTCGCGGCTTGGGATGATGCCAGGGCTTCGCGCACCGTCTCCAGCGAGGAGGCGGGCTGACGCACATCGACATAGACCTGATCGACCTGCTGAATCCGGGCCATCGGGTTGCTGTCGGTGGGGGCCACCAGCGCGCCTTCGGTGATCAGGGCCTGATCTATCCGGCCCGAGATCGGGGCATCGACCGTCGCGAACTTCAGATCGAGCTTGCGCCGGGCCAGGGTGGCGCGGGCCTGGGCGACGTCGGCGGCAGCCTGATCGCGCTGTGACACCGCGTCGTCATAGGTCTGGCGGCTGATCGCGTCGGCCTGCACCAGCGGCTCCAGCCGCTGGGTCTGAATCCGGGCGCGGGCCAGGGCGGCCTCGGCCCGTTGCAAGGCGGCGGCTGCCATGTCGGCATCGGCCTTGAACGGAGCCGGATTGATCTGGAACAACGGCGCGCCCGCCCTGATTTCCGCGCCCTGTTCGAACAGGCGGCGCTGGACGATGCCGCTGACCTGGGGGCGGATTTCGGCGATACGGACGGCGGCGACCCGGCCGGGCAGATCTTCGGTCAAGTCGGCCCGCGACGGGGCCAGGGTCATCACCGCGACCTGAATGGGTGGCAATGCCGCCTCGGGGGCGGGATCGCCACAGCCCGCCAGCGCCAGCGCGGCCAGAATCAGGACCCCGCCGGTGCGGGGTAGGCGTTTCACTCTCATGCTTCGATCTTTCACCGACACTCAATAGAACCACCCGCCGCCTTTGCGGGCGATCGCACCCTAGGCCGAGGGGATGGCGTTTGCGTCGAGCCTTTGTGGAGATACAATGGAGATCGAACAGAAATGTGCAGACCCGCTATGTCTCCCCCAACCGCCGCGCCGCAGGCCCTGGTGCTCATTGCCGAAGATGAGCCCGAAATCGCCGATATCCTGTCCGCCTATCTGGGCCGTAGCGGCTTGCGCAGCGTGCGCGCCGCCGACGGTCGCCGGGCGTTGGACCTGCATTTGTCGCTAAAGCCCGATCTGATCCTGCTCGATGTCCAGATGCCGCAACTCGACGGCTGGCAGGTGCTGGCCGAAATCCGCCATCGTGGCGACACGCCGGTCGTCATGTTGACCGCGATGGATCAGGACATCGACAAGCTGACCGGGCTGCGGATCGGTGCCGACGATTATGTGGTCAAGCCGTTCAATCCGGCCGAAGTGGTGGCCCGCGTCCAGGCGGTGTTGCGCCGCGTCCGCCCCGGCGGCGAGGCCCCGAACCGCCGTTTCATCCGGATCGGTCGGTTGCAGGCCGACCTGGAAAGCCATGAAATCACTCTGCATGGCGAGGACGGCGACCATCTGTTGGCGCTGACCCCGACCGAGTTCAAGCTGATGGTTCATCTGATGCGCGCGCCGCGTCGGGCGTTCGGGCGCGAGGAATTGCTGGTTGCCTGTCTGCCCGAGGGCGAGGCGTTGGAGCGCACGGTCGACAGCCATGTCAGCAAGCTGCGCAAGAAGCTGGAGGCGGCGGGGCTGGACGGGGTTCCCGCCAACGTGCGCGGCGTCGGCTATCGGTTGGGAGAGGGGACGTGACGGCGGCGGGGGGCCTCAGCCGCCGCATCATCCGTTCGATGGTCTCCCTGGCTTTGGCCACCACCTTGCTGACGGTGCTGGGATCCTACGCCTTTTATACCCTCTGGCTCATTCTCTCCCCGGCCAATTTCCCCGGCGCCAACAGCGAGAGTTTGTTTCCCACTCCGCTGGAATGGGGCTGGATGGCGTTGACCGCGCTGGCGGCGCTGGGGCTGGCGGTGGTCTCGGCGCTGGGGCTGGCGCGGCAGATTCTGGTGCCGCTTAATTCCGTCGCCGAAAGCTTGCGTCAAGTCGCGCTGGGCGATCTGACGGTACGGGCCAGTACGGACGACCAATCGCTGGGGGAGGTGGCGCATCTGGTGCGGGACTTCAACGCGATGGCCGAACGGCTGGACCGGATGGAGCGCGAACGCCAGTTCTGGAGCGCGGCGATTGCCCATGAACTGCGCACCCCGGTGACGGTGTTGCGTGGCCGTCTGCAAGGACTGACCGAAGGGGTGTTCGAGCCGGACCCGGCCTTGTTCCGCTCGCTGCTGACCCAGGTTGAGGGATTGGGGCGGCTGATCGAGGATTTGCGGCTGGTCGGGCTGGCGGAAAACGGCCGACTTGACCTTTATTGGGAACAAACCGACCTGTCTGCCGAAATCGCGGCGGTGGTGCAGGCGTTCGAACCCAGCCTGATTGAAGCCGGGTTCTTGCTGTCTTGCCAATTGGACAATCGCCCGATGCTATGCGATCCGGTCCGTATCCGCCAGGCCTTGCTGGCCCTGCTCGAAAACGTCCGTCACCACGCCATTCCCGGCCCGGTGCGGATTTCAGTGCGGGTCGAGCCGGAGCGCTGCCATCTGGTGGTCGAAGACAGTGGCCCCGGCGTGCCCGAGGCCGAAATCACCCAGATTTTCGTGGCGTTCCAGCGCGGCCAGTCCCATGGCCGGGGCAGCGGGCTGGGGCTGGCCGTGGTCCAGGCGATCGCCCATGCCCATGGCGGCGATGTGATTTGTGGGCCGTCCTCCTTAGGCGGAACCGCGTTCGACCTTTCCTGGCCGATCTGAACGATTATACCGTAATTTTACCCATAGGAATTTCGCGCGTTCCGTTTGTCGCGGTTTTTCGTTACCATGCCCTTCGTCATGTCCGGCTATCCGATCGGCCGGGGCCTCATCACGTACATTCGGGAGGGCATATGCAGACAGGCAAAACAGTTCTGGTCGCATTCGCCGCGCTGGGCGCAACGGCTTCCGTTGCGCTGGCGGACGGTGTGAAAAGCGATGCTGCGGTCTCGGCGCCAAGCGTGACGGTGATGGGGATCGCCGGATCGGCCAGCGGCAAGGCCACCGGGGGTGGTGCGGCCAGCGTCGCCCTGCCGGTGACGGATCGGATCGGGGTTCAGGTCGATGGCGCGCTGACCAATGCCGGTGGAACCGGCGGCATGGATGCCGGTCTGCACCTCTTCACCCGCGATCCCAACGCCTATCTGGCGGGCGGAACCTTCGAATGGTCTCGCTTCGGCAGCACCAACGCCTATCGCTATGGTGTCGAACTGGCCGCCTATCTGGGGGATGTCACCCTCGGCACCACTGGCGGTATCCAGCGCGGCGGTGCCAACCACGCCACCACCACCGCTGGCTATGCCGCCGTTCAGGCGGATTATTACCTCTTCGATACCTTGAAGACCTCGGTGTCCTTCGGCGGTTACAGCAATTACCGCGCCGTGCTGGCACTGGTCGAATGGCAGCCGGTCAATGATACGCCGCTCAGCCTGTTCACCGAGGGCGGTGCCTCGGTGGCGCATGAGCATCGCGGCATCGTCCTGGCTGGGGTGCGCTATACCTTTGGCGCGCCCAACTCGACCATCAAGGACCGCGACCGCCACGGCGATCCGGAAGTCTTTCTCCAGTCTGGGATCGCCTCGTCCAACCTGATGGGCAATACCAAGGCGTTCGAGCCTGCCGTGACCCCCGCCGCGCCCCAGCCCGCGCCTTTTAATCCCATCTAAGCCGTCTTTGGGGCGCCTTCACGCCGATTAGGACGCGGTGGGGGCGCTCCAGGGCAGTATTTCGCTCGTTCCGTTTGTTAGGTTTATTCGTTACCATTCCTCTCGTCATGACCGGCACCCGATTGGGCGGGGCCGGATCATGTCTATTTGGGAGGGGAAATGCAGGTAAGAAACGCAACTCTGATCGCGTTGGCCGCGTTGGGCGCGACGGCATCCGCCGCGCTGGCAGACGGTGTGAAAAGCGATGCCGCAGTCTCGGCACCAAGCGCGACGGTGATGGCGATCGGCGGATCGGCCAGTGGCAAGGCCACCGGCGGTGGTGCGGCCAGCATTGCCCTGCCGGTGACGGATCGGATCGGGGTTCAGGTCGATGGCGCGTTGACCAATTCTGGCGGGACTGGCGGCATGGATGCCGGTCTGCACCTGTTTACCCGTGATCCCGACGCTTATCTGGCGGGCGGAACCTTTGAATGGTCCCGCTTCGGCAGCACCAATGCCTATCGTTATGGCGTTGAACTGGCCGCCTATCTGGGGGATTTCACCCTCGGCACCACCGGCGGTATCCAGCGCGGCGGCGCCAACCACGCCACCACCACCGCTGGATACGCCGCGATCCAGGCGGATTATTACGTCTTCGATACCCTGAAGACCTCGGTGTCCTATGGCGGCTACAGCAATTACCGCGCGGTGCTGGCAGAGGTCGAATGGCAGCCGGCCGAGGAAACCCCGTTCAGTCTGTTCACTGAAGCTGGTGCCTCGGTGGCGCATGAGAATCGTGGCATTGTCCTTGCCGGGATGCGCTATACCTTTGGCGCGCCGAAATCGACCATCAAGGATCGCGATCGTCATGGCGATCCGGAAGTCTTTCTCCAGTCGGGGATCGCCTCGTCCAACCTGATGGGCAATACCAAGGCGTTCGAGTCCGCAACCACTCCCGCGCCGCAGCCCGCACCGCGGCCGCACGATTCCTAAGCCGTCACGGGGTGCCCCCACTCCTTCGTCAAATCAAGACGGGGGTGGGGGCGCTCCAAGCCGGGTCCGGATTGCCCCGTCGATCTGTACCAGCAGGACAGTTCAGTCGGTGTCGCGACTATTCAGGAGTCCCAGGTAGGCGCAGAACATGTCAGCCAGCGCATCGGCGTAAGCCGAGATTTCGGCGGGGGTGCGGGGCACGCTCGAAAACTGCTTTCCCACGGACCCCAACGTCATGGTGATCAGATCGCCAGCCAGAGCCCGCTTGGACTCGGCGACCTCCGGCAACGCCTCGCGAAGAAACGTCTGGACCATCCGCTGCGCCGCCTCCCGCGTTTCCCGCGCTTCGGGCGCATCGCGATAAAGGGGAGCGGCATCGCTGAGGGCTTGGCGCGTCGCGGCCTCCTCGCATTCAGACCGGATGAAAGCGTGAACCAGGGTGCGCAGCCGCTCGGGCGGCGGTTTCTCCGCTTCTCCCAAAATGGTCTGCAACATTTCGGATGTCTGCCGCCACTCGTCGCTCTGAAGGCGAAACAGGATCGCCGCCTTGTTGGGGAAATATTGATAGAGCGAGCCGACGCTGACTCCCGCTTTCTCGGCCACCCGGGCGGTGGTGAAACGGGGCGCGCCGTCCCTGGTCAAAACCTGAACCGCCGCCTCCAGGATGGCGGCGACCAGATCGTTTGAGCGGGCCTGACGAGGCTGTTTCCGCTGGGTAATCAAAGGTTTTCGATGATCGGTCATGGGGGCTTGGCCAATGCGAATCGGAAACATGACGATTTAGTCGTATTTTTGATCCGGCGCAAGGATGCGTCGAACCCGGATCGGAGACCGACATGAAGAATACCCTGACTACCCTCCCGCTTGCCCCTCTGCTGGAGCGCCTGTTCGAAGATGCGGCAGCGATTTCGCCGCTCGCCGATTCGGCTCTGGCAAACGTTTCCGCCGAAGAACTGGCGCGATTGATGCAGAGCAGGACCGACTATGCCGACTTTTACACCCGGCTGAAGAATGCCCCCCTCGCCGTGTCGAAAGAAACCGGCCGGTTGCTGTACATCCTGGCGCGCAGCTGCGGGGCGCGCAGCATCGTCGAGTTCGGCACCTCGTTCGGCCTGTCGACCCTGCATCTGGCGGCAGCGCTGCGCGACAATGGCGGCGGCCATTTGATCACCACCGAGTTCGAACCCTCCAAGGCGGCGCGGGCACGGGCTCATCTGATCGCGGGCGGAGTGGCCGATCTGGTCGAGATCCGCGAAGGTGATGCCCTGCGGACCCTGGCCGATGGTCTGCCCGATCGCATCGACCTGCTGTTTCTGGACGGAGCCAAAGCCCTCTATCCCGATATTCTGCGCCTGGTGGAAGGCCGCTTGCGGCCGGGTGCGATGATTGTCGCCGATAACGCCGATCACAGCCCAGACTATCTCGCCCTCGTGCGGGCACCCGGCCACGGCTATCTGTCCACGCCGATCGGAGCGGAAATCGAACTGTCTCAGCGGATCGGCTGAGACTGAATAGCGTGCGGTGACGGTGCCGCGCTTGCATTTCCTAGCCAAACGCCCGTGCTCTAAGTGCGTTTGGCTAGGGCGCACGCCTCTCAAATGCAGTCAGAGTGGAAGGATGGCAGACAGCAAAATGGCGACCAGGCCGAGCTTCGTCTTCATCGATCGATCCATCCTGTCCATGGGGGACGTTGTGGCTTAGTGCCAGCGTAACGCTGCCGTACTCATGGAATTAGGTGGTATGAATTTCATGAAGCTATGATGGGTGTTCATGAATGTCGCGATCCACCATCAACGACCTGCTGACCTTCATCACCATTGCTCGCGAGCGGAATTTCACCCGCGCGGCTGCCAAGCTGGGGCTGTCGCAATCGGCGCTCAGCCACACTATCCGGGCGTTGGAAACCCGGCTGGGCCTCCAGCTTTTGACCCGCACCACCCGCAGCGTCGCACCGACGGAAGCCGGCGAGCGTCTTCTGAAGGCGGTGGCTCCGCATTTCGAGGGCATCGACGCGGGATTGGCGGCTTTGAGCGAACTGCGCGACAAACCGGCAGGATTGGTCAGGATCACCACGGCGGAACACGCGGCGGAGACCATCTTGCAGCCAGTCCTGGAGAAATTCCTTCCGGAGTATCCGGACATCCAGGTTGATGTGGTGATCGATTCCAGTCTCACGGACATTGTCGCAGGGCAATTCGATGCCGGAATTCGCATGGGCGAACATCTTGATAAGGACATGATCGCGGTTCCCATCGGTCCGGACCTGTGCATGGCGGTCGTGGGGACGCCGGCCTATTTCGCGACCAGACCGAGGCCGGAGACGCCGCAGGATCTAACCAGTCATCGCTGCATCAATATGCGTCTGCTGACCTATGGCGGGCTCTATGCCTGGGAATTCGACAAGGATGGCCGCGAGGTGAAGGTTCGGGTCGAAGGGCAACTGACCTTCAATACGCTCAGTTCAATCCGGTGGGCGGTCCTATCCGGATTGGGGCTGGCTTATCTGCCCGAGGACTATGTCAGGGCGTACCTGGAAGACGGTCGGCTCGTCCGTGTTCTTGAGAATTGGTGCCATCCATTCCCCGGTTACCATCTCTATTTCACCAGCCGCCGTCAACCGAAGCCGGCCTTCGCCAAGCTGGTGGACGCGCTGCGGTATCGGCGCTGAAAGGCGGTGACGTGTCGATCGGTTGCGACGATCACGGTCAGAACGTGCCGGTGTTCCTGCTGACCGTCTTTGCCAAAAACGAGACGGCCGCACTCTGACGAAGCTTGACCGCTACCGGGGACCCCCTGGAAGCCTTGCATGACATGCGCCCGGTCGCGGTGTCGGCGAAGGAGGAGGGGACGGCTGCGGCCTTTCCCGCTGGGCCGCTTCCGAAAATATACTTCTGACCTAGTCTGGAAAGTGGTGTATGACCATGCGCATATACGGAACATCTGAGCTTAAGCTGGGAGGGTTCTTATGCTCTTTCGCCGTCGCACGCCGCCCCTCGTTTTGCAGTCGGCAGAACCTCCGCAACCGACCTCTCCTCTCCCCGCCAAGGGCACCGCTCCGTTGATGCGGGTGTTGCCAACAGACTCGACCCTTTCCGGCCTTGGACAAGACAATCTCCTGTTCGATGGTCGACCGGCGGCGCTGGTGTTGGCTTATGTCTCCCCTCATGTCGATTTCGACGGCGTGGTGCGGTCGTTGCGTCGGCTGACCGGACCGACGGTTCCTCTGGTGGCGGTCAGCACCGCCGGAGAGCTTTGCGCTTGTGGCGACGGGAAAGAAAGTGGGCCGTTCTATCGCCCGACCGGACCGTCCTGGTCCGGAATCGTGGTGCAGGCCTTTTCGCCAGATCTCTTGAAAGAGGTCTGCATCCGCTCGGTGCCGCTGCCCAACGCCGACATTCGCCGGGGCGAAGCGCCCGTGACGCGTGAAGACCGAATCAACCGGATCGTCACCGCGCTGGGATCGGCCATACCGCCGTTCCGGCTTGATCCGCGCGACAGTCTGGCGTTGACCCTGATCGACGGGTTGTCATCGTGCGAAAACTATTTCATGGAAGCGGTGTATCGGAGCGGCCATTTCCCCTGTCTGTTCCTTGGCGGATCGGCCGGAGGCACGTTCGATTTTCGTCGGACCGAGATCTATGACGGCCGCAGCACCGTCGAGAATCACGCCGTGGTGATCTTCCTGAAGCTGGCGTCCGAGGTCAGTTACGGGGTGTTGAAAAGTCAGAATTTCAAAAAGACCGGTCGCTCTTTCGTGGTGGCGGAAGCCGATCCCGACCGTCGCACCGTGATGGCGGCAATCGATCTCGATAGCGGCCATGTCATTCCGATTCTTGATGCCCTGGCCGGGCTGCTGGGCGTGCCGGTGGCCCGGGTCGCCGACCAACTCAAAGGCCACACGTTCGGGATCGAGATTGATGGCGAGTTGTTCGTCCGCTCGGTGGCGGCGATCGATACGGATCAGGGCGTGGTGTCGTTCTTCTGTGACGTCAATGCCGGTGACGAACTGCTGTTGCTGGAAGCCACGGACATCGTCGATCAGACCCGGCGCGATCTCGACGCCTTTTTCCGGGATAAACCGCAGCCGATCGGCGCGATCGTCAACGACTGCATTCTGCGCAGGCTCAATAACCCCGCCGAACTCTCCCGTTTCGATGGGCTCTATAAAATCCCGGTTGGCGGTTTTTCGACCTTCGGCGAATTGTTCGGGATCAATGTCAACCAGACCCTGAGCGCGCTGTTCTTCTTCGACCGGCCGCCGGGCAGCTTCGCCGATCCTTTCCTCGACAGTTTCCCGATCCAGTATGCTCGCTTTTCGGGCTATTACACCCAGGCCCGACTGAGCCGCCTGTCCATCCTCAACCAACTGCGCTCACGCGTCATTAAGCGGCTGATCGATCATTTCTCCAGCGGCGCCACTCTGCGCGAGCGGATTGAGCAGGCGGTGGAGAAGACCAGTCAGGTCCGTCTTACCATCCAGAACGTTCAGCACGTCATTGCAGAGAACGCCACGCTCGAGAGCAGCCAATCGGACTCCGATGCCTTGCTGCGTCAGTTCTCTCATCTTGGCCAGTCGGTCAACAGCCTGCGGGATATCCTCGCGACAATCGACGGCATCGCCGGGCAAACCAACCTGCTGGCATTAAACGCCACCATCGAAGCCGCCCGCGCTGGCGAAGTCGGCCGGGGGTTCGCCGTGGTGGCCGGAGAGGTCAAGCATCTCGCCAATAATACCAAGACCACTCTCGCCCGGACCCAGACTGCGATTTCAGGCATCGAGGCGACCCTGTCGACCCTCGGCTCTGATATTGACTCGACCCGAGTGCGGTTCACCAGTGCCCAGGATCGCTTTCAGGGCATGGCCGACGGGCTTCAGGATGTCCATCTCCACACGGCGGCGATCGAACAAGTGCTGTCCGTGCTGGCCGATGTCATTCGGGATCGTGCCGTGACCCTGAAGAGTATCGAACGGGATGTCGGCATTCTGACCCGCCTCGGCGGGTAATCGGGAAGATCGCCCCCAACTGCGCTTACGGCGCAGTTGGGGGCGAGGACAGTATTATTTCCCAAGAACGGCGAAGGCGCGGGTGGTGGCTTCGTCGGCTTGGCTCCGCCATTTGGCGCGGATTGTCTTGGCCTCATCGCTGTCGGGATTGGTCATCACCGCATTGATGCCGGGATCGGCGGCGGCGGCTTCATCCAGCGGAACACGGGTCGCCAGGGCGCGGGCTTTCTCGGCCTTGGCGCTGTCGCCACGCTTTTCCGCCGCGTGAATGGCGGTGAACAGCTCTTTCAGCCGGGCATGACGGCTGGTGATGACATCATCGAACAGAGCCTTCAGGACGGCTTGCCGGGCGGACGCTTTGGCCTGATCGAACGCATGAGCTGGCGGGGGGGCGTCGAAGGGATGGGGGAATCCGGCGGGTGCCTTGGCGTAAACCGACTTGCGGACCGGCAGGCGCGAGACCGCGGGTTCCATCAGCAGTGACTGTCCGGGGTCCGACAGCAGGAACTTGACGAAGGCCTGGGCTTCGTCGGGGTGCGGTGCCTTGGCGGTGATACCGACATGGGCCGGGCTGACAAAGGTGACCGACGGATACGTGAAGGTGACGGGCTTGCCCTCAAGGCGGGCTGGACGGACGAAGAAATCCATGATCAGGGCGACGCCCTTGGTCCCGTCGAGCAATTCGTTCAACAGCGCGGCACCGCCGCCGCCGTCCATTAGGCTGGAATTGGCGGCGATCTCGGTCCACAACGCCCATCCCTTGTCCCATCCCTGGTATTGCAGCGGAATTTCGATCATCGCCGGGGCATAGCCGACTGAAGACGGCACCGGCATTACGACATGACCCGCATAGACCGGTTTGGCCAAGTCGCTCCACTTGGTCGGTTTGGGCAGATGGTGACGGGTGAGATAATCCGGCCGCAGGGCAAAACCATAGCCGGCGATTTCGAACGGAAGATACGTTCCCGCATCGTCACCCAGCTTCATTCCCCATACAGAGGTCTCGATGCCGTCGCGCAGAGCCCCGAGCGGGCGCAGGCCGCCTTCGCGGGCCAGGACAGGAAAGGCGTTGGCGGCCGGAGCCCACCACACGTCGAATCCCCCTTGGTCTGGTGTGCGCAGCGTTTCCAGCGCTTCGGCCCCGTGGCCCCATTGGAACTCGATCTTGATGTCGGGGCGGACCTTGGCGAAAGCTTTTTCGTACAATTCCATGATGTCGGGAGGATAGCTGGTGTAGACGTGCAAGGTTTCGGCGCGGGCGGTGCCAGCCAGTCCGACCGCGCACAGGGCGGCAAGACACAAACGGGCGATCTTCATTCTGTTCTCCTATTCCAGGTGAAATTGGATGGGGGCGATGATCTCGATCAGCGGGGTGGGCGGCGCTGCCAACACCACCCGTTCCACCGTTTCGAGTGCCCCCGTAATCAACACGGGATGCCCCCCATCCCCGACCACACGGACCGAATCGGGGTCGATGCGGCCGTCGGCAAGAATTCGCATCCGGATTCGGATGTCGCCATGCAGGCCGATCCGGCGGGCTTTGGGGGGGTAAATCACGGCACGTTGCAACCGGGCGCGGACGTCGGACAGATAGGCGGCCATTGAATCGCCATCGTTTCCTCCGGTCCCCGATCCCGTAACGGTGCCCCTACGGCTATTTCCATCCCCCGCAGCCGCATTCGCGGCGGAAGAGGACGGGGAGGAAGCCTCGGGCGAGGCGGCTCTTTCTTCTCCCGGCCCGGTGTCGGATGGCAGAGCCGTCTCTGTCACCGCGGTCGGAACGGGGGCCGTCGGTCTTGCGATCGTGTGAGGACGGCGAGGCGGGCTGACAGGCTCGTGCCGAAGCGGACGTGCCTCTCCCTCCGCCGGACGCGGGTCCGGACGCGGGTCCCGATGCGGGGCCACGGGTGGCACCGGTGCGGGACTCGATGGCAAGATGTCCAGCTCTACGATGATCGGCGGATTGGGCTCCGGCGGTTCCTCGGCGGGTCTTGGTCCCCAGGACAGGACCGCCATCGCCACCGCTCCATGCAACAGGAGAGAGGCGATGGCGGACCGCGACCAGAGCGATCCGTCACCGGATACCGGCCCCAAACCCGCGTCAGAAAGTAACGCGGACATTAGCGAAATAGTTCCGCCCTTCCTCCGGGAAGCCGTCAGTGGTTTGGTAGTTCGCGTCGAAGATGTTTTTCGCTCCACCTTCGACGGTCAGGTCGTCGATCGGTCGCCAGGCTACCTTCAAGTTGGCAACGGCCAGATCGCCGCCGCGATAGTAAGCGTCTGTCGAACTGTTCTGCATCCAGCGTTCCGACGCCATTTCAACCGACGGAACGACGTGGACGGCCTCGACGGCCTCCCAATCGGCAAACATGGTGGTCTTGTGCCGGGGGATGCCCGTCTCGCGCAGGGTCTTGTTGGTGACCTCGGCCAGCAGGAACGTATAATTGGCCCCGATTTCAAGCGAAGGAAGAACCAGGGACGTGGTTTCGAGTTCGAAGCCTTTATGCCGGGCGCTTCCCACATTGATGTTTTGCGTATAGGTGTCGGCCCCAACCTTGATCGAACGGCTTGTGATCGCGTCATCGATATAGCTGTGAAACAAGGTGGCTCCGACTTTGGTGTCGGCCCCGATCTTGTCCTTGATCGCGATCTGGGTGTTGATCGACTTTTCCGATTTCAGGGTCGGATTGTTGTAGGCGGTGCCGAACTTGTTGCTGTAGCGCTCGCTCAGCGTTGGGAACCGGGTCCGCCGCTCGATCGAGGCACTGACATTGCCGCTGTCGCTATAGCGATAGACCGTCGCCATCTGCGGATTAAGGGCATGATCGTTGGCGCGGTCGTAATGGATCGCGCTGCCATTGTTGCCGGTGATGCCCCAATCGTCTGCTTTGTTGAGAACCCTCAGGTCATAGCTGATACCGGCGATCAGATCCCAATCCTTGGTCGCCTTGAAGGTGTTTTCCAACGCGGCCGAATAGGTGTCTTCGTTCGATTCCTGCCATGGTTCCAGCACGGTGGCGCTGACCCGCGAACGTTCTTTGTGGGTGTCGGACCGTCCATGCAACGCCGCGCGCAGCATGTCGCGGCCACTGAACATGTTGAGGCCGCCCTCGACGCTGCCGCCCCATGCGGAATCGTTGTACGTGCTCCAGACCCCCTGCTTGGCATGTGGGGTCGTGTATGTGTTGTTGGCGTAGAAATCGATCGTATTGTCCATCTGGTCGTAGAAGGCGCGAACCTTGAGGTACGACCCGTCGTCGGCGGTGGTTTTCGAGAGCCAGTACAGGCTTTTCTTGCCCCACTCCGGCCAGCGCCAGTAGCGATTGTTATAGACCGTATTCGGCGGCGCACTCTTGCGGCCATTTTGATCGATGTAGTTGATGCTGTATTCGTCGTCAGCGTTCGGGACGTAGCCGACCTTCAGATTGATCTTGTAATCCTGCTTCTGCGATTCGTTGCGGTTGCCGCCGTTTTCCGACGGGGTCGCCTTGAAATCGTCGGAGAGGGCGAAATGATCTTTCTGCGCCCATTGGCCCGAGCCCTGGATGTACCAGTTCTTTTGCATCGACCCGACATACGCATCGGTGGTGAAGCCGTTGAACGCTCCGTTCGCGTCAAAACTGGTTCCGGTACGGACGTCGCCGCTCAAGGCCGAGGTCGGACGACGGCTGACCAGATTGACCGAGCCTCCCATCGCGCCGGGACCGTTTATGACCGAGGTATAGCCCTTGGTCACCTGGATTTCGGCAATGTCCGAGGTGGTGAACCGGGCCATGTCGAGCCGGTTATCATAGGGCATATAGACCCGGATGCCGTCGATATAGAGCGGAACGCGCAAGCGATCCATGCCCCGGATGAAATAATTGGATTCGTTGCGGGATGTACCGCCATGAGTGATCGATGTGCCCGACATCGCATTCAGGGCGTCGTCGAGCGTTTCGCGATTTAACAACCGCATCTCGTCCATGGTTAGAACGGATGATCCGGGAATCTGACTTTCCACAGGTGCGTTTACATGAACTTCTCCCAGGGTAAAGACCCCGGCTTCTTCGCCAGCCTGGGCCGAAATCGACCCTAAGGCTGTACAGGCCAAAACCGTGACCGTCATCGGTCTTATCATGATGGTTCCCCCACATCGTCATTGGCTGGCCTTGCGTCCCGGGGTGCAAAGGCACTCTGGGCGGCCCCAATCCAGCCACATCGCGTAGCGCTATATAGTTTTTATATATAGCGATAACCTCATTACGGTTATGGGATTGATTGGGCAAGAAAAATGTCATGAAAGCTGCCCTATCCAAACGGCAGGGTGGTGCAGCGGGCCGCCACCGCTGTTGTCCTTAATCGGTTCAGCTGGAATTATTCTTGGTTGTTATCGGGCAGAGATGAGAGGGCGATTCCGCCGATCAACAGAGACGCTTCAGGGAGTGAGGATCACGCACCTTGGCCCGATAAAGTGGGCGTCTCGGGAGGAATTTTCTGACATTCCGGTAAGACTTGTGTGCTGTTTCATTTGATCAATTGTTGCACGATCGTGTGAGAAAATTACAAACTCGGATTGTTCGATCGGGGGCGGTTGATGGTAAAGGGGCGTATTGTGGCCGCGACGCTTGCCGTGGCTATCTGTTTGACAGCGTGTCAGACGCCAAATGACATCGCGATGAGAATCGGAGTGGCGCCCGAAGGGGCGGTAAAGTTGCGGGCGTTGGAAACAAGGCGCTACGATACGACGGACCAGACGGCGATCCTGTCGGCTGCGACCCAGACTTTGCAGGATCTTGGCTTTACGCTGACCGAATCATCGTCCGAGGTGGGGGTTCTCGTTGCCTCGAAACAACGCGATGCCGAGGAAGCAGGAGAAGTGGCGGGGCAAGTGGCGCTGACCATTGCAATGGCCCTGCTTGGCAGCTACCACAATCCGGATTGGGCTAAGGATCAGACTATCGTGGTCACACTGGTCACCACGCCGATCGCAAACTCCAAACAGGTCGATGTGAGGGTCAGCTTCGATCGAATTATTCAGACCAAAAACGGCCTCTCTCGTGCGGAACTGATCCAGGATCCTGAAATCTACCGAGAGTTTTTCACCAAACTTTCCGGTGGGGTTTTCCTTGAGGGGCACGAGATATGAAGCGTCTGACGACAATCGTTGCGGCTGCCGCCATGGCGCTGTCGCTTTCCGCCTGTCAACGGCCTGACCAAGTCGCCCCCGATGTGCTGAGCGCAAAGCCCGCCGTTGAACTCCGGGCCATGCAGACTCGTGCCTATGACACGACAGACCGTAACAAGACGCTCCGTGCCATCGTCGCCACGCTGCAAGATATGGGCTATACCCTCGACAAGGTGGAACCGTTGGCGGGAACGGTTTCGGCCACCAAATTGTCTACCTTGCGGCTGACGGCCACGGTTTATCCGCGCGGGACGTCGCAGATGACGGTCCGTGCCAACGCGATGGTCAAGATCGAGGCGAGGAATACCCAGGTCGACGACCCGCAATTTTATCAGAAGCTGTTTTTCGAGCCTTTATCGAAGGCGATGTTCCTTCAGGCGCTTCAAGTCGAAGACAGTGGGGGTGGACAATCCGTTGCTCCGAATAAAGCGGTCAGCGGTTCCATCCCAGCGTCTGAACCTGTTTCCAAACCGACACCAGCACAGGGGAATTAACGCGATGCGTACCATCATCGGACCTGCCGCCATTGCTTTCGCCATGACGGTTTCGGGGTGTCAAAGCGCGTCGGAACACGCCGCCGAAGTCCATAAAGCCCAGGACGCCGGAAGCAAAATCACGGTGGGAAAAGTGCAGAGGGAGATTCGCGTCGGGATGAGCGGCTCCGATGTCGTCGAGGTCTTGGGGGCACCCAACATGGTGACCACCGATGACAAGCGTCGTGAAACCTGGGTCTATGACAAAATCTCGACCGAGACGGTGCATTCGTCCAGTTCCGGCGGGGTCAATGCGCTGATTTTGGGCGGCGGGCTGATTGGCGCCGGTCTTCTCGGCGGCGGCGGCGGTGCGGGCTACCAAAGCGGGGCCGGGGCCACCAGCACGTCGCAACGGACGTTGACCGTCATCGTGAAATTTGACGAGAACAATCTGGTCCGCGATTTCGCGTATCGCTCCAGCAGCTTCTGAGCGGGTGCTTCCTGTGCGCGCCCTTTTTCTGGCTATGATGGTGCTCACGCTCGGAGGCTGCCAGAGCGACGATCTGCAACAGCAGAAATCGGCTCTGACTCTGGCCCCGGAAAGCATGGCCCAGCGGCAGATGCAGACCCGTCGTTTCGATACCAAGGACGAGTCGGCCATCTTGTCCGCGACGTCGGCGGTGCTTCAGGATTTGGGGTTCACCATTGAGGAAGTGGCGACACGCAGTGGCCTGATTGTCGGTTCCAAAGACCGTGACGCGATCGAGTCGCAGCAGATGGCCGGACAGGTGTTCATCGCCGCGCTGATTACGGCTCTGGGCGGCCGAGCGGACCCGGAATGGGATCTGTTGCAGAAAATCCGCGTTTCTATTGTTACCCGGCCAGCGTCCGATAAGGCGGCGGTGGTGGTTCGCGTCACCTTTCAGCGAATCGTGTGGAACAACAAACGCCAGGTGTCACGGGTCGAGGCCATCGCCGATCCGGTGATCTATCAGCGGTTCTTCGACAAACTGTCTGAGTCCGTGTTTCTGGAGGCGCACCAGATATGACCCGGATTTCAGTCAGGGGGCTGTTTTCGCTGGTCTGCGGGTGCGCCCTCCTTCTTGTCTTGGGGGGGTGTCAAACCGATTCACGCCAGCAGGTTCTCCTGACAGACAAGAGTCAGGTTGAATTACGCGCGGTTCAGACCCGTGCCTTCGATACGACCGACAAGATGCTGACCCTGCGCAACGTTATTGCGACGCTCCAGGATCTTGGTTTTGTCGTCGATAAGGCGGACGAGACGCTTGGAATGGTCAGCGCGACAAAGTTATCCGGTTATGCGATGCGGATGACCATTACCATCCGTCCGCGCGGCACAACCCAAATTGCGGTGCGTGCCAGCGCTCAATACAATTTGTCGGCGGTTTCTGATGCGGCTCCGTATCAGCAATTTTTTGCCGCTCTCGAAAAGGCGATGTTCCTGACGGCAAATGAGGTCGATTAGGTTTTTACGTAAGCCGGGACGTCATCGGCGTTGTCTTGTGCTATCGA
This sequence comes from Magnetospirillum fulvum MGU-K5, assembly GCF_000442515.1. Lineage (GTDB taxonomy): Bacteria > Pseudomonadota > Alphaproteobacteria > Rhodospirillales > Magnetospirillaceae > Phaeospirillum > Phaeospirillum fulvum_B. Next base: position 22,354 of record NZ_AQPH01000016.1, on the reverse strand, counting down.
AGGAGCATAACAGGGAGGCACGCCGATGGACCGCTTCACGGTTTCGCTCGACGAGACATTGCTGGCGCAATTTGACGATTACATCCACCGCCGGGGATACGATAACCGCTCGGAAGCAGTGCGCGATGTCCTGCGCCAGGTTCTCGAAAACGAGCGGTTGGCCGATGCTGACAGCGGCCAGTGTATCGCCTGCCTGTCTTATATCTACAATCATAACGAGCGGGATCTGTCGCGGCGGCTGGTCCAGGCCAGCCACGCCCATCACGATCTGACCCACTCGACCCTGCACCTCCATCTCGACCACGAGAATTGCATGGAGGTCAGCATCCTCCAAGGGGCGACGGCGTCGGTGCGGCGTTTCGCCGATGCGATCATGGCGGAAACCGGGGTGCGCCACGGGGCGCTGAACGCCGTGCCGGTCGAGGTGAAGGTGACCGACAGCCACCACCATCACGATGACGGCGACGGACATGCCCATCCGCACTCGCATCCGCATGTCCACAGCAGTCCGAAGACCTGATCGGACCCGCGAACGCCGGGGCGGCGATCAGCCGATCTCGCTTAACCGGCCGTGGTCGAGCCGCACCCGCCGCGTCGCGATGCGGTCGAGAAAGGCCCGGTCGTGCGAGATGATGACCATCGCCTGGGGCAGACCCAGCAGGATCTCGGTCAGCCGCGCCTCGGTGGCTTCGTCGAGGGCGTTGGTGGGCTCGTCGAGCAGCAGCACGTCGGGACGCATCGCCAGCACGGTGGCCAGCGCGACCAGACGCTTCTGCCCCCCCGACAGGGTGTGGGTGATCCGGGTCTCGAACCCGTTCAGGCCCAGCATCTCCAGCGTCTGGCCGACGATGATGCGGGCGTCTGCCGGGGATTGGCCCAGATTCATCGGACCGAAGGCGACGTCCTCGGCCACGGTCGGGCAGAACAATTGGTCGTCGCTGTCCTGAAACAGGATGCCCGCGCGGGCACGCACCTCTTTGAACTCCCGTTCGGTCCGGCGCGGCGCGCCAAAGGCTTCGATGGTGCCGGACGAGGGCTTCAGCAGGCCGACCATCAGATGGAACAGCGTGGTCTTTCCCGCCCCGTTCGGGCCGGTCAACGCGACCTTCTCGCCGGGAGCAAGGCGGAAACAGGCCCCCGCCAGCACCGGATGGGCGTGGTCATAGGCGAAGCTGACGCCGTCCAAACGAAAGAACGGGGGCATCGTCACAGGCTCTCGATCGTCATCAGCATGACCATACCGGCGAGCGACGCCAGCGCGAACAGCCCATCCGGGCGCTGAAAGCGGGTCGGCGTCTCCAGGCTCGGAAAGGTGCCGTCAAAGCCCCGGCAGCGCATCGCCGCGACGATCCGTTCCGACCGCTCGACACTGCGCACCATCAGCATCCCGAACAGATAGCCGATCGAGGTCCAGGTATGGCGGTTGCTGCGCATCGTGAAGGCGCGCGCCCGCATCGCGGTGCGAAGGCGGCGATATTCCCGGTGCAACACATCGAGGTAGCGGACGGTGAACAGATAAAGCTGCACCAGCTTTTCCGGCGCGCCCAGCCGCCGCAGCGCCTGGCCCAAGGTGACGGTATCCATCGACCCGACCAGGGCCAGCACCATCAGCACCACGGCATTGGCCTTCAACAGGATCACCAGCGCCTGCACCGCTCCCTGGCGCGAGGCCTCCAGCCCGCCGACGGTGAACAAGGGGTCGCCCGGCACGGTGAATGGCAGCATCATCAGGGCCAGCACCATGAAGCCCTCCAGCGCCAGCAGACGGCGGAGGGTCGTTCCCACCTCCAGCCGCGCCAGCACGGCGGCGACCACCGCCAGCGCCACCGCCACGGCCAGCGTCGGCAGATGGGACAGCGCCACCACCAGCAGGGCGAAGCTAACAGCGGCAAGGACGCGGCTGCGCGGATCGAGGCGTTGGATCAGCCCGCCGCGTTCCAGCGGCGGATGCAGACAGGCGTGATCGGCGCACGCCTCATCCAGCAGGCAGGTGCTCCCGGTGTGGCGATGCAGCCCGCTCACGATGGCTCCGTCACCTGGGGGCGTCGCCTGCGATTGGCGAAACCAAAGGCCAGCCCGGCCACGCCGACGATATAGCCGATGCCGCCGATCACGTCGTGCAGCCAGATTTTTTCCTGATAGGCGTCGATCTGTTCGCGCAAGGGGCGCAACTGGCGCGAAACGCTCTGGTCGATGAAGTTCCGCAGATCGTCGGACCCAACCACCGTTGCCGCAGCGGCAGCCGGAACCGCCGCCGCCGGGGCCGGTGCCGCGCCTCCGGCCGGGGGCAGGCTGTCGGGCAATTCGGCGGCGGTGACGGTGAAGGTGGCCATGTGGCCGTCATCGCCGATCACGGAGATATGGTGGTCCATCCGGCGAGTGGCCTGGACGGCGAACTGCCCCTTGTCGTCGGTCACACCGGTAAAGACCGTGCTGCCGTCGGCGCCACGCACACTCACCTTGGTCTGCACGGCCCGGCTGTCGGCATTGAAATAGGCATAGCCAAGGATCGTCGCGCCGGTGGCCGAGGCGAAAATCTTCATCTTGTGGGCCAGGGCGGGCGGGCTGCCCGTCCCCAGCGCCAGCGCGATCACGGCGATGACGAAGGCAAACCGTCTTATCATTCGACGCGCTCCCAGGCGGGGGATAGGCCGGGCCGGGCGATGAAGCCCGGCTTGACCCGAAGCACCAGACCGATCGCGGCGGCGGTGAACACCGCTTCGACGACCATCACCGGAACATGGGTCAGGACGATCAGTTTGGCGGCGGGGAGGAACTCGCGCCCGCTCACGCCCAGCGACAGCGCGACCGCCAGCGTGGTCAGCAGCACGCCCAAACCGCCGCAGAACCCGGCGGCCAGCGCGGCCAGCCGGGGGGAGTCGCCCGTGCGCCGGTACAGGACATCGAACAAAAGCCCGCAGATCACTGCCGGGACCGCCATATTCATGACGTTGACCCCCAGCACCACCACGCCGCCAAAGCCGAACAGCACCGCCTGGAGCAGCAGGGCGATCAGGATGGCGGGAAACGCGGCCCAACCCAGGATCACCCCGGTCAGCCCGTTGAGGATCAGATGGACGGAACTGGGGCCGACCGGGAAATGCACCAGCGAGGCGACGAAGAACACCGCCGACAGGATGGCGGCCTGGGGAATGCGTTCCGGAGGCAGGCGCTTCAGCGCATAGGCGCACCCGGCCACCGTGACGGCGGCACCGACGGCCAGAACCGGAAACGAGACAACGCCGTCGGGGATATGCGCCATGCCTGGGCTGCTCCGGAAATCGGGGCGGGGCACAAAGGTCGGCCCCGCCCGTCTTATTTCATATCGACAGCCTTGACCCAGATCAGGCCGCCCACTTCGACCTTGGCGGGTTTGCCGTCCGGCCCCTTGATCGGCTTGTCGCCCTCGGTCAGAGCGGCGAAGCCCCACCAGCCGGCGCGCGGCATGGTGTAGGAGAACTGGCCCGACGCGTCGGCCTTGATGACCTGGGTGACGAAAGGATCGGCCGGAGCCTTGACAGAGCCGTCATTGACCCATTCGACCTCGATCTCGGCGAACGGAACCGGCTTGCCGTTCTTGCGGACGATGCCGCGGAACTGGTTGCCGGTCCACAGGCCATAGGGACGCACCAGTGGCTCGATTTCGACGGGCAGACCGACCAGCTTGTCCCAGCCTTCGCCCAAGCCGAAATCGACCACCACCTTGGAATGATGGACGATGTATTTCTTCTCGGCTGCTTCCCAATAGGGCGCGGGCTCGACATAGAAGACGTAATCGCCCGGCGCTTTGATCTGATAGGACGCTTCATAGCCGGTCTTGCCCTCGACCGGCTTCTTGGCGAGTGCCGCGCGCAGGTCGGTTTTCTTGCCATCGGCCAGCACGCCGAACTGTACCGGCGGCCCCATCTCCATCACCGGCCCGCCCTCGAACGGATGGGTGAAGAGAAGGTCCAGCCGGACGGTGCGGTCGCCGCTTTCGGCGACGATGTCGGTGGAGGGCAGGATTTCCTGGAAATGGGCCTGGGCGGACGGGGCCAGGGGCAGCGAGGCCAGCAGAAGGGCAGGGAGCAGCGATTTCCGGGTGAAATTGGTCATCGGAACACTCCTAAGCGGATCATAAGGAATGTAATACGATTTTCTGAAGATTCATACCGGCGGATATTGCGTCACGCCTTCCGGGTTTTCGCCACCCGCCCGGTCTCGTGCTCTCTGGCGCGGCGGTTCGTTTTGCCGTTTGAGGGGGGGCGCGGGCGTGTAGATTGGTTTCAGTCCCCGACCGAAGGGCGCTCTTCGGAGCGGCGTTAGGCAATGATGGCCGTACGGCGCGGTTAACCTCGGCGGGGACTTCCTCATTCTGAAACGATCGTTTTCCGCCCACGGCGCGTGCCGTGGTCAGGGTTATGGATCGAGATGGGCGGAACGAGTTCCCCCTCTTGCGGTACCTATTGGTGGAGATGGCGAGCACACGGCACGACATGCCATTCCGGCGACGACACAAGAGGGGGAAGCCAACGATAACCGAGGGGGGCTGAAAAGCGAAAGGCCCGCCGTTCCAGCAACGAGTGGATCAGGTCCAGGTCATTCTGCGCCAGCCCCGCCATCGTGTCCGCCGCGGTAAACCGGCCCATCATCGACACCGCCTTGTCGATTTCCTCGGGCGACCACGACCCCACCTGGGCGTCCGGGATCTCTGTCGGGCTTGAACTGACGCTCCTGCCGCTTGAGACGCTTATCACGCGAGAGTATATTGACGCTGGTTCCCGCGCGAGGAAACGCCCCTTCGGGGGCGGCGTCAGGCAATGATGGCCGTACGGCGTGCAGCACCTCGCGGGGAACCATTCCATCCAGAGACGATCGTTTTCCCGCCCACGACGTGCGTGGCGGTCAGGGCGTGTAGATATTTGATGACACGGACCTTCGTTCTCCCGTCCTCGCGCTGTCCCCACTTACAAAGCGGGCAGTGGCGAAGAGAGGAAAACGAAGGCCCTCTCTCCACACTAAGCCGGGAGATGATGGGCTGTCAATTTGACCGCAGAGCTAAAAAGCGAAATTACCGCCGTTCCTGCAATCCGTAAATGTGGTCCAGATGCATCCTGTACCAACTCCGTCATCGTGTACGCCGGGGTAAGTCGGCCCATCATAGACGCCGACCTGTCGATTTCCTCGGGGGGCAGGCGGAGGATGCCGCACTTCTTCTGCCCCAGGGTTGGCAGCAATTCATTGCCGTCCGATCCCTTGACGTCGGTCTGCAATTTCCTCCACCCTTATTGTGGAGCCTCCCACTGGCGGGATAGAGGATGCGGCATGAGCCGCGGATGCGCCTGAGCTGTACGGGGGCTTCGCTTTTTCACCGTCGTATCGTCGACGCGATAGGCCGGGATGGCTTCGGGTTAGATGATGTCGGGCTTGAACTGACGCTCCTGCCGCTTGAGACGCTTATCGCGCGGGAGTATGGTGATGCTGGTTCCCGCGCGAGGAAACGCCCTTTCGGGGGCGGCGTCAGGCGCTGATGGCCGTACGGCGTGCAGCACCTCGCGGGGAACCATTCCCATCCAGAGACGATCGTTTTCCGCCCACGGCGCGTGCCGTGGTCAGGGTTATGGATCGGGGATGAAGAGGGCCTTCGTTCTCTCGTCCTCGTCCTATCCCCACTTACAAAGCGGGCAGTGGCGAAGAGAGGAAAACGAAGGCCCGTACGTACGGTGGCTTAGGGATGATGCGCTGTCAATCTGGCTGAAGGGCCAGAAAAGCGAAAGGCCCGATCTTGCGATCGGGCCTTGGCCTAAGACGCCGGTGCGTCTTTAAAACTTGGTGGGCGCGCACGGACTCGAACCGTGGACCCGCTGATTAAGAGTCAGCTGCTCTACCAACTGAGCTACGCGCCCGCAATGCCGTTCAAACGAGAGCGGCGATCACCGGAGGCCCGGTTTATAGGGAACTCCGCCGATCGGTGCAAGCGAAAAAACACGAGGTCGCAGGAGTTTTTTCAATTCGCGTCCGAGGCGGGCAAGACGGGGGGCGGTGTCTCTCGCCCTCTGGTGGGACGGGGAAAAAAGCGTTAAGAAGACGGCATGAGAACCTTGTATCATCACCCGCTGTGCCCGTTTTCGCGTCTGGTCCGCGTCGTTCTCGGCGAGAAGAAGCTGGAGTTCGATGCGCAGATCGAAAAGTTCTGGGAAGCGCGCCCGGACTTCGTCGCTCTCAACCCCTCCAGCGAGGTTCCGGTTCTTGTCGAGGATAACGGCACGGTTCTGGCCGACGCCATTGCCATTGCCGAATATCTGAACGAGGTCCACCGTGATCTGCCGTTGTTGCCGAGCGATCCCGCCGCGCGGGCCGAGGTCCGGCGTCTGGTCGGCTGGTTCTGCTACAAGTTCTATACCGAGGTTACCGACAATCTGGTCGGGCAGAAGGTGTTCCGCCGTCTCGGCAGTCGGCATTCCGAGCCGGATTCGGGGCGGATCCGTCTGGCGTTCTCGTTGATCCGCGCGCATCTCGATTATATCGGCTGGTTGACCGAGCGGCGCGCCTGGCTGGCCGGGTCCGCGTTCTCGCTGGCCGATATTGCCGCCGCCGTTCAATTGTCCTGTCTGGATTTCATCGGCGACGTGCCGTGGGAAGAGCATCCCGCCGCCAAGGATTGGTATGCCCGGGTCAAGTCGCGCCCGAGCTTCCGGCCGTTGCTGTCCGACCATCTGCCCGGGATGCCGCCGCCCCGCCATTACGCCGACCTGGATTTCTAGGGCGGTTCGGGGGAGCGTCCCCCGGCCCTAGTTTGCCTCGGCCGATTCGGCCTGTTTCTGACGACGGATATCAGACAGCAGCCACACCACCCCGCCGGGAAGGGCGGTGACGGTGCAGACCAATCCGAACAGCACCGACAGCACCAGGGCGGAGTGGGTTTCGACCCCGACATAGCCGAACGCGGCAACCATCGCGGTTTCGCGCACGCCCCATCCGGCGATCGAGATCGGCAAGGTCATGATCAGGATCACCGGCGGCACCAACACCAGACAATCAATCACCGACACGTCGAGTCCCAGGCCCAGCGCCAGGGCATAGACCTGAAGCGACAGATTAACGTGGCCCAGCATCGCGACGATCAGGGTGGCACCGCCCCAGGTCGGGCGGAAGAACAATTGCCGGGTATCGCCCGCCAGATGGGTCAGCCCGCGCACCACCCGCCAATGATGCAGCGAGGTGGGCAGACGGTCGAGCGAGGCCAGGACCAGAATGCCGATGAATCCCAGCACCGACAGCACCGGAAAGACCCAGCTTCCGGGGATGGTGGGGACGCGGGCCAGCAATAACGGCTGGGTTATTGCGACCAGCAGGACCAGGGCGAGCACGGTGGCGGCGCGTTCGAGCATCACCGAATTGATGCTGGCGGATAGCGACAGGCCCGACCGCCGCGCCGTCCACATCCGCACCGCATCGCCGCCGACGGCGCCGGGCAGAATGATCGCGAAGAACACCCCGATGTAATAGACGATAAAGGTCTGTACCGTGGTGAAAGTGGCTTTGAGGGCGCGGAGCACCAGCCACCAGCGGAAGGCCCCCAGCCAGACCTGAAGCAGCCCGAGAAGCAGGGCGACGATCAGCATCGAGGGGTCGAGGGTCCGGGCCTGAGCCCAGGCAGAAGTCAGATCAATCTTGCTGAAGACAAACCAGATCAAACCGACGGAGAGCGATCCCTTTAAAACCCAGGGCAACCACCGCTTTAGCATTGAAACGATCACCGCGTCAGAAGCGAAAGACGGTTTCTATATCACGAAACACTGGGGCGGAGATACCGCGCCTCGGCCTAGGGACGTCGCGGCGAAACAGCAGTGGAAACCTCGCCAGGACGGCGATATTCTCCGGTCTTTACCGGGGTAGGGGGATCGGTTCCGGCGATGGACGATAGTACCGCAAAAATGGTTGCCGAAGCCTATGACGAGACCTATTCGGAATCCCTGGCCCAGGGACGTTCCCCCGACGTTGCCCATCGCGAAGGGGTGACGGCGGCGGCGATGTTTTTGGCGTCGATGACCGGGCAGGACGATTCGGTGGCGATTGCCGAGGTCGAAAAGCTGGGGCTGGCCCCGCAATAAGGCTAGAGCGCGGCCAGCCGGTCAAATCGAGGGTTGGCCGGTCTTATTCCGTTGGCTCGTCGGATTCGCGCGGCCACGGCCGGGTCTGTTCGCCCCCATCCCACGGCACCGGCTGGGCCAGCCACTTTTGGATGAACGCCCAGGATTGGGTGTGGCCGTCATGGGGCAGGGTACAGGCAGAACAATCCTTCCGCCGCACCCCGTTCTTGCTGGTGAACGCCTTGTACGGGCCCGGACAGTCGTAAGCGTTGAGCGGGCAATAACAGAACAAGCAGTTGAAGGCCCGCTTTACCCCCTGGTGACAGGGATAGAACGGGCATTCGCTGTTGGTGAAGCCCTTGAAGGCTTCGTTGGCGGTGCTGTCCTTGGGTTCCACGGGCACGTCTCCGCTGTTGTGTTGAGAGCATCGTGCGCCAAACATGACGCACGATGCGCTTGCGGCCATTGAGGCCGCGGCCAAGTGCCCGAAGGGCACACTTAGGCAGAGGGGGATGTATGAATCGGCTAAAGCATGGTGCCGATTAATGCATCACGCTTTAGCCGCGGACCGCAGCCAGAGCCGCGGCGTAATCCGGCTCGTCAGCAATTTCGGCGACCAACTGAGTGTGGACGACCTTGCCGTCCTTGATCACCACGACGGCGCGGGCCAGCAGCCCGGCCAACGGGCCGTCGACGATCCGCAGACCGTAGCGGTCGCCAAAGCCCTTGTCGCGCAGGTCGGACAGCGGCTTGACCCGCTCCAATCCCTCGGCACCGCAGAACCGGGCCTGGGCGAAGGGGAGATCGGCCGAAATGCACAGCACGGCGACGGTGCCCAGAGTGTTCAGTTCGGCATTGAACCGCCGCACCGACGCGGCACAGGTCGGCGTGTCGACGCTGGGGAAAACGTTCAGAACCACCGTCTGACCGGCGAACGCGGCCAGGCCGACATCGGCGAGGTCAGTTCCGGTCAGGGAGAAATCCGGGGCGGCGGTTCCGAGCGCGGGCAACTCGCCGCTGGTGTGGACGGGGTTGCCCTTAAGGGTGATAGTCGCCATGAGGTATCATCTCCGTAACGGATTCGAGAGCAGCGACTGTGCCCCATCCTCGGCTTCGGAGCAACGAGGGAAGGCTACTCGATTCTCCGGCGCACCGCCGTCCAGACGATCCAGGCGGTGATGGCCGGAGCGCACATCAGCATCAAACGGTTGAGCGCGACGGCAAAGCCCCAGCGTTCACCGGACAGCAGGAACGCCTGCTTGCACTCGAAGCGCTGCTGAAAGGTGCCTTCGCACACCCGCATCCGCTGCTGCATCGTCTTCGAGGTGTGATTGTCGACGATTTCCGGCGGCACGGTGCCAAAGAACATCCAGCCCGACACCAGCAGCCAGATCACGCAGCCAAGCGCTACCACCCGGTCGCCGGTGCGGCGGCGGCGTTGGGTTTCGCCATAGGTGCTGGACAAGAACATCGTCATCGGGCCGAGACAGCAAAGACGTGAGGGGGAAATAGAGTGTGACAGAGCGCGGTTAAGGGGGGATTAAATCCCCCCGTGCGCGGTCAGTGCTGGTTGGCGAAGGCGCAGCCGCCACAGCCCTGGGGCGGGCAGGCCGGGGCAGGGGCGGCGGCCTTGGTCCGGCCGACATTGGGGGCCATGATCGCCTTGGCGATGCTGGTATCGCCGCATTCGGGGCAGGTCAGCGAGCCTTCGGCGGCGCGACTGTCATACTCGGCCCCGTTCGAGAACCATTCTTCGAATTCGTGGCCGTGGGCGCAGCGCAGACGGTAGAGAATCATCGGGGGCCATTCCTTTGGGTGGAGCCGCCCCGTTATATCGTCTCGGCCTCGGGCGGTGCAACCGGCTCTTCGTCGCCGGTTACCACTCCAGAAATCAGCTCGGCACGATAGAGCGCGGCAAGGTCGATCCGGCCGCTTTCCTCAATCGAGGCAAGGCTGTCGAGGCAGTCTTGCACCGCTTGTTCCTGGGCGCGCCGTGCGGCCTCGGCCTCGGCGATGGTGACGGCGCGAAAGACCAGCCGATCGCCCGGCACGGCCCGGCCCAGCCGGGGCAGATCGGCCGAGATCGCGGTGGCGATCTTGGCATAGCCGCCGGTGGTCTGGTGATCGGCCAGCAGCAGAATCGGGCCGCCGTCGCCGGGAACCTGAATGCTTCCGGCGACGATGCCGTCTGACGCAATGTCGGCCCCGGCGCGGTGGTGCAGCGTTGGACCTTCCAGCCGCATCCCCATCCGGTCCGACCGGGCTCCGACCGTGTAGGGGGACGAGAGCAGGGTGGCCAGAGAGTCTTCAGTGAATGCGTCGGCCTGCGGCCCCGGAACCAGCCGGATCGGGCCGTCGCCATAGGGCAGGGGACGGGTCAGAATCCGCTCCGGTCCGGGACCGGCATCGTTGCGGCGCAGCGGCAGCATTCCGGTTTCCAGCGCCCGCCCGCCCAGCGGTCCCAGACCGGCCCCCAGATGAGTCGACAGACTGCCCAGCACCGGGGCGATGGCGAACCCGCCTTCGACCGCCAGATAGGCGACCAGACTGCCATTGATCGGACCGATCTCAAGCCGATCGCCGCGCACCAGCCGCCACGAGCGATCGGGAGCCAGCATCCGCCGCGCCCCGTCGGCCTGGGTCAGGGTCAGCCGGGCCGGACCAGCCACCGCGATCCGGACCGAGTCCGCCTCGACCTGCACCAGCGGGCCGGACAAGGTCAGTTCCAGGCATCCCTCGCCGGGGGGATTGCCGACCAGGGCATTGGCGAGGCGCAGCCCGATCCGGTCCATCGCTCCGGCCACCGGGATTCCCATCGCCCGCAATCCGACCCGCCCCAGATCCTGAAGACTGGTGCGTGGCCCGGGCCGCAGGATATCAAGCGCCGGGCTCATCGGCCCAAATCCGGTTCGAGACGGGGACGGGTGGCGGCCAGGGCGGCGAAGCGGTCGGGATCGATCGGCTCGAAGCGGACCCGGTCCCCGGCGGCCAGCAATGCCGGAGGCGACCATGCCGGGTCGAACAATGGCAGGGGGCAGCGCCCGAGCAGATGCCAGCCGCCGGGGCTGTCGCTGGGATAGATTGCCGCCATCGTGTCGGCGATCGCGACCGATCCGGCCGGGACGCGGGGGCGGGGATCACTGCGACGGGGCAGGCGCAAGGCGGGGTCGAGCCCGGTCAGATAGGCAAAGCCGGGCAGGAAGCCCAACATCCGGACGACATAATCGGCGGCAGAATGGCGGGCGATCACGGCATCGGGGGACAGGCCGGTTGCGGCGGCCAGTGCGGCCAGATCGGGGGCGAACGTCTCGTGATAACAGACCGGCAGCCGCCACACCCGCGATGGCGGCGGGGGTGTGCGGGCGGTTTGAGCCTCCAGCGCGAGGAGAGCGGCTTCGATCTCGGCCCGGCTGGTGGTCAGCGGATCATAAAGGATTTGCAGCGAGCGGAAGGTCGGCACCAGTTCGACCAAACCGGCCAGTTCGCCCCGCTGGTGGGCGGCGCGGGCGGCGGTATTCAGGGCGGCAATGCGCGATCCGGCGTCCGGCGCGTCGCCATAATCGATGTTGAAGGCGGTGTCGCCCAGGCTGGTGACGCGACAGGGGGCCATGGCCGCCTCGGTGCCTTACCGGACCGCGTCCAGCAGCATCGAGCGGAACATGCGAAGAAGATTTTGGTCGAGATGCTGGCTCATCTGCTCGGTCATCAGGGTCAGCGCGGCTTCCGCCTCCATCGCCGGTTTATAGACCCGTCGGTCGGTCAGCGCGCTGAACACATCGGCGATCGAGGCCATCCGGGCCAGTTCGTTCAGTTCGCCCTTGTGCAAACCGCGCGGATAGCCGGTGCCGTCCAGTTTCTCGTGATGCTGGGCGGCGACGATCACCACCGGCTTCGGGATCGCGGCACCAGCATCAAGATAGCGGATGGTTTCGGTCACATGCCCCTTCATCACCGTGAACTCGCTTTCGGTCAGGCGGCCCGGTTTGTTGAGGATTTCATGCGGGATCGCCACCTTGCCGACATCATGCAGCAATCCGCCGCTGGCCAGCATCATCAAATCGTCGCGGGGCAATCCCATCGTGTGACCGAACAGCGACAGCAACGTCGCCACCCGCAGGCTGTGGGCATAGGAGTAATTGTCATGCTCCTTCACCCCGTCGAGAATGCCGCGAACGTCGCTGGTGCCGATTGCGTCGACCAGGGGGGCACAGGCGTCCTTGACCGAGACGAACGGTACGGGCTCGCCCGCCGCGATCGAGTCGGAAATGTCGTTGAAAATCGCGACCGTGCCCTTCAGGGCCAAGCGTGACGGTTCGGCCAGATCATCCCACTGTGCCTCGACATCCTGATTGAGCAGCGACGAAATCGTCCGAATCAGGTGGTTGCGCCCATAGGGCTTCGACAGACAGGCCTTGGCACCGCTTTGTTCCAAGGCAACGGCGATTTCGGCCTGGGGGCGTCGCGAGGCGATCACCACCGCCACCTCGGCCAGGACCGGCTCCTGCCGCATCTGGTGAACCAGGGCAAACCCGCCATGGGGGGGAATCTCGTCGTCGATCAGCACGACGCGGGGAGGGGCGACGCGCAGACCGTGCCATCCCCGCTCGGCATCGGGATATTGATTGACCCGATACATCGACATCAACACCTCGGCCACCTTCGCCCGGTTGGTGGCATTGCTGTCGATGATGGAGATCAGAGGGACGTGTTCAAGGGGAGGCATGGGCCAAACATTAAAACCAAGGTGATAGGGGGGACCTGTCACTGGTTCGAAGATAGACCGAACGTAGGCGGCGAAATAAGAACAAATTACGCCATAATGCAACGAATTCCGCCGGGTTTGTTCGCTGTGCCGGACAATATCGCCCCACGAGGGATGACGCGCCGGACTCCCTTCTTTGCGGTTGCGTTCAGACCCGATGTGCGTGACTTAAGAAGCGGATCAGACTTCCCGTCGTCTGTCGCGGCGGTTACCGTGCGCCGCCCGATCCTCCCTGGCGGAGGCGGCTACCCGGCGAGGGATATATAGAGGGGCTCGGTCATTGCCGCCCCGGTATTTAAGGTAAAGGGAGATCGTCGCATGCGTCCGACACTGGTCTTAATCGCCGCCGCGCTTTTTGCCGTGCCGTTACCCGGCTGGGCCCAGGTCGCGGGGCCCGGCGGCAATCCGGAATCCGCAACCCAGGCTCCGGTGCTGACGCCGCCGCTCCAGCCGCCCGCGCCCGCCGCCGTGCCGGTTCCGGTGCTGCCCGCGCCTCCGGTGCATATGGGGGCGGATTTGTCGTTCGGTACCGCCGTGCTTCAGGGGCTGGACAAGGTCAGCGCCCGGGTTCAGACGATCGAGGCCCCGGTCGGCGTGCCGGTCCGCTTCGGCTCGCTGGAAATCATCGCCCGCGCCTGCAAGAAACGCCCGCCCGAGGATTTGCCGGAAAGCGCTGCTTTTCTTGATGTTTGGGAATTACGACCGGGTGAACCGACAGAGGAATTGTTCCGTGGCTGGATGTTTGCCTCCAGCCCGGCGCTGTCGGCGATGGAGCACCCGGTTTACGACATCTGGGTGCTGGATTGCAAAGGCGCGGCTGGGCGCTGATTTTTTATGGCGCAGCGCAACATAATTTCTTCCCGGCCCAAGCGGCGAAACAAAATATCGATTTTTAGTGCGGATGCAAGCCCCTCGTGCGAATGTGCAACCTGCCCATTCGACATTGGTGGTAGCGGTGACGGGGGGGTAAAGAACCCGAATGGACATCTGTGTGGAGCCGCCGTGCATGTATAGAGATCGTATCCTGCTCAAGTCGCTGTGGGGCAAGGTGGTTGGCGCGGAAGAAGCCGCCATGCACATTCAGGACGGTATGACCGTCGGGATGAGCGGCTTTACCCGTTCCGGCGACGCCAAGGTCGTACCGATGGCTTTGGCCGAACGCGCGACCGAGCACCCGCTGAAGATCAGCCTGATGACCGGTGCCAGCCTGGGCAGCGACATCGACAAGACCCTGGCCGAAGCGCATGTGCTGTCGCGTCGCCTGCCGTTCCAGGCTGATCCGGTGCTGCGCAAGGCGATCAACGCCGGTGAGGTGATGTTCGTCGATCAGCACCTGTCGGAAACCGTCGAGATGCTGCGCTCGCGTCAGCTGCCGAAGGTTGACGTCGCCGTGATCGAGGCGGTGGCGATCACCGAAGATGGCGGGATCATTCCGACCAGCTCGATCGGCAATTCCGCGACCTTCGCGATCCTGGCCGAGAAGATCATCGTCGAGATCAACATCCATCAGAGCATGGATCTGGTCGGTCTCCACGACGTCTATATCCCGACCCGGCGTCCGCATCGCGAGCCGATTCCGCTGATGACCCCCAGCGACCGCATCGGCCTGCCCTACATCCCGGTCGATCCCTCGCGTATTGCCGCGATCGTGATCACCGAAAAGATGGATTCGTTCGCGACGATCACCCCGCCGGACGAGGAAACCAACGCGATCGCCGGTCATCTGGTCGAGTTCTTCCGCCACGAAGTGGGCAAAGGCCGTCTCTCGACCTCGCTCCAGCCGCTTCAGGCCGGGATCGGGTCGATCGCCAATGCGGTGCTGCACGGCTTCCTCGACAGCCCGTTCCACGATCTGACGATGTATTCCGAAGTGTTGCAGGATTCGACCTTCGAACTGCTCGACGCGGGCAAGATGACCTTTGCCTCCGGCTCGGCCCTGTCGCTGTCGGGCGATTGCGCCCGCAAGTTCTTCGGCGACGTCAAGCGCTACAAGGACCGGCTGGTGCTGCGTCCGCAGGAAGTGTCGAACCATCCCGAGGTGATCCGTCGTCTCGGCCTGATCGGCATCAACACCGCGCTTGAGGCCGACATCTACGGCAACGTCAACTCGACCCACGTCAACGGCACCCACATGATGAACGGCATCGGCGGTTCGGGCGACTTTGCCCGCAACTGTTATCTGTCGGTGTTCGTCACCAAGTCGGTTGCCAAGGGCGGCAAGCTGTCCTCGATCGTGCCGATGGTCACCCACGTCGATCATTGCGAACACGACGTCGATCTGATCGTCACCGAACAGGGTCTGGCCGATCTGCGCGGGCTGGCCCCGCGTGAGCGCGCCTCGCTGGTGATCGAGAATTGCATGCATCCGACCTACCGCGACCTTGCTCGCGATTATTACAAGCGGGCGTTGACCCGTGGCGGTCACACCCCGCATCTGATCGAGGAAGCCTTCTCCTGGCACCTCAACGCCCAGCGCACCGGCAGCATGCTGGTTGAAGCGAAGGCCGCCGCCGCCGCCGAGTAAATCCGGCGAGGGGAGACGAAAAAAGGGGCGCTCCGGGTTACCGGGGCGCCCCTGTTTTTTGGGCCAAAAGCTGCGGTCTCAGCCCAAGGCGTTGTCGAGCAGATAGCGGGCGATGTCGGTCGGCTTGACCTTGATCTCGTTGACCTCGCGACCGTTTTCGAGCGCGAAGCGAATCCGCATCGAATTCTCGACCGAACTGGGATTGATCTTGACGATTCCGGCCTCGCCCTTGAGGCGGGGGTAATAAGCCGGATCGACCATCTTTTCCTTGCGCGCCATCCGCTCCAGGATCGCCGCTTCGGAAACGGCGTCGGCGGGGCGGGCGGTCACCACCACCCAGTCGGTGACTCCGGCCAGACCCTCGGCCAGATGCTCGGCGGGCGTCCCTTCGGCGAGATAGCCCAGTTTATAAAGGTGCTTGCCCAGTCCGACATCACCGCCCCAGGCTTGCAGGATTTTGCTTTTGGCGACGTAGGCTGTCCCCATTCCTTCCCCCTTGCGATCGGGGCGAACCCGACCCGGTCCGCCGTTCGTGTCCCGATTCCGAAGTTCGTATCGTCGAAATCCGGCATCTTTCGAACTTCGGAATCGATCAGGACACGAATAACTCTATGTTTTCTAGTGTGGTTTTCGGATTCGAAGCTCCTAAAATCGTTCGCGGCACGAATGATAGGAACTTCGAATCCTCCACACGAGCGAACTGGTAGCACGCGGCCGGGCTGCGGCAAAGCCTTGCCGCCGGGCTTTGCCGAATGCGTCCGGCTCGGGCATGATGGGGCGGGGCGATCAGCGGAGGACGGGATCGGGTGCCGGGTGCGATGACGCAGAACGGGCCGGAAGGCACCCCGCCGCGACCGGGTCGGGCGGTGGGCGGCTGGCGATTCGGCATCCGCGCCAAGCTGGTGGTGGCGATCGGCGCGGTCGGGGCGATGATCCTGTTCGGGGCCAGCCTGACCTGGTTCAGCTATACCGAGATCGAGCGTCTACTGGCGGCGATGACCCGCACCAATCTCCCCAGCGTCTCGAACGCGCTGAAACTGTCCGAGGCGACGGCGCGATTGGCGGCGGCGGCGCCCGCGCTCGACGGGTCGATGTCGCAATTCCAGCGTCAGAGCAATTTCGTCGCGCTGCAACAGCAGACCGAGGGGTTGCTCGGCCTGCTCGACGGGCTGGCCGGGGCGGCGACCGACCAGAATCGGGTCGAAGAATTGCGCTCGATGATCGCCGCCTTTGCCGACAATGTCGTTGACCGCAACATCCTGGTCGATCGCCGCCTGCAATTGTCCGAGCGCGCCCGCGCCGAAGCGATTTCCCAACTCGATATCGAAGTGCGCGGGTCGGTCGAATGGCTGAACAACGACCAATTGCTGGCGGCGGTGGTCCTGGCCTCGACGATCCTGCGCGAAACGGTGACCGCTCCCGATATCGAGAAGATCGGCGAATTGCGCGAATCCTATGACGAGCAGGTGCGCCGCCTCGCGCTGCTGTCCGACGGAATCGGCGAGGGCCCGGCGGCGGATCGGGCCCGGGCGCTGACCCGTCGGGTGCTGGCGTTGGGGACCGGGGCGGAAAACGTGTTCGAGTTGCGCACGCTCCAGATGCTGACCAACGCCCGGCTGGCCACCGCCAACGACGAAGGCCGCGATCTGGTGGCGCGGACCTCGTCGGCGGTGGGGCGGTTGGTATCCGCCGCCGAGGCCGACGCCACCGACAATGAACGCCGGGCCGAAGCGGCGGTGCTGAACGGTCGCTATACCCTGCTGGTGGTGGCGATGCTGACCTTCATCGGTCCGCTGCTGTTCGTCTGGCTGTATCTCGGCCGCAATCTGGTCGGGCGGCTGACCGGGCTGGCCGAGGCGATGCACCGGATCGTGCTGGGCGATTTCCACACCCCGATCCCTGACGGCGGCAAGGACGAGATCGCCGACATGGCCGCCGAACTGGTGGTGTTCCGCGATGCGATGGCCAAGGTCAGCGATTCGACCCAGGCCCTGATCGAAAGCGAAAACCGCCTGCGCCGCATCCTCGATACCTCGCCGCTGGCGCTGGCGATTTCGACGGTGGCCGATCATCGGCTGGTGCTGGTCAATCCGCGCTGGACCGAGCTGTATCAGGTTGCCGACCGTCAGGCCGTCGGGCTGGATGCCTCGACCGTCTATGCCGATCCCGCCAATCTGCGCCGTCTGGTCGATCTGGTGACCCGGAACGGCTTCGTCACCGGCTTTGAATGCCGGATGCGAACCCGCGATGGCCGCGATTTCTGGGCGATGCTGTCGGCGGCCGAGATCGAGATGGATGGCGAGACGGCGGTGATCGTCTCGTCGATCGACATTTCGCGTCACAAGGAAGAGGAAGCCGCACTGGCCGAGGCCAAGCGGATGGCCGAGGATGCCAATCAGGCCAAGTCGCTGTTCCTCGCCACGATGAGCCACGAAATCCGCACTCCGATGAACGGGGTGCTGACGATGGCCCATCTGCTCGAAGACATGCCGTTGCCGCCCGAACAGCACGAGATGTCGCGGGTGATCCGGGATTCCGCGACCTCGCTGCTGACGATCATCAACGACATCCTTGATTTCTCGAAGATCGAGGCCGGGCGTTTGCCGTTGGAGGTGATGGAGCTGTCGCCGGTCGATCTGGTCGAAGGCGTGGCCGAATTGCTGGCTCCCCGCGCCCGTGAGAAGGGGATCAGCCTGATCACCCATATCGATCCCGATTTACCGGCCCGGGTGTTGGGCGATCCGGTGCGGATGCGCCAGATCGTCACCAATCTGGTCGGCAACGCGATCAAATTCACCGATAGCGGCTATGTCAGGATTTCGGTCGAAAGCGCCGATCCGCACGCCCGGCCGCTGGCGCTGACCCTGTCGGTGATCGATACCGGGATCGGTTTGGACGAGGAGCAGAAGGCGCGTCTGTTCGAACCCTTCATGCAGGCCGACGCCACGATCTCGCGCCGCTATGGCGGGACCGGGCTGGGCCTGTCGATCTGTCGCCGTCTCGTCGAGTTGATGGCGGGTGAGATCGCGGTCGAGACAATGCCCGGACGCGGTTCGACCTTCCGCGTCACCGTGCCGCTTGACGTCGCGGATTCCGCGCCCGAACCCGGTCCCGATCTGGCCGGGATTGCCGTTCTGGTGCTGGCCGAGGGGCCGGTGGTGGCCGAGGGATTGCGCCGCTATCTCGGCCATCTGGGGGCCCAGGTCGCGGTGGTGGTCACCGCCGAGGGCGCGCTGGCAGCCGTGCGGGCGGCGGCGCTGGCGGGGTGGAGCTACGACGTGATGCTGCTCGATGGCGGCCAGGATTACCGGCATTGTCTGGGACTGGCCGGGGCGTTGATGCAGACCGCCGCCGCCGAAGGGGGAATGCGGGTGGTGGCGATGGCGGCTCCCCGCGGTCTGCCCGCTGCTACCGCCGAGGCCCGCGCTGCCGGTCTGTTCGCCCTGTTGCCAAAGCCGGTGCGCCGCCGTGCCTTGTGGCGGACGGTCGCCGCCGCCGTCGGACGCGGTCGGCTGGAAGATGTCGGCGGGGGGGGCGACAATCCCGCCGGGGCCGAAGCCCTGTTCGAGGCCCCCTCGGTCGCCGAGGCAGCCGCTGCCGGGGCGCTGATCCTGATTGCCGAGGACAATCCGACCAATACGGTGGTGATCCGCCATCTGATGGAGCGGCTGGGCTATGCCTGCGAGATCGTCGCCAACGGGGCCGAGGCGTGGGAGCGGATGCGAATCCGCGATTTCGGTCTGCTGCTGACCGATTGCCACATGCCCGAGATGGACGGGTACGAACTGACCCACCGGGTGCGCGAGGCCGAAATCGAGACCGGGCGGCGGATGCCGATTGTCGCCCTGACCGCCGATGCCCTGTCCGGGACGGCGCGGCGCTGCCGGGACAGCGGGATGGACGATTTCCTGGCCAAGCCGATCGACCTTGCCCAGCTTGACGATACCTTGCGGCGGCTGCTGCCCGCCGCCCAGACGCTGCGCCGCCGCCGTGTTGCCGTCGCCGCGCCGAGTATGGCTGCGCCGGTCGTGCCCTCCCAGGTTGGCGACGCCCCTCCGGTGCTCGATCTCGAACCGATGCGCAGCCTGTTCGGCGCGATCGGGACCGAAGCCCGCGAGATGCTGGCGCTGTTCGTCGAGTCCACCCGTCCCCAGGTCGAAGAGATGCAGGCCGCCTTGGCCGAGGGTGACATCGCGACGGCGCGCGAGGCGGCCCACGCTGCCAAGGGGGCGGCGTTCAGCGCCGGGGCGACCCGCTTCGCCCGTCTGTGCGCGACGATCGAGGTCGCCTGTGCCGAGGACGACCGCACTACCGCCGTCGCCGCGTTGCCGCAGGCGGTGGCCGCCTTTGCCGAAACCGAGGCCGCGGTCGCCGCACTCTGAGGCTGGCGACCCGATGGTCTGACGTGCAGAGTGGAGCGAGGGGACCCGTCGGCAGGACGGGAGAGAGGGAGAGGGGACGATGAAGGATATTCTGGTTCATCTCGATGACAGCGAGCGCTGTGCGGTGCGGCTGGCCCTGGCGATCGGGCTGGCGCAGCGGTTCGGGGCCCGCCTCACCGGGCTGTTCGCCCGCGTTGACAGCTTTACCCCCGGTGCGGTCGCTCATCAGGCCAGCGATTTTCTGATCGCGGCCCGCACGATCGTCCGCGCCGGGTTCGAGGCGGCGGTGGCCGCCGCCGGAATCAATGGGCGCTGGTGGCATCTGTCGCATGGCGAACCGGGTCATGTGCTGGCCGAAACCACCTTCTGCGCCCGCTTTGCCGATCTGGTGGTGATGGGGCAGGTCGAACCGAAATCGGCCTTGGTGCCGAACGATCTGGTCGAGCATGTGATCTTGAATTCCGGCCGCCCCGTGCTGGTGGTGCCCTATAGCGGCAGCTTTGCCACGATCGGCGAGCGTATCGCCATCGCCTGGAACGCCAGCCGCGAAGCCGCCCGCGCTCTGGCGGATTCCGTGCCGCTGCTGGCCGGGGCGACCTCGGTGACGGTGCTGTCGTTGCGTGGCGCCCACGAGGACTCGCGCGGTCTTCCCGAAGTGCCTCACGTCGATATCATCGACCATCTTGCCGTCCGGGGGATCAAGGCCGAGGCGGATCATCTGTCCGGCGAGCAAATCGGCAAGATGGATATGTTGCTATCGCGGCTGTGCGATCTGGGGGCAGATCTGGTGGTGATGGGCGCCCAGAGCCCCGGTGTGCTGTCGCTGACCCGGGGCAGCGGAACCCACTACATCCTGTCTCACATGACGGTGCCGGTGCTGATGGCGCATTGACAGACTATGGAAACACGCCGCTGCGCGGCCGGGCGACTGCCCGGACCCGTCCGGAGGCGAAAGCCTCCGAACCTCCATTTCTTTTTTATATCAATTAATTAAAACTACGGAGGGGTCGGGAGGCTGTGCCTCCCGATGGGGGGCGGGGGCGGGACGCCCCCGAAATACGTCCGATCCAGATATCCCCGTGCCGTATTTCTACCGCGCCAGACGCTGACGGATTTCGTCGTCGCACTGGAACAGCCAGGCAAGCCTGCGCATCCGGGCCGATTGCCGGGCGATGTCGCGCCGTTCTTTTTCGGCGGGATCGTCGGTTTCTTCGCGGGAAAGCCGGGTCATCCGGCTTTCGATGCCGCCGGTCTGCTGGGCGGATTCCTCTTCCAGCCGGGCGCGGCGGGCGGGTTGGGCCATCAAATCGTTGCGTTCGGCGGCGATCGCCTCAAGCTGGCCGCGCCAGAACGGACCAGGGTAGATCAGGGCGGCAAGGCCGGGCGGGCCTTTTTCCGGCTCGCAGCGGTCGGTCAGGGCGATCCGCGACGGCGGTAAGGTCGCCCAGATCAGCACGATCACGCCCAGCCCCAGCAAGATTAAAGTTCGGACGCGCGCCCGGTTCATCGCTGTTCCCCCGCCGTTTGGTCAAGGATACGGCGAAGGCGGCGGTGCTGACAATCCGACGGGAGAGGGGGGGCGGTCAGGTGGCGGGGGACAGGTCGTTCTTTGCGGCGGCGCGCTCGGCGCGGACGGCATAGCGCCATGCGCTGAACAGAATAACCAGTCCCGCCAGTGCCATAATGACAATGGCGGTAATCGCGATGTCCTGGGCCGTCAGGGGCATGATGTCCTCTAAACATGTCGATCTCGCAGGATGACATGTTTTTTGCAGGTGCGAAAGGGGTGGTCAGGCCAGCCAGTCGCGCTGGTCGCGGACCAGTTGGGCGAAGTCCTCGGCGGGAACGGCGCGGCTGAAATAGAAGCCCTGAGCCTCATCGACGCCCTGGGCCAACAGGAAGTCGAGCTGGTTGCGCCTTTCGACGCCCTCGACATTGACGCGGGTGCCGAGCGAGTGGCCGAGATCGACGATCGCCTTGACCACCGCCGCATTGTCGGGATGCTGGCCGATATCGACGACGAACGAGCGGTCGATCTTCAGCTTGTCGACCGGGAAGCGCTTCAGGTAATTGAGCGACGAATAGCCGGTGCCGAAATCGTCAATCGAAACCAGAACCCCCATCGTGCGCAGCGATTGCAGCACCTCGATGGTGGTCTCGACATTTTGCATCGCGATGCCTTCGGTGATTTCAAGCTGAAGACACGCAGGGTCGAACCCGGTCTGGTCCAGGATGTCGGCGATCATCGCCAGCAAGGTCTGGCTGTGCTTGAACTGGACCGGGGACAGATTGACCGCGATCTGCATCGGTCCCAGCCCCTGGCGCAGCCAGGTGCGGCCCTGAAGACAGGCGCGATGGAGAATCCAGCGCCCCAGCGGGGTGATGAGGTCGGTCCGCTCGATCACCGGGATGAAGTGAGCGGGCGGCACCCAGCCCCGGGTCGGGTGGTTCCAGCGCAACAGCGCCTCGCAGCCGACGATCTGCCCGGTCTTGAGGTCAAGCAGCGGCTGGTAATGCAATTCAAGTTGATCGGTGCCCAGCGCCAGTCGCATGTCGCGTTCGGTCGCCTTGCGGGCCTGGACCTCGGCGTCCATCGCGGCAACATAGAAATGAT
>NZ_AQPH01000015.1 GCF_000442515.1 Magnetospirillum fulvum MGU-K5 | reverse complement strand
CCGGGTCGGGCTCAACGTGCTGGGGCGCGAGATCGACGCCGAAGTCGCCTCGCTACGCGACATCGATTGGAGCAGCCTGTCGATGAACTTCGCCTTCCTGGTCTCGCCGGGGGCGCTGGACGGAGCCCCTTATACCGTGATCGCGACCCTGCGCGGTGGTGGCGGCGACGGGCTGGCGGTCGAGAAGGCGGTCACCGACCGGCTGCCCAACATCTCGGCGATCCGGGTCAAGGAAGCGTTGGACACCGCGCGCGGCGTGATCGATCAGGCCGATCTGGCCGTCCGCGCCGCCGCGGCAGTGACGCTCGCCGCCGGGGCGATGGTGCTGGCCGGAGCGGTGATGGCCGGGCATCGCCGCCGGGTATGGGAATCGGTGGTGCTGAAGGTGTTGGGTGCCAGTCGCGCCCAGATTCGCCGCGCCTATCTGATCGAGTTCGGCCTGATCGGGCTGGGGACCGGGCTGGCGGCAGCCTTGGTGGCGCAAGGTGCCTCGTGGGCGCTGCTGACCCAGGTGATGAAAACCGGCTGGGTGTTCCTGCCCGGCCTGACCCTGGGCACCCTGGCCGGATGCCTGGTCGCTGCTTTGACAGCCGGTTACGTCGGAACTTGGCAGGCGCTCCGGGTCAAAGCCGCGCCGCTCTTGCGCGAGGAATAGTGAAACGGATGTATGCGTTTACCGTAACTTGATTCGTTTTGAGACTCGCCCATATTGTGGGCAGGATCAACCTCACCCGTCAAAGGAACGACAATGTCCTTCGGAACAGACCGCAGATATATGACCCCCGCCCAGGCCCAGGCGGCCCAGATCGATGTGGGCCTGCGGCAGTACATGCTCCGGGTCTACAATTACATGGCCTCGGGGCTGGCCCTGACCGGTATCGTTGCCCTTCTGGTGGCCTCGACCCCTGTGTTGACTCAGGCGATTTTCGGGACCCCGCTGAAGTGGGTGGTGATGCTGGCCCCGATCGGCTTCGTGTTCTTCCTCAGCGCGCGGATCGAACATATTCGCGGCGCAACCGCGTCGGCCCTGTTCTGGGTCTTCGCCGCGCTGATGGGTGCCTCGCTGTCGTCGGTGTTCCTGATCTATACCGGCGCGTCGGTGGCGCGGACCTTCTTCATCACCGCCGCCGCCTTCGGCGCGCTTAGCCTCTATGGCTACACCACCAAGCGTGATCTGTCGGGCTTCGCCAGCTTCCTGTTCATGGGGGTGATCGGCCTGCTGATCGCCGGCATCGTCAACATCTTCCTCCAGAGCTCGATGATGCAGTTCGTGATCTCGGCTGCGGGCGTGCTGATCTTCGCCGGCCTGACCGCGTTCGACACCCAGCGCATCAAGGAAATGTACTGGGAAGGCGCCAATTACGGCGACACCGCAACCAAGACCGCGGTGATGGGTGCCCTGTCGCTGTACATGGACTTCATCAACATGTTCACCTTCCTGCTCCAGTTCCTCGGCGACCGCCGCGAGTAGGAACCGGACCCGGGCAACCGGACATGACGAAGGCCCCTCCCGGACGGGAGGGGCCTTTTTCTTGTCCCGATCAGATTGCTGATTAATCCACTTCGAAGGCGTCGAAGGGAGCCCCGGCGCTGGCCTCGGTAAAACCGAACAGCTCGAACCCGGTCTTGAAATGGGCGGGAAGCGGGGCGATCACCTCCAGCCGCTTGCCGGTACGGGGATGGGGCAGCCGCAGGGCGCGGGCGTGGAGGTGCAGCTTGCGCGACAGGCCAAAGCCCTCGATCATCGCGTCCTTACCACCATATTTGCCGTCGCCCAGGATCGGCGTGCCGAGCAGCAGGCAATGCGCCCGCAATTGGTGGGTCCGGCCGGTGCGCGGCTCCATCTCCAGCCACGCGGCGCGCTTCAGCGCCGAATCGACGATCCGGTAATAGGTGATGGCGTGGCGGCCGTCTTCCTCATCGACCCCCATCTTCTCGACACCCTTGCCACCCAGCTTGGACAGCGGCGCGTCGATCCGGCCCTGGCGCAGCTTGGGCACGCCCGCGACCAGCGCCCAGTAACATTTCTGGGCCGAACGGCTTTTGAACAAAGCGGCCAGCTTGGCGGTCGCTCCGGCCGAGCGGCCGAGCAGCAACACCCCCGAGGTGTCTTTATCGAGGCGATGGACCAGACGAGGCCGGTCGGGCGCGTCAAAGCGCAACACGTCCAGCATCGCGTCGAGATGATTGTCAGCCATGCCGGTACCGCCCTGGACCGCCAGCCCCGGCGGTTTGTTCAGGACGATCACGTCATCGTCAAGATACAGCACCGCATCCTGCAAGGCGCGGGCGGTACGCTCGTCAACGACCGGACGCGGGGCCTGGATCGCCGGAGCCGGTCCAGCCGGCAACGGGGGCACCCGTACCGTCTGACCGGCATTCAGGCGCTGGCTGGCCTTGACCCGGCCTCCATCGACCCGCACCTGACCCGTGCGCAGCCACTTTTCCAGCAGCCCGTGGCTGACGGTGGGGAAATGGCGTTTGAACCAGCGATCGAGGCGGATATCCGCGTCGTCGGGCGAAACTGTGAGAATGCTAACGTCGCTCATGGCTGGAGCTATATCAGGCGGCGGCGGCAACGCCAAGGAATCGCCGCCGATTTGCGCTCTCGGGATTGATTTCCGACCTGACCAAGGACATATGCAGGCGGGATAATAAAGGTTATCTCTTAGCCTCCCCTGCGGAAAAACACCCCTTAAGACCCGACAGAAGGTTCTTTCCCAATGCGTGACAATGGCCCCGTGACAAACCGTGAGATCGAGTTGAACGAGCATGACCTTCTCGTTTCCAAGACCGATCCCGGTGGCCGGATCACCTTTGTCAACAAGGCCTTCGCCGATATCAGCGGCTTTCGCGAAGACGAGTTGATCGGCTCGCCCCACAATCTGGTCCGCCATCCCCACATGCCGAAGGAAGCGTTCGCCGACATGTGGAAGACGATCAAAGCCGGTCGTCCGTGGGAAAGCTTCGTCAAGAACCGCACCAAGGCCGGCGATTTTTACTGGGTCCGCGCCAACATCACCCCCATCGTCGAGCAGGGAGAGATCGCGGGCTTCATCTCGATTCGCTCGAAACCGTCGCGTCAGCAGATTGTCGCCGCCGAAACCGCCTATGAATTGTTCCGCACCGGCAAGGCCAAGGGCTTGGCAATCGAGGATGGACGGGTGGTGTCGCGCCGCCTGTCCGGTCGCATCGACCGGCTGGTCCACAGCATCGCCGGACGATTGGCAACGGTGCTGGGGCTCCTGGGCCTGCTGATTTTGCTGATCGGCGGGATGGGGCTTTACGGGATGCGGAGTAATAACCTCGATCTCGAGGCGGTCTATCACGACAATACCGAAACCGCGATCATCCTGGCTGATCTGGCCAACCAGATGCAGGACAGCCACGTCCAGTTGACCCTGGTGACGATGGAGCTTCTGAGCAATCGCCCAAACGCCCCGATCGCGGCGCAATTGTCGAAGATCGAAGCCAATATCGCCGCCAACACCGAACGGTGGAAGAAGGTTACCGCCAACCCGTCCCCATCGGCCAAAGAGCGGGACTTGGCCGCGAAGTTCGCTAAATCGCGCGAGGATCTGCGCCAAAACGCCGTCACCCCCGCCTTGGCCCTGGCCGCCAAAGGAGACAGTCAGGCTCTGGCCGAGGTGATGATCACGACGCTGGTGCCGAAATTCAATGACACCCGGCAGGTCCTGGGCGAACTGATCGATTACCAGAAGGTCGAGGCCGCTGCCGCCTATGCCGACGCCGACAGCCGTTCCGACCGGCTTCAGGTCGCGGTTTGGGCAACGATGATCGTCTTCATCTTGCTGTCGGTCGTGCTGGGGATGTGGTTGTTGCGCAGTGTGCGGCGGCCGATGAGCGAGATGGAGCGCCATTTCGATGCGATCGCCGGAGGCAATCTTGCCCACAACATCCCCCCGGCCAGCGTCGAGGAATTCAACCAGCTCAGTTCGTTGCTGCGGGCGCTGAAGGCCAAGCTGGGCTACAGCCAGTTGGAAAAGGCCGAACTGGACCGCCAGTCGGAAGAAATCCGCAAGACCGAGTTGAACCGCGTCGCCGCATCGCTGGAAGACCGGGTCAAGGGCGTGGTCGATCTGATCGAAATTTCGTCAGGCTCGCTGCTCGGCAACGCCCAGACCCTGTCGCACAATGCCGAGCAGACGATGGTCAAGTCCGATACTGTCACCGCTATGACCAATCAGGTCACCTCGAACGTCCAGGCGGTGTCGGCGGCCACCCACGAATTGTCCAGTTCGGTTACCGAGATTTCCCGTCAGGTGACCCACGCCGCCACCATCGCCGGGAACGCCGTTCGCGAGGCGAGCGAAACCGACCGGATGGTTCTTGGGCTGGCCGATGCCGCCCAGAAGATCGGCGAGGTGGTCAAGCTGATCAACGACATCGCGGCGCAAACCAACCTGCTGGCGCTGAATGCCACGATCGAAGCGGCCCGGGCGGGCGAAGCGGGCAAGGGCTTTGCCGTCGTCGCGGGCGAGGTCAAGCACCTCGCCAACCAGACCTCGCGGGCGACCGAGGATATCGGCCTTCAGGTTACCGCGATCCAGAACGAGACGAAGGCTGCGGTGGCGGCGATCCGCTCGATCTCGGGCACGATCGAGAATATCAGCGAACTGACCTCGGCGATTGCCGCCGCCGTCGAGGAACAGGGTGCCGCGACCAGCGAGATTGCCCGCTCGGTGGAGGAAGCCGCCCACGGCACCACCGCCGCCGCCGAGAATGTCGAGCACGTCTCGGCCGCCGCCGAGGAAACCAAATTGATGTCGGATCAGGTGTTCGGGGCCGCGACCGGCCTGCAACAGGCGTCCGACCAGTTGGCCCGCGAAGTGGCCGGGTTCATCGCGGAAATCCGCTCGGCCTAACCGGATGCGGCGGCGGGCCGGGCTCGGTCGTCCCATTGAAGGGAGACTTTCAGCCCGCCCCATTCCGACCGCCCGAAGGTCAAATCGACACCGGACAACGCGGCCAGATCGGCAACGATGGCTAATCCCAGCCCCGACCCGGGGGCGGATTCGTCAAGACGGGCACCGCGCTGGGTCGCAACCTCAGTTTCCTCGGGCGACAGGCCGCGTCCGTCATCCTCGACGGTCAGGGTGGTCGCGGTAGAGGCAACCCGAACCCGGCTTTTGGCCCATTTGCAGGCATTGTCCATCAGATTGCCGAGGATTTCGGCGAGATCGTCACGGGCAATCGGGGCCAGGGATTCCGGGGCGCAGTCCAGAACGATCGACAGATCGCGTCCGGCGTGAATCCGCACCAAAGCGGCCTTCAATTCGGCGGCGACCTCGGCGACGCAGGCGCGGGCGGCAAGGCTGCCCGACGGGGTGGCTTCGGCGCGGGCGCGCGACAGATGGACGTCGATCAGTCGGTTGGCCCGGGCGATCTGGCCGGACATAACAGCCCGGTCGGGACGGCCCCCCCCCAGTTCGGCCTCGATCACCGCCAGCGGCGTTTTCAGCCCATGGGCGAGGTTGCCGACATGGGTGCGGGCCCGCGCGATCATCCGTTCATCGTGATCGAGCACCTCGTTCATCGCCGCGACCAGCGGGGCGACCTCGCGCGGGTAGTGCCCGCCCAGCCGTCCACCTTGCTGACGAAGGCGATCCAGCGCCTGGGCCAACTGCCCAAGCGGCCGCAATCCATAGCCGACCTGGAAGGCGACTGCGGTGATCAGGCCCAGGCCCAGACCGCCCAGGGCCAAGGTCAGCAGCAGATTGAAGTCACGCACCTCGGTATCGATTTCGAGGCGACTGGCCGAAACGCTGAGGTGGAGCAAGCGGTCGCTGTCGGGAAAGATCAGATCGCGTTCGGCGGTTTCCAACGCTTCGTCGCGCGGGCCGACATCGCGCCGGAACAAAATCGTTCCCTCCCCAGCGGAACGGGAAACCGGCAGGGCGAAATCCCACAGCGAGCGCGAGCGCGCCCGCACCGTCTCGCCATCGGAGACCTGCCAGTACCAGCCGGAATAGGGCTGGTCGAACCGGGGCTCGCCGACCGGGCGACCGATCCCGACCGATCCGGCGGGGCTGATTTCGACCACCGCCACCAATGCCCGCAGATGCGCCCGCAACCGTTCGCGGAAGCTCGCTTCAACCGCGTTGCTGAAGGCATTGCCCAGAACCCAGCCCCCCAGCGCGATTGCCAGGACCAGCCACAAGGCGGCTCCCAGAATCAAACGCGACCGCAGCGAACGGGGACCGATCATCAAATATTATCCGGTAGCATCGGCCGACGGCGCTTCCAGCCGCCAACCCTGACCGCGCAGGGTGTGGATCATCTCGATGCCCAATTTACGCCTGATCCGCGCCACCAGGACATCAATGACATTGGATTCCGGGTCGGCATCGCGGTCATAGACGTGTTCGGACAATTCGGTGCGCCCGACCACCCGGCCCTGGTGATGGGCGAGATAGGACAGAATCCGAAATTCCTGGGCGGTCAGCGGCACCGGCATCCCGTCGAGGCTGACCCGTCCGCCCATCGTATCGAGCCGTAGCGGACCGCACACGATCTCGGGCGAGGCATGACCGGCGGCACGGCGGATCAAGGCGCGGATGCGGGCGACCACCTCTTCCATCTCGAACGGCTTGGTGACGTAATCGTCGGCCCCGGCGGAAAACGCCGCCGCCTTTTCGGCCCAGCGATTGCGGGCGGTCAGCACCAGCACCGGCAGGGTCCGCCCGGCGGCACGCCACCGGCCCAACACGCTGATCCCGTCGAGCTTGGGCAGGCCGAGATCGAGCACGGCGGCGTCATAGGGCTCGGTATCGCCGAGGAACCAGCCTTCTTCGCCGTCATAAGCGGTATCGACGACCAGACCGGCGGCTTCCAGCGCCTGTTCAATCCGCAGGGTCAATTGCGGTTCGTCCTCAACCACCAGGACTCTCATCGCCGTTCCTTGCTTTTCAACAGAGTGCCGTCACTCGCATCATAGAGCAGTTTACGCATCCGCCCATCGCGGTCGATCAGCTTGATTTCATAGGCGGGACGGCCGTGGAAATCCTCCAGCTCGGTCTCGATCAGCTCGCCGCCGAATTCGCGATCGACGCGGTCGAGAATCTGCTTTAACGGCATGATCTCACCGGCCAGGACCGAACGACGCACCCAATCGTGTTCGTCGTCATGATCGCGTCCATGACCATCGGCGCGGACCGGCGACGAGGTCAGCAGCATCATCGTCACCACAAGGGCAAGTATTGCTTTCATACAGCAATCCATAAGCCGTTCGCCATGAACCGGGGATGAACCAGCCCGTCACCGAAGGTTCAGCCGTCAAACTCTATGGTCTCTCCAGTTCACACCGCGGACAAGGAGAACCGCAATGCTTGGCAAAATGATCCTTCAGGGATTGGGCGCCGCGGCGATCGTCGCCACCGCCGCCTCGGTCTATTCCGCGTCGGCCCAGACCACTCCCCCCGACGCCACCCCGATCGTCCGTCCGGCGGCTCCGGCTGATAATGGCTACCTTTCGGCCGATCGCGGCGGCAAGGCGGCGGATCAGACCAAATCCCGCCGGTCGCATCATGACGATGACGACGATGATGACGACGATCACCACTCGCGCCACCACGACCGCCGTGACTCGGGCGACCGGGATGGACGCAAATGAGCGGCGATGCTCCCCGCGCCGCTCCCGGCCGCTGGGAATTGCCCGCGCTCAGGCTGTGGCATGCCGCGCTGGCCGGAGGCTTCCTCGTCGCCTGGCTGACCGCCGACGAGGACACGTACCGAATGCACGTCTTCGCTGGGTACTGGGTGCTGATCGCCGTGTCGTTGCGGCTGGGACTGGCGGCGATGGGAACCCCGCGTGGGCCGCTGGCGCTGGTGCGCCCCGGGCGGTCGCGCCTGATGATCTGGATGGGGGGCGTTCTGATGACGATGGTTGGACTGGCGGCGCTGTCCGGAGTGATCGCCGATGGCGTGACCTCGGTCGAAGATCTGCATGAAGGTCTGTCCAATACCGCCTTGTGGCTGATCCCGGCCCACGCCGCGCTGGTCGCCTGGGTGTTCCAGGGCAAGCGGCTGCGCGACAAGGTGATGGGAGCGGCCCGTGTTTCGGCGCTGCCGGTGCTGGTGCTGCTGGGGCTTGCCGCCGCCGTTCCGGCCCAGGCGGCCGACCCCGCCCGCGACGCGATCCTGGCCGATTATGCCAAGGCCGCGAAGGCGGCCGATTCCGGCTTTACCGGGTTCTCGGCGGCGCGGGGCGAGTCGATCTACCGTGCCCGCAACACCGTCAATGCCGACTTCCCGTCCTGCGCCACCTGCCACACCGACGACCCGACCCGGCCCGGCCGCCATGCCAAGACCGGACGCGAGATCGCTCCGGCGGCGGTGTCGGCCAATCCGAAACGCTTCACCGATGCCGAGAAGGTCGAGGAACGCTTCAACCGCGATTGCAAGACGGTGCTGGGCCGCGAGTGCTCGGCCCGCGACCGGGGCGACTTCATCACCTTCCTGTCGTCGAAATAAGGAATAACTGAGATGAGATCGATTGTGATGGGAGCGGGGTTGTTGCTGTCGCTGAGCACTCCGGCCTGGGCCGACCGGGTTGCGCCCTTGACCGATCCGGTGACCCTGAAAGCGTGCGGCGAGTGCCACATGGCCTTTCAGCCGGATTTCCTCCCCGCCCGGTCGTGGGCGCGGATGATGGACAGTCTAGATAACCATTTCGGCGAGTCCGCCGCGATGGCCCCCGACAAGGTCGCCCATATCCGCAAAGTCCTGGAAGACGGGGCCGCCGACCGGGTTGGCGGCAAGGTCGCCGGACGGTTCCTGCGCTGGGTTGCGCCGGACGGAACGCCGCAGCGGATCACCGAAAATCCCGCCTTTCTGCGCAAGCACGATTTCCCGGCGCGGGAATGGGCACGGGCGGACGTCAAGTCGAAATCCAACTGCCCGGCGTGCCATAAACGGGCCGAACGCGGCGATTACGAAGAGGACTGAGCGGGCGATCGCGCAATTCTGCCACAGTCAACAGGATTGCGCGTCATGACGGCGGAGCGATCTGGTCCCCGGAGATGGGCAGTGTATACTAAGGCCTGTTTTCCCCCGGAGGCACGGATGAGACGGTGTCGTGGATTGATCTTGGCGGGTATGGTCGCCGGGGTGTTGCCGTTTGCCTCGCTGGCACAAGCTTTTCCCGCTGAGTTGGAATCCCACCGCGCGACCTATCGGATGGGGCTGTCGACCGCCCGTTCCGGCAGCGGTATGGCCAATGCCGGGGGAATCTGGACCTATCAGTTCAACAATACCTGCGATGGCTGGCTGACCGAATTCCGGCTGGCGATCACCTACACCTATTCCGAAGGCGGGCAGGTCGAGACCGCCACCGACTTCCTGGGATGGGAATCCAAGGACGGGCTGCGCTATCGGTTCCGCGTCCGTCAGGTGCGCGATGGGCAGATCGTCGAGGAGGTCGAGGGTTCTGCCAAGCTGTTCGGACGCGGCCAGGGCGGCCTCGCCCGCTTTACCCGGCCCGAGGCTCATGTCGTCCGGCTGCCCAAGGGAACCTTGTTCCCCACCGCTCATACCTTGAACCTGCTGGCCTTGGCCGAACGGGGCGGATTATCGCTGACGCGGCCGCTGTTCGACGGTCAAGGCGACGAAGGCCCGTTCGAGACCAGCGCCCGGATCGGGCGCGTGATGACCACGCTGCCCTCGCCGCCCGCGACGGTGTCCAGTCCGTTGCTGAATTCTCCGGCCTGGCCGATGCGGATGGCGTTCTTTCCCACCGGCAGCACCGATCCGCTGCCCGAATTTGAAATGTCGCTGACGTATCACGCCAATGGGGTGGCCCAGGATATCGAACAGATTTTCCGGACCTTCAGCCTGCGCGGTCAGTTGGAATCGATCGAGTCGCTGCCGCGCCCGCATTGCTGAGCGCCGCCCTACAAGGAGTCTGTCCGGTGGTCACTTCCTCCAACGAATCCGCCGAGGCGGATATCGAATTCTTGCGTACCGCCGTCGCCACCTGTCGCGCCGATCCGACGGCGGCCCCCAAATCGCTGGCCCTGGCCTTGAACGAGTTGGCCGGTCGGCTCTATGCGCTGGACCGGGTCGATGAGGCGCAGGACGTCTCTGATGAAGCGGTCGAAGCCGCCGGTCGGGCGATGGAGCTTGCCCCCGATTCCGCCCGCTTTGTGCTGGTGTCGGCCCAGATCAACCGCGCCGGTGGATTGCTGCGCCAGGGCCATGTGGCTGAGGCGGCCGAAGGACTGGCCGAGGCAACCGACATCTTCCGTCAGGGAGGAGAAGCCGGGCAGCCCTATCTCGGCCCGATGATCGAGGCGCTGCACCGTGCCTCGCTGGCGTTTTCCGAACTCGGCTTGTGGGATCTGGCGCTACGGATGCGCCGGTTGACATTGGACCTGTTCGGCGACGCGCCGCCCGCCCCGGCGGTACAAATCCTGGCGCTGACCCTGGTGCAGGCCTCGAATGCAGCGGCGGAACGCGACGAGGCCGCGCTGGCCCTGGTCCTGGCCGAAGAGGCGGTGGGACTGGCCCGCTTGCTGGTCCAGACCGAACCGAACGGATTCCGTTTGTTGCTGGCGCAATCGCTGGGCAATTACGCCGGATGTCTGCACCGTGTCGGTCGGGCTGGCGATGGGCTGGATTCGGCGCTGGAAGCGGTCGATCTGCTCCATGCCCTAGTGCCGCACAATCCGCTGGCGGCGGTGCCGTCGCTGGTGCTGACCCTGGAAAGCCTGTCGGCGATTCTGACCGCTCTCGGACTGGCGGAACAGGCCGAGTCCGTTGAGGCTCAGTTGGCGGTGCTGCGCGACAGTCTGTCCCGCCTGCCGCCGGGCTAGGCGGCAACACCGGCCCGGCCCCCTCCGGCACGACCGCCCTCCCCAGGGCATCGCGCCGGAACGGACCTTATGGGACTATTTCCGCTCGGGACTGTCCTTCGCCACCTTGGCCTGAACATTGGCCAGGGTGCCCTTCAGGCTTTCAATCGCCGGAGGCAGGGCGTCAACCGCCTTCTGGCTCAGCTCGACCGCCTTCAACGTCCCGGCGTTCAGGGCTTCCTTGACCGCCGGAGCCTTCTTCGACAGTTCATCGGCAGCTTTCAGACCCAGCGCCTGAAGATCGCCGGCAGCCTTCACCGCCCGCTCCTTGTACTCCGGATGCTCGGCCAACGCCTGGTTCAGGGCGTCGGACGCCTTCTTCTTGAGATCCGAAAACAGACCCATCTGATTCCCCTCTTGATGAACCCAAATCCCCGATGTGTGGAAAACCCGCACATCTCCAGTGTCACCATAACGCCAGGGCGCGGTTCCAGGCAATGGTCGCCACGCCTCATTCGTGGGGTTATGTCAAGATCGAGTTGAGCGGCAATCAATGACCGCCGCCCCCTTCTGCCTGCATTGGTAGGCCGCACCACGCCGACCTCGTTACGGCTTAGCAACAAAACCGTCGAGGAGGCGGCCCGGTCATACCGCTATCGAAACGGCTCCCCCTATTCAGCGGGAGGCGGCGGGGGCGGCCCCTTTCCTCCGAACGGCGGCGGCGGCGCCCCCCCCATTGCGAACGGCGGAGGCGGCAGACGCAAGCGGCTGATCACGGCCCGGCCTTGGGGCGACATCCGGGTTGCGGCCTCGATCACCAACGCCGCCACCGCTTCGTCCATCCGCTGATGAACCGCGATGAAATCGGAAAATAATGGACGCAAGGCTTCGGGATCGAAATCCTCTTTACCCAGCACGGCACGAACCCGGTCGGGAAAACCACGCAAATTGTGTTTCCCGCTTTCAATCGCCGGAGCGCGAGCGGCGACGATTTCCCGCAGGATAACTGCGTCGGCGGGCGGCAAAGTCTCGGCGATCCGCTCGGCGATATCGGTGATATCGGGCGGCGGCGGATGGTGCGGGCGATAGACCACGACGAGAACCGTCGCCAGAAAGACGTTGAGCGCCAACGAAGCCGTCAGAACCCACTTCATTGATATCGAACGCGTAATCCTCATCATAACCCTGTCATATCAACCGAAGAGGCGGTCAGCATTTCGGCAAAACGAACCGACGTCTGGGCGGCAAGAAGGTCCTGACCGACGATCACCCCCAACACCGCCGCTGCCGCCATCGGCACGGCAAGGCGGGTCAACGGGGCCAGCAACTCAAGACAGAGGACCGCCACGGATCGACGCGGGCGAGACGGCGGCGGCACACGGGCCAGTACCGCGGCAACAAGCCGGTCGGCGCGAGCGGACGAAACCTCGAATCGCGCCGCATCGCGTCGCATCAGACTGTCGATGTCGAGTTCGGTCATGTCACGTCTCCGATCCCGGTTATACCGCGCTTGGCCAGGGCCGAGCGCAGGGCACGCTTGCCCCGCACCAGCAGGGATTCCACCGCAGGTACCGTCAATTCCATCACCTTCGCCGCCTGCGGAGCACTCATCTCCGCATAATAATGAAGCGACAATGCGGCACGCTGACGGTCGGGAATATCATCCAGAGCCTGGGCAACCAGACGGTCGCGCTGATGAGCCACGGCAAGATCAAGCCCGCCTGGATTGGCATCGATCGGATCGTCGGCATCTTCAAGCGGGGTATAACGAGCCCGCCGCCGCACATCGAGGCTGGCATTCAGCACCACCCGGTACAGCCAGGTGGTGAATTTCGCCTCGCGATCAGGTTGCCAATGTGGAGCCATCTTCCAGACTTTCAGAAACGCGTCCTGAACGATTTCGTCAGCTTCATCCACGTTGCGGGTGACACGGGTCGCCAGCGTGAGCATCGAACGCGCATGACGCTCCATCAGCACGGCAAATGCCCCCCGGTCCCCCTGGGAAACAGCGCGGAGAAGATCATCGTCGCCGACGGCGTTAATCCCTGTCGTCGGGTCCCCGCCGGGTTGCTCCAACACATCTCCCTCGGCCATTGGTTCCACACTGATCTTGTACGGAAGATATAGGGCTTTCCGTGCGGTAAAAATCGGACACCCGACGAAAAAAACGCCCACCGGCGGCACCGGCGGGCGTTTTCAGCCAACGAACGCGGACAGAGTGGGCGGTCAGAGTCCAACCAGCTTGCGGATCGAGACCAGGTTCCACCCCTTGGCCACCTCGATCAATTGGTCCCCCGAGGTGATTCCGTCCCCTTCGATCTGCAACATGACGCGGGTTCCCAACACCAGGGTGATCTCGCCCGCATGGGTCGTGGCATCCCAGCGCAGCAAGGCATCCTCCTGCCCCAAATGGACCCGGCGCACATTGGTCGGCAACGCCGTCCCCGGATGGAATTGGGCAGCGGTGGCGGACACCACCGGGCTGTCCAGGACGAGCAGGGCGTTGAAGCTGGCATCGTCGCGGGCATAGGCGCGGCTGACCGACAGACCGCCCCCGGCATTGAACAGGCCCTGAGTTTCGGGCGCCTCGGCAGTCCAGCCCGAGGGCGGCGGCGGCATATATTCGCCCAGCGCCGCCCCGATCCGGGCGTGAAGTTCGACGATCACCGCTTCCAGTTCAGTGGCGGCGCGGGCCAGATCACCCTTGGCATGGGCGGCGCGGGCCGCTTCCAGCCGCGCCGGAACGCTATCGCCGGAACGGGGAATATCCCCGGCCAAAGCCCCCATCGACACCGACAGCAGCACTATGAAGACAAGACCCGGCAAAGCCCGAAACATGGTCGGAACGCCCTTATGTGTGAAATTGTTCACAGACCTTAGCTGTCCGACGGACGGGCGGCAAGGGGTGGGCAGCGACGCAATCGCACGAGGAAGAGGGGAACCTACACCCCCCACTCGCACCGCAGCCGGTCCTTCTCCAAGGCCAGCCATTGCAGCGCAACCACCGCCATCGCGTTGTTGATGCGTCCATCGCGGACCATCTCCAGCGACTCGTCAACCGAAACGACATGGGTGCGGATATCCTCGCCCTCGTCTTCCAGGCCATGCAATCCCGAAATCGTCCGGCTGTCGACGCGGGCGCAATACAGCCGACAGGTCTCGGACGAGCCCCCCGCCGTCATCAGATAATCGCCGACATGCGCCATCGCGGTCGGCTCGGCGCCCGCTTCCTCCATCGTCTCGCGCCTAGCGACATCGTCGGGATGTTCGCCCTCTTCGATAATTCCGGCAACGCATTCGATCAGCCAGGGATTCCACCCGGCCGCCAGCGCACCCGGCCGGAATTGCTCGATCAGTGCGACAGAATCGCGGTCGGGATCGTAGAGCAGAACGACAACGGCATGGCCCCGCTCGAACACCTCGCGAACCAGTTCGGCCGACCAGCCTCCCTTAAAGGTGCGGTGGCGCAGACGATAACGGTCGACCTGGAAATAGCCCTTGAACACGGTCTCGCGGGTAATGATCTCGACATCGTTAGCGGCATCCAAAGCGACTTCTCCTGTCAAAAAACACAAACATCACGGCAGGCCCAGCCGGGCGGCGATCTCGTCGGCCAGAGCCAGAACGTCTTGCGCGGCGGCGTGGCGGGGATGACTTTCCAACACCCCCTTCCCTTCCATCATCGCCCCGGCAAAGGCAACCCGATTGCCCAACACCGAATCGGCGACGGCAATTCCGGTCTCGTCGATCTTGCGCCGCACCGCCTCGACCAGCTTGCCCTTGGCCGGGGTCCGGTTGAACACCACCAGGGCCGGGACCTTCTCGCGCCGGGCGATTTCCAGCGTCGGGCCGGTCGCCCACAAATCCATCGGCGAGGGTTGCACCGGCACCAGGATCAGATCGGCGGCGCGCACCGCCAGCCGCACCTCGGTCTCGGCATGGGGCGGGCTGTCGATCAGCACCAGATCGAGATCGCGGCGCAACCGCTCCAACTCGGTCGCCAGCCGCCACCCTGCGGCCTGGACAAACGCAATCCCGCCGCCATCGGCACCGACCAGGGCGCGGCGCACCTCGAACCACGCCGCCAGCGACCCTTGCGGGTCAATGTCGAGCAGGCCGACCTTGCGTCCGGCACGGGCATAGGCAACGGCCAGTTGGGCGGCAATCGTGGTCTTTCCGGCGCCCCCTTTTTGCTGGGCGATGGTCAGAATCCGGGCTGGCATGAAACCCCCTCGCAGTTAACGGCAAACGATACTGATCGCTCGCGGACTGATTTTGGCCTCGGTCGGAAACGTCGTCGCGTCATCCCCCGTCGAGATGATGGAGAAATTGCGCGATGGAGGCAAAGGCCGCATCGCCCCAAACGGCACGGGCGGCGACGGGATCGGCTTGAAGCCGAAGGGCGAAATCGCGGAACAATGCCCGCATCAGCACGGTAAACCCGCTTTGCCCCAACAGCCAATGGGCATCTGGAGCGGTGGGATGGTCGGCCGGAGCCAGGTGGGATTCGATCAGGTCGATCACCCACGCCCGCCGCCGTTCAAAATCGCCAAAAGTCTGCGCCACCGCCCCCAACGTGTCGTCGATCAGGGCAATGGTTTCCGGATCGGTATGCACCCGCTCCCAATCGCACACCCCATCGGCAGAGGTATGGCGGAGCAGTATGTCGGCACAGACCCGCTCGCCCCGCTCGCGCCGGGTCGGCCCGATCATCTTATCGATCGCCAGAATGAAGCCGGGGATCATCCGCCGCGACAAGACTCCGTCGCGTCCCTCGTCGAACAGACGGGGCGGAAACAGATGGGAAAAGCGCCGCATCAGCGCCCGGTCGAACGGACGCTTGCGGGCATGTTCGAAATGGAGCGCCTCGCGCAGATGGGAACACTCGTCCCAGGCGCGCTGATAATAGGTGCCGAACCGCCCCTGTTCGGCGGCAATGAAATGTTGGGCCAGGGCGCGGATTGTCGCCGCGCTTAACGAGCCGCCCGCCTTGGCCGCCTCGACTTCCAACCGGGTGACGAAATGACCGATCATCGTTGCCCCCACGTCGCGGCAACATGGCGATAGCGGGGCAGAGGGGGTACGGTCGGTCATCCGCGCTACTCCCAGGCGATCATCACACCAAGATTACAGTGCATCCTGTCGCGACGCCAACAGAGCAGAGTTACGGCACAATCGAGTCCAGCCGCTCCTTGGTCCGCTCGGCCTTGCGGCGCATCTCCTCTTCCATCCGCTTGATGCGACGGTCAAGATCCTCGATCCCGGCCAGCCGCTCGCCGCGCTTGCGTCCGGCCCGGGCCGCGCCCCACCGACCCAGCCCCCAATCGGCGGCGGCAAACAGCAACGCCGCCCCGGCCACCAGCGTCACGATCGCCGCCACCCCGCCATAGGCGCGATCGACCGCGACCATCGCTCCCCAAAAACCGATGGTGACCAGCGAGGCGGCGGTGGTCAGCACCAGCCGATTGATGCTGCGGTCGTGCGTGCGGTGCCGCTTCTCGACGTCCAGCATCGCGTTCAGGATTTCCTCGCGGGCAATCGTCTGCCACGTCCGGAATGACATCCCCGAAACGGTCCTGTTCTCGCGGATCGTCTGTTCCAGCTTGCGGACCAGATACTCGGTCTGCTGTTCCGGGGTCGGTCCTTCGGCGGCCACGCCCTGCCCTCCCGTGAAGCGTCGGGGACGAGCTTATCATACCGGCAAGCCAATGAATTGACTTGCCGTATTGTCCCTCTGCCGGAGCCGCGGGCATCCGCCCGCTTGGCCGCCGCCGCAATGGCGGCCAACCAGCGAGCGCCGATGGCCCGTTCTGACGCTCGCCGGTATCATTCCGAACCAGAGCAGCGGAACGGGCCATCGGCGCGCTGCTCGGCGATATGGCGCTCGACCACCGCCCGTTCGTGATCGAGGAAACGACCGACCGCGCCGCGCAGGTCCGGCGCGGACACCCAATGGGCCGAGCGGGTCGGCACCGGCAGATAGCCCCGCGCGATCTTGTGCTCGCCCTGGGCTCCCGCCTCGACCCGGCCCAGCCGATGCGAGATCGCGAAATCGATGGCGCGGTAATAACAGGCTTCGAAATGGAGAAACGGCGCCTCGATCGCGGCCCCGCCCCAATTACGGCCGAACAGACAATCCTCGCCCAGCATGTTGAACGCCGCTCCCACCGTCTCGCCATCCTGAATGGCCAGGATCAGCACCGCCTTCTCTCCCACCGCCGAAGCGGAGAGGCACTCGAAGAAGGCCCGGTTGAGGTAGGCCTCGCCCCATTTGCGGTCGCAGGTCGCTTGATAGAGGCGATGGAAGGAATCCCAGTGATGCGGCTTGATATCGTCGCCGACCAGGGTCGAAAGACCGATTCCGCTGGCGGCGACCGCGTCCCGCTCCTTGCGGATCGCCTTGCGCCGCCGCGACGATAGCGCCGCCAGGAAATCGTCGAACGTCGTGTACCCGTCATTGTGCCAGTGATATTGCCAGCCCAGCCGCAGCAGAAACCCGGCCGCAGTGAGCGCCGCCACGTCGGCCGGTTCGGCAAAGGTGACATGGACCGAACTGGCCCCGATCTGCCCACACAGCGCAATCATCGCCTGGGCCAGAGCACGCCGTGCCAGATCGGCCGGAATCGCGGGACCGATCAGCAGACGCGGACCGGGAACCGGAGTGAACGGGACCGCCCCTTGCAGCTTGGGGTAATAACGTCGCCCGGCGCGGTGACTGGCCTCGGCCCAGGCATGGTCGAAAACGTACTCTCCCATCGAATGGGTCTTCAGATAGAGCGGCACGACCGCCAGGACCGCGCCGCCACCATCGCGCAGGGCAAGGTGACACGGTTGCCACCCGGTCGCCGCCCCCACACTCCCCGCTTGTTCGAGTGCGGCAAGGAAAGCGTGACTGACAAATGGGTTGGCCGTCCCGGCGCAGGCATCCCAGGCCAGCGCGGGAATCTCGGCAATTGCGGCATGAACGGTGACGGATGGGGCCGGGCTGAGCTCTGTCATTTCCAGAAGATGGCGTTGCAGACCTAAATTGTTCAAGAGGGCGGCGGTTGGTGCTATGGTCCGCCGCTTCCCCCCACGACAGTGCGGCCCGTTTCGCCATGACCACGGCTTCCCTAGACTTTTCCGCCTTGCCCGAGGCCGAGCTCACCGACGACAGCGGCCGTCGCCTCAAAGCCCGGCTGTGCGTCACCGCCGACATCGCCCACACCATCGCCGAGGCGGTGCGCCAGAACTGGGCGGTGATGCCTACCGGCGGGCTGACCAGCGCGATCGGCTCCTATGAGTATCCCGCCGCGTCGGTCGACGATTTTGCCGGAGTAGTGGCGATCCGTCCCCGTGCCGCCGCGATGCCGGACATCGTCGCGCCCGACACCCCGCTGGAACGCCTCGCCTCGCATCAGATCGCGATCGACAAGGAATCCGGGCTGATTTCCGCCGGTGCCGGGCTGACCTTCGCCCAGGTCAACGCCGCCCTGGCCGAGATCGGGCCGAACCTGCGGGTACTGATCGATTTGACCAGCGTCGCCTCGGCCTTTGTCGGCGGCGTCATCGCCACTGGCGGGATGGGACCGATGCGGTTGTTGCCGTCGCGGATCGTCGATGCGGTCGCCCTGGCCGACGGCAGCGATACGCCCCGCCTGATCGAAGGCGACGATCTCGATCTGGTCGAAGGGATGCAGGGCTGGACCGGGATGGTCACCGCCGTCCGCCTGCGCTTTTTCGAAGTGCCGTCCAGTGAGTTCGGGCTGGTGCTGCCGGTCCAGGGCTCGGACACCGATACGATGGCCGGGCTGCTGGTCTATCTCCGCCGCTGGACCCAGATCGCCCTCCCCGCACCGGGGGGACGGATCGCAGGCGAAGCCGACGAAACGGTGCTGAACGGAATCGAACTGGTCAGCCGGGACTCGTTGTCTGCCTTCATCGCTCATTCAGAAGAACCGGCGAGGTCGAAGGCCGAGGGGCTGCTGCAATCGTGCGATTACGCCGGTGCCGACATGCTGGCCTGCCTGACCGGCTGGTCCGAGCAGTCGATCGACGACGTGCTGATGAGCCTGCTCGACCCCGAGACCGAAACGATCGGCGGCGTGATGATCGATTTCGGCGTCGGCTTTTCGTCGGGGGCGGAAATGGAAACCTTCCGCGCCATCCGCGAGGGCGCGCCCGATCTGGCCCGCACCCGCGCCCGCGTCGCCCGCCCCGGCAAGATCAAGCCGTGGAGCAGTTCGACCGACGTCAACATTGCCTTTCCCGCCGACAGTTCCGCCGCCGCCGCGATCCTCGAATCCTACGCCGATTACCGCTCGGCGATCCGCGCCCTGTCGCGTGAGTTGGACGGGGCGGTCGAGGTTGAGCTGTCCGCCTATGGTCATCTGTCGCCGGTCGGGATCGACCCGCACCACCGCGTCACCCTGGTCGCCCCCGAAGGGGCACAAGCGGCGCTGGCTGCCGCCCGTCTGGCCGTCGCCGCCAACAAGCGAACCCTGATCCACGATCTGCTGTTCGCCGCCCAACGCCACGGCGCCACCATCACCGGCGGCGAGAAGGGCGTTCCCTCGCTGGTCGAAATCGCCCGCGCTGCTGGCGGCGAAGGCCGCCTGCCCAACGATCTCAAGGCGCGGTTGGAGCGGGCAAGACAGGCGGTGATGGCCGCCCCGGTCCAGTTCTCGTTCCGCGCCCCGGCGGAATTGCGCGCCGAACCGGCTTAAAGACATCCTCGCAGGAGACGGAAGCCGGGGGCGTTTGCCCCCGCTCCCCCAATCGGGAGGCTGTGGCCTCCCGAACCCTCCATCCTATTTGGGCGGCATTCCTTAAAGGGGAAAGCACTCATTTTCATCGTCACCCCCGGACTTGATCCGGAGGGCGATCGATTGCCGAGTCAAGCCCGGCAAAGACGACAGAAACGGGTGGTTTGGAGGCTTTTGCCTCCAAGCGGGTGCGGGCGGCAGCCCGGCCGCGCTAGCGGAATGTTCCCTCCCC
Organism: Magnetospirillum fulvum MGU-K5; assembly: GCF_000442515.1. Lineage (GTDB taxonomy): Bacteria > Pseudomonadota > Alphaproteobacteria > Rhodospirillales > Magnetospirillaceae > Phaeospirillum > Phaeospirillum fulvum_B. The sequence goes on along the minus strand of NZ_AQPH01000015.1, from coordinate 41,435 downwards.
GGCACAAAAAGAAACGGCGGCGAAGAAATCTCTTCGCCGCCGTTCTCGTTCCGATCAGCCCTGGGCCTCGCCTTTCTTGCGGCGATAGGTCACCAGTTCGTGGACAACACCGTGCAAGGTCTGGATTTCCTGCCCGGTCAGGTTGGCACGCTGGAAGATATTGCGGATGTTGCGGATCATCCCCGGACGCTTGTCCGCCACCCGCAGAAAGCCGCATTCGTCCAACTCGCGTTCGAGATGGGCAAAGAAGGTCAGCAGCTTTTCCTTCGCGGCGGGGCCGCAATCGTCGGCCCCCTTGGTCATCGCCGGAAGGGTGGTGGGCGCGGCGCACTGATACCATTCATAGGAAATCAGCAGCACCGCCTGAGCGAGATTGAGCGAGCAATAATCCGGGTTCAACGGCACCGTCATCACCGTGTCGGCGATGGTGACGTCGTCGTTTTCAAGCCCGGTACGCTCGGGACCGAACAGCACCCCGCAGGCTCCGCCCTCGGCGATCACGCTCCGCATCGCCACCGCCGCCTCGCGCGGGGTATCGACCGGCTTGACCATATAGCGGTCGCGGCCGGTGGTGGCCCACACCCGATTGAGATCGGCCACCGCCGAAGCGGTATCGTCGAAGACACGGGCCGCCATCAGCACCCGGTCCGCCCCCGACGCGGCGGCGACGGCGCGATCCGACAGCCATTCCTCACGCGGGCCAACCAGACGCAGATCGGTCAGCCCGCAATTCAGCATCGCGCGGGCCGTGGTGCCGATATTCTCGGACAATTGCGGCCGCACCAGGATGATCGCCGGACCCTGGCTCACGATTGCGTCCCCAGACGGAACAGCATGAAGGTGATGCTGTCCTGCAACGCTTCCAGCGAGGCTTCGAGTACGTTGCTGTGGACGCCGACCGTGGTCCAGCGATTGCCGCGCCCATCCTCGCTTTCGATGGTGACGCGGGTCTTCGCCGAGGTGCCGACCGTCGATTCGGTGATCCGCACCCGGTAATCCTTCAGCTCCAGCGCGGTCAGTTCGGGATAGACCCCGACCAGCACTTTGCGCAGCGCGACATCGAAGGCATGGACCGGGCCGGTGCCCTCGCCGACTTCCATATAATCGTTGCCATCGACCTCGACCTTGACGGTCGCCTCGGACAGAGTGATCCACTCGCCGCGGGCGTTGCGGCGACGCTCGTCGATGACGCGGTAGCGCTCCAGGGTGAAATAGTCCGGCACCTCGCCCAGCGCCCGACGCACCAGCAATTCAAAGCTGGCGGCAGCCTGATCGTAGGTATAGCCCTCGCCTTCCAGCTTCTTGACCAGATCAACCAGATCGGTGACCGAATGCGGGTCAAAGCCGACCTGCATCTGCCCGACCACCCGCACCAGCGCCTCGCGCTTGACCGCGTCGAGATCGACCCCGATCTCGTTCATCCGCGCCACGATGTTCGAGCGTCCAGCCTGATCGGACACGACGAAATGGCGGACATTGCCGACCAGAGCCGGGTCGATATGCTCATAACAGCGCGGGTCGCGCGCCACCGCCGAAACGTGCAGCCCGCCTTTGTGGGCGAAGGCCGACGCGCCGACATAGGGCTGGCCACGCTGCGGCACCCGGTCGAGCACGTCGTCGAGCGCACGCGACACCGCTTTCAGGGACGCCAGATCTTCCAGCGCAACGCCGGTGGTAAAGCCCATCTTCAGCATCAGCGCCGGGATCACCGACACCAGATTGGCGTTGCCGCAGCGTTCGCCCAGGCCGTTCAGGGTGCCCTGGACCTGACGCGCTCCGGCAGCGACGGCGGCCAGACTGTTGGCCACCGCCGTCTCGGAATCGTTATGACAGTGGATGCCGATATGGCTGCCGGGGATTCCGGCGGCAATCACCTCGCCGACGATGCGGCTGACCTCATGCGGCAGAGTGCCGCCGTTGGTGTCGCACAGCACCACCCAGCGCGCCCCCGCCTGATAGGCGGCGCGGATCGCCGCCAGGGCATAATCGGGATTGGCCTTGTAGCCGTCGAAGAAATGTTCTGCATCGAACAGGGCCTCGTCGACCTTCGACGCGGCATGGGCGATCGAATCCGCGATCATCCGCAGATTCTCGTCCAGTTCGATCCCGAGCGCGACCGTGACCTGGAAGTCCCAGCTTTTGCCGACCATCGTCACCACGCGGGCCGGGGTGACCAGCAGCGCGCCCAGGCCGGGATCGTTGTCGGCCGAACGACCGGCCCGCCGCGTCATCCCAAAAGCGGCCAGCCGCGCCCGGTTCAGCTCGGGCGGATCGGCGAAAAAGGCATCATCGGTCGCATTGGCCTTGGGCCAGCCGCCTTCAATATAATCGATACCAATTCGGTCAAGCTCACGAGCAATCCGCGCCTTGTCGGTGGCGGAGAAGTCAACGCCCTGGGTCTGCGCGCCGTCGCGCAGGGTGGTGTCGTAGACATAGACTCGAGAGCTATTTTCCATTTTTTCAACTCGTTGAAACAGATCGACTCGTGAATCCCCCCAGGCCCCGGCCAAGCCGGGGACAAGTGGCTGGACCGCGACCGGAATTGATCGCGGACAAGCAACATATAGATCGACACCCGCCCCGCCAACAGGAACAGGCGACTTTTGATCAGGGAAAGGGGAAGAGAGGAGATGGTCCGCCCGGTCCACCGCCAAACGGCGGCCGGGCGGACCCCTTTACCGAGGTCAGGCGGTGGCCGGAATGAACCCGGCCTTGACCAGTCCCTTGACCTTCTCGAACGCCTTGACTTCGATCTGCCGGATCCGCTCGCGCGAGACCCCATAGCGCAACCCCAATTCCTCAAGCGTGGCGGGGTTGTCGCGCAGACGGCGTTCGACAAAAATCTCGCGTTCGCGTTCGGTCAGGCCGCCCAGCGCCTCTCGGATCAGCACCCGGCCCTTGTCGAGTTCCTCGCGCCGGCCGTAGGCGGTTTCCTGATTGTCGGCATCGTCAGCCAGCAAATCCTGGATTTCGGCCCCGCCTTCGCCGACCTGAAGATTAAGCGACCCGTCACGCGCCGCCATCCGGCGGTTCATCGAGATGACATCGCTTTCATCGACCGACAATTCGCGGGCGATTGCGGTGACATGCTCGGGGGCGAGATCGCCGTTTTCCAGCAGGCGCAGCCGCGATTTGATCCGGCGCAGGTTGAAGAACAGCTTCTTCTGGGCGGCCAGGGTGCCGATCTTGACCATCGACCACGAATTCAGCACGAACTCGTTCAGCGACGCCTTGATCCACCACATCGCATAGGTGGCCAGCCGGAAGCCGCGATCGGGATCGAACTTCTTGACCGCCCGCCTCAGGCCGATATTGCCCTCGGAGATCAGATCGGCGACGGGCAGACCGTAATGGCGGTAACCGATCGCGATCTTCGCCACCAGGCGCAGGTGCGAGGTAACCAGACGGTGCGCCGCCTCGGTATCCTCGTAATCGACCCAGCGCCGGGCCAGCATGAATTCCTCCTCGGCCTCAAGGAGCGGAAACGCGCGGATATCGCGGAGATATTTGGCCAGACCGTCGTCACCGTCGACGACGGGAAGAGCTGCTACCGACATGATCATCCTCCTGGATTTCTGTCATCGTCTGGTCCCGCGCCGGTCACAGGCGGCGGGCAATGGCGGAAAGGTGAAGAGGCAATCAGTCGCGGCTCGGGCACATCATGGTCATCATGTCATATCCTCCCAAGAGCAACATGACCCGGGACCCGTCGTAAGGGACAGCATCCCTGCTTCGACGGTTCCGCTCGGACCCCGTCAAAAGCGATCCCACATATTATGCTGAACGCACCGATTGAAATCAACAACGCCTCCCCAAGGGGGTGGAAATACGGAGGCAGCGTCGCTGTCCTCGTGCGGTATCTGGCCCGAGGAAAATGGCAAGATCAGGGCAGGAATTAAGAAATTCCATGGCAATTCATCGCCGAAACGCAAAACACCCCCCAGAGACAGGCTCTGGAGGGTGAGTCGCATCGGTCTGGATCGCTTGCGCCGCCTTAGGCAATCAAGGCGGCAGCGGCCTCCAGTCTTAGCCGACCAGTTCGGTCCCGGCGAAGAAGTAGGCGATTTCGATCGCGGCGTTCTCGGCGGAATCAGAACCGTGCACCGAGTTGGCTTCGACCGACTCGGCGAAATCAGCGCGGATCGTTCCCGGAGCGGCATTGGCCGGGTTGGTGGCGCCCATGATCTCGCGGTTGCGAGCGACGGCGTTGTCACCTTCGAGAACCTGGACCACGACCGGACCGGAAATCATGAAGGCAACCAGATCGCCGAAGAACGAGCGCTCGGAATGCACCGAGTAGAACTGCTCGGCCTGTTCCTTGGTGAGTCGGATCCGCTTCTGCGCCACGAAGCGCAGGCCGGCTTCCTCGAAGCGGGCGTTGATCTTGCCGGTCAGGTTGCGTCGGGTCGCGTCCGGCTTAATGATCGACAGGGTACGTTCGGTAGCCATGAATGAGATTCCTTGGTCGGCGGTTGCTTGCGCCGCGCCTTCGTCCCCCCACGGACGAGCAGCAGCGATCCCTCTCCCCACGGCCGGCGTGGGGGAGCGGGCGGGTTATAGCGCCATCGCGTCCCGGGAGCAACGGAAGCTTTGGCCCACCACCGTCTTCCGTGTTAAGCAACGCCTTATGCTGCGTATCACTGATCTGACCTTCCGCTACGGCGGCCGCGCTCTGTTCGAGCAGGCCGGCGTTCACATCGCCGCCGGTCAGCGCGTTGGCCTGGTTGGGCGCAACGGCACCGGCAAATCGACCCTGTTCAAGCTGATCCTGGGCGAACTGCACCCCGATGGCGGCGAAATCACCCTGCGCCCCCGCGCCCGGATCGGCCGTCTCGCCCAGGAAGCGCCCGAGGGCGACACCAGCCTGATCGAGTGCGTCCTGGCCGCCGACACCGAGCGCGCGGCCCTGCTGGCCGAAGCCGACTCGACCGAGGACGGCCACCGCATCGCCGAGATACACGAACGGCTGAGCGCGATCGACGCCCATTCCGCCCCGGCGCGGGCGGCGGCGATCCTGTCCGGCCTGGGCTTTTCCACCGAGGCGCAGGCCCGCGCGGTCTCGGACTTTTCCGGCGGCTGGCGGATGCGCGTTGCCCTGGCGGCGGCGCTGTTCTCCAATCCCGATCTGCTGCTGCTCGACGAACCGACCAACCATCTCGACCTCGAAGCGACGCTGTGGCTGCAAAGCCATCTGTCCTCCTGGCCCGGTACCCTGGTGGTGATCAGCCATGACCGCGAATTGCTGAACGAGGTCGCCAACCGCATCGTCCATCTCGATGGCGGCAAGCTGGTCGCCTATGGCGGCAATTACGACCAGTTCGAGGCGACCCGCCGCGCCCGGATGGAATTGCAGGCCAAGGCCTTCACCAAGCAGGCCGAGCAGCGCCGCAAGATCCAGGCCTTCATCGACCGCTTCCGCGCCAAGGCGACCAAGGCCACCCAGGCGCAAAGCCGGGTCAAGATGCTGGAACGGATGGAGATGGTGGTCCCGGTGGTCGAGGACCGCGCCGTCAGCTTCGATTTCCCCGATCCCGAGCCGATGAGCCCGCCGATCCTGGCGATCGACGACGGCATTGCCGGGTACGGCGACAAGACGGTGCTGAAAGGGCTCGACTTGCGGATCGACATGGACGACCGCATCGCCCTGCTCGGCGCCAACGGCAACGGCAAATCAACCCTGGCCAAAATTCTGTCGGGGCGGTTGAAGCTGTTGCGCGGCAGCCTGCGCAAGCCGCCCAAGCTGCGAATCGGCTATTTCGCCCAGCATCAGACCGAGGAATTGCGCGCCGAACGAACCGCGTTCGAGCACATGGCCGAGCTGATGAAGGGCGAGATGGATTCGAAGGTCCGGGCCCAATTGGGCCGGTTCGGCTTCGAACAGGAACGCGCCGACGTCAAGGTCGCCAACCTGTCCGGCGGCGAGAAATCACGGCTGCTGTTCGCGCTGATGAGCCGCGACGCCCCCCATTTGATGATTCTCGACGAACCGACCAACCATCTTGATATCGACGCCCGCGAGGCGCTGGTGTCGGCGCTGAACGCCTATGATGGCGCGGTGGTGCTGATCAGCCACGATCCCCATTTGATCGAACTGGCCGCTGATCGGCTGTGGCTGGTCGGCGATGGCTGCGTCACTGCGTTCGACGGCGATCTGGCCGGATACCGCCGCCTGTTGCTCGACCGCGCCCGCGAAGCCCGCCGCGAGGCAAAGCCCGACCGCGCCGCCGACTCCACCGACCGCAAGGCCGACCGCCGCGCTGCCGCCGAGGCCCGCGCCCAGCTTGCACCGCTGCGCAAGGCGGCCCTGGCCGCGGAAAAGGCGCTGGAAACCCTGCATCGCCAGCAAAGCGAAGTCACCGCACAATTGGCCGATCCCGCGCTGTATCAGGGGCCTCCAGCTCGGCTGACCGAGCTGCGCCGACGCGAAGCCGACCTTGCCCGCAAAGTGGCCGATGCCGAAATGATCTGGCTGGAAGCGCATGAGGCGCTTGAGCAAGCCACGACATAAGTCGGGGGCTTCCCCTCCCCCTGCCAGAGGTATAGCATCTTGAGGATAGACGCAGCCGAAGGTGCCATCCGTGGGCGAAATTACCCTAAGTTCCCCACAATCTAAGGTCGAAAAAAAGAGTCGTCCTCCGGATGAATTGAAAGGCATTCTTCGCCTCTTGGTCATCCTCGTCGTCGCTTTGATGCTGCTCGGCTCGGCCGGTTTTCTGATTCATCTCCGGCAATCGACAATTGAAAACGCCGAAGAGAACACAGTTGGGGTTGCTCGACTTCTCGACGAAACACTGACCCGCACGCTCGGCACCACCGATATGTTGCTGCGGCGGATGGCTGAAATTGCCCGCGCCCATCACCATGGCAGACTGACCGATGCCCAGGAACGGGACCAACTGGCCGATCTTCAGGCCAGCCTGCCCGAACGCGGCAGTATCGTTGTCATCGATTCCAAGGGCGATACCATTGCCTCGCTGATCCCGTCGCCGATCGGAACAACAGTCAATCTGTCCGACCGGCCGTGGTTCAAAGCCCATGTCGAGGGGACCGAGATGGTCATCGCCCCGATGGTCTTTGCCCGCTACAGCAACAATCTGATCTTCACCGTCAGCCGTCGGGTCTCGGACGATCAGGGTAATTTCATCGGCGTCGTCGCCTGTGGCATCCACGCGACCTATTTCACCAATTTCTACAATTCCCTGGTCCTGGGACAGGGGGGTGTGATCGCCGCCGCCGGTCCAGACGGGCTGATCCTGCGTCAACCCAATCCGGAATTGTACGTCGGCAAGTCCTTCCAGAACGGACTGTTCCTCTCCGCGCTGAAGGAAAAGCCGACCGGAACGGTCCTGGGCCCGTCCCCCCTCGACGGAATCGAACGGATCAACGCCTATCGAAAGCTAAAGGATTTCAACATTGTCGTCGTCGCCGGGATGTCACTCGACGAGGTGTTGGCGCCCTGGTGGTCAACGGTGGGGGCTTTGTGCCTTGCCATGCTGCTGGCCGGAACCGCCGTGGCCGGGCTGGCCCTAATGGCATTTCGCGGCATCGGACGCGAACAGGCGATCCTGGCCGGATTGGAGCAGCGGGTGCGGGAGCGGACCGAAGAGGCCGAACACCGCGCCGAGGAAGCCCGCCTTGCCAACGAGAGCAAGACCCGCTTTCTTGCCGCCGCCAGCCACGATCTGCGCCAGCCGCTTCAGGCGGCGGGGATGTTCGCCGAAGTTTTGTCCAGCCGGATCACCGAGCCCAGTACCGTCGCCGTCGTCGATAAGCTGCGCCGCAGTATCGAGGCCACCAATTCGCTGCTGGGATCGCTGCTCGACGTCTCGGCGCTGGAAGCGGGCAAGATCACGCCCAATCTCAGCACGTTCCGGCTGATGCCGCTGCTGGCCGCCCTGGTCGATCAGATCGAACCCGAAGCAACCGCACGGGGGTTGTCGATCGGCGCGGTGCCCACCGACGCCCGAATCGTCAGCGATCCGGTTCTGCTGGAACGGTTGTTGCGCAACCTGTTGGTCAACGCCGTCCGCTATACTGAAACCGGCGGGGTGCTGATCGGCTGCCGTCATCGCGGCGACCATGTCGCGATCCAGGTCTGGGACACCGGGATCGGCATTCCCGCCAGCAAGGTTGCCAAGATTTTCGACGATTTCACCCGGATCGACCGGCCGGGGATGGCGGCGGATTCGCGCGGGCTGGGTCTGGGTTTGGGCGTGGTGCGGCGGATGGCGGGATTGCTTAACCACTCGCTCGAGGTCCGCACCCTGGCCAACCGGGGCTCGTGTTTCGGCGTCGTGGTGCCACGAGGCTAGAGCCGACGCCTCCCTCAAACGGTTACGACGCGGTTTCGGTGCTGGCTTTTTCGACCCAGCCGCCGCTTTCGCTCTGCTGGTAATAGGTCAGGACGTGACCGGCCTCTTTCCATTGTTTCCAGCGGAGCCGCGCCGCCGCCACTGCCTGCGGATCGGTGCCGTCGAACAGATCGAGGCAACGGTCGAACCCGTCGATCGCGGTGGGAACGGCCCCATCGCAGGCGACCAAAACCGTCGCTCCGTTGGGGTTTTCCTCCTCATTGGTCAGCCAGACCGGCTGCAACGCAGCCTCGCCGTCGCGAGCGCTGCCATGCGGCAGCCACGAATCCGGCTGGTAGGTCCACAGCCGGTCGGACAGCGACTGGACCCGCTCGGGCGAGCCCGCCAGCACCACCACCCGCAGCCCCGCCGCCAGAACCTTTTCCAGCAGGCGCGGCAACGCGTCTTCCAGCGGCCAGCGGGTGAGATGATAAAAGCCGATCCGGGTCATGTCCGAACCTTTAGCATGGCGGCCTCGGCACGGCTAGCAGCGCTCGGCCATCCCGCGGGCGTCATCTACGCGGCCGGTCGGAACCGCAGATGGAGAAGCGGATAGGGCCGCCCCTGCCCATCTTTGTCCGACCGTCCGATCCGTTCAAAGCCAAGTCGCTGATAGAACCCGATCGCCTGGCTGTTCTGTTCGTTGACATCGGTGGTCAGCTCGGGATGGCGGGCCAACGCCTCGGCCACCAGCGCCGTTCCAATCCCCTGGCCGTGATGATCCGGGTGGATGAACAGCGCCTCCATATGCCCGTCATGGAGAAACATGAAACCAAGCGGCCGGTCCGACTGATCGACAGCGAGCGTCAGCGACACCTGGGGCAGGAAGGTGGACAGTTCGGCCTCGATTGCGACCCGATCCTCAGGGGACAGAAAGTGATGAGTCGCATCGACGGCACGGCGCCATATTTCCATGACGTGCGGCAGGTCATGCCCGGCAGAGGGGCGTATCTTCATCATATCAGAACCATCATTGGTTACTCGCCCCCGGTATCGGGGGCGAGACGTGCCACGGCGCAATCCTATCCCCCGGCCAGGGCATCGAACAGCCGCACCCCGAAGCCGGTCGTCGATTCCGGACAAAGCGGGTCGTCCTCGTCGGCGAATTCCTTTCCGGCCATGTCGATATGGGCCCAGGGCAATTCGGGCGGAACGAAATGCCACAAAAAGCGGGCGGCATCATCATTGTCGGGCACCTCGCCCCAGGAACAATTGCGCAGATCGGCAATGTCGGACTTGATGTCCTCGTCGCAGGATTCGGTGATCGGCAGCCGCCATAACGGCTCGGCCTCGGCCTTGCCCAGTTTCAGCAACCGCGCCGCCAATGTGTCGTCATTGGCGTAAAGACCGGCATAGAAATCGCCCAGCACCTCTTCGACCGTGCCGGTCAGGGTGGCGATATCGACCATCGCCCGCGGCTTCAAGATCCGCGCGGCATAGGCCAGCGCATCGGCCAGCACCAGCCGCCCCTCGGCGTCGGTGTCGATCACCTCGACGGTCAGACCGGCCGCAGAAGTCCACACGTCGCCCGGACGTTGCGCCCGGCCCGACGGCATGTTTTCCGCGAGCGCCAGCACGCCGACGACATGCGACCGGGCCTTGCGTCCGGCGACGGCGCGAATCGCCCCGATCACCGCCGCCGCTCCGGCCATGTCGGCCTTCATTAGCTCCATTTCGTCGTCATCGGCCTTGATGGTGATGCCGCCGGAATCAAAGGTGATCCCCTTGCCGACCAGCACCAGTGGCGGCCGTGCGTCCCCCCGCCAGCGCAACAGCACCAGCCGGGGCGGCCGTGCGCTGCCCTGCCCCACCGCCGCCAGCAGCCCCAGCCCGGCGGCGGCGATTTCGGCCTCGTCCAGCACCGTTACCTCGACCCCCAGGACTTCCAGGGCGCGGGCCTGGGTGACGAATTCGTCCGGCCCCAGCACATTGCCCGGTTCGTCGGTCAGATCGCGGGCAAGGAACACGCCCTGGGCCACTGCGTCGCGCTGGGCGAACAGGGCTTCGGCGCGGGCCGGATCGTCGGTGGTGATCGTCACCGCCTCCAGCAGCGGGGGGCGGTCGTCCTCGTCATCGGGATCGAGCCGGGTCCGGTACTTGCGCATCGGACGATAGGATTTCAGCCGCAGCCCATAGGCCAACTCGGCCGCCAGTTCGGGCGGCAGATCGAGCGCGGCTAAGGCGTTGACCGCGCCGGATTCGTCGAACGCATCAAGCAGAGCGCCACCGATCCGGCGCAGCCGACCGGGTTTGGGCGATTTGGCCCCGCCCAGTCCCAGCACGATCAGGCAATCGAGCGGATGCGGAGGCGCCAGAAACAGTTCGGCCTCGCCGACATCGCCGGTAAAGCCGACCTGTTTCAATGCCCCGAGCAGCCGACCATCGAGGTCGAGGGCGGCAAACGCCGCCCCCGCTTGCCGCCGCCGACCCAGGCCGACGGCGACGGTTCCGGCCAGAGGAGCCTCTGACGGCCGGGCGAAGGAAATACGCACGGCGGCCTACTTGCTCCCCTTTTCCTCGTAATGATCGGCAACCAGACGATCGAGCAGGCGCACGCCGAACGCGGTCGCTCCCTTCGGGCAGGTCGCGGTGTCCTTCTTCGACCACGCCGTTCCGGCAATATCGAGATGAGCCCACGGCACGTCGTTGGTGAAGCGCTTCAGGAACTGGGCGGCGGTGATCGATCCGCCCTCGCGCCCGCCGACATTCTTCATATCGGCGATGTCGGACTTGATCTGCTTGTCATAGGCCTCGCCCAGCGGCAACCGCCACAAAGGCTCGCCCACCGCCTTACCCGCGGCGGTGAGACGGTCGGCCAGACGGTCATCGCCCGAGAACAGACCGGCATATTCATGACCCAGCGAAATGATGATCGCCCCGGTCAAGGTGGCGAGATCGACCATGAATTTCGGCTTGAAGCGATCCTGGGTGTACCACAGCGCATCGGCGAGAACCAACCGGCCCTCGGCGTCGGTATTGATGACCTCGATCGTCTGGCCCGACATCGAGGTGACGACGTCACCGGGACGCTGCGCGGTGCCCGACGGCATGTTCTCGACCAGCCCGACCACGCCGACGGCGTTGACCTTGGCCTTGCGGGCGGCCAGGGCGCGGATCGTGCCGATCACGGTGGCCGAACCGGCCATGTCCCACTTCATCTCTTCCATACCGCCGGCCGGCTTGATCGAGATCCCGCCGGAATCAAAGGTGACGCCCTTGCCGACGAAAGCAACCGGGGCGGCCTTGGTATCCTCGGCCCCCTGCCAGCGCATCACCACCAGCTTGGATTCGTGTTCCGAACCCTGGCCGACGCCCAGCAGCGCGCCCATGCCGAGCTTGCGCATCTGCTTCTCGCCGAGGATCTCGACCTCGACACCCAGCGCGGTCAGGGTCTCGGCCTGGGCGGCGAGGCTTTCCGGATGGATGATATTGGCCGGTTCGCTGACCAGATCGCGGGTGAAATCGATCGCCTCGGCCAGCTTGTCGAGACGGGCAAAGGAGGATTTAGCATCGGCCAGCGCCTCGACCTGCACGGTCAGCCGCTTCAGGGACGGCTTCTCGTCCTTCTTTTCCTTGGTGCGGTACTTGTCGAAGCGATAGGAGCGCAGCCGGGCACCAAAGGCGGTCTGGGCGGCGACTTCGGCCGGGGACAGCGGCTGGACCGGGAAGGTGTCGATCGCGATCGCGGCGTCGGTCTCGCCCGAGCTCAGCAGGGCGGCGGCGGCATTGCCGCCGAACGCCTGGGCGGCCTGGGCGTCGAAATCCTTGGGCTTGCCGATCCCGACCAGCAGCACGCGCGAGGCGGCGAGGCCCGCAGGCGCCAGCAGGGTCAGGGTCTGGCCCTTCTTGCCCTCGAAGCGGCTGGCGGCGATGGCCCGTCCCAGGCTGCCCTTGGTCTCGGCATCAAGCGACTGAGCGGTGGCGGACAGCAGACCGCCTTCGGCAATAGCGACGACCACGGCGCCCTGGGCGGGCACAGACGGCTTGGAAAACGCAATCTTCATGGAACTCCTCGCGGGGGAAGAAAAGGAAGGGGAAGAAGCGATTGCATCAACCTTAGACCTCATTCTTGCGCCTGTCACGATGAGCAGACGAAAGTCACCCCCCACCCTGGGGTGTTGGCCTCCCCTCGCCGCTTGGCGCATAGTGTGGGGTGAACCGACCGGATCGCCGGTCAAGGGATCGCGACCGCGACCTTTCCGCACGGAGGATGTCCGACATGCCGTCCAAGGTTGCCACTTTTCTCGCCCATGCCCTGGCCATGGAAAACGAAGCGGCGGATCGTTACGACGAACTGGCCGATACCATGGACGTTCACAACAATCCCGAGGTCGCGGACCTGTTCCGGCAGATGTCGGCATTCTCGCGCCGCCACGCCGCCTCGGTTGCCGAACGCACCGTCCCACACGAATTGCCCGAATTGAAATCCTGGCAATATCGCTGGAATACCTTCGAACCGCCGGAAGTCGGCGCGGTCGATGGCACTCATTACCGGATGACGCCCTATCACGCCCTGACCTTCGCCCTCGACAACGAACGGCGTGGCCGCGATTTCTATGCCGCCCGGGCCAAGGACGGCGAAACCGCTGAAATCCGCCGCCTCGCCGCCGAAATGGCGGCGGAGGAGGAGGAACACGTGCTGGAACTGGAACGCTGGATCACCAGCGTCCCCCGCCCCGATGCCGATTGGGCCGAAGACCCGGACGAGGCAATCGTCGCCGACTGACCGTCCGCCTTATTGCGCCGGAACCTCCAACCGGCGCGGGCGGTGCCCGGCGCGCGCCGCCTCCCAGATCAGGGCAAAGCCGCGTTCGAGATCGCGGGCAAAACGCTCGGTATCGAACAGCGGCTGGGTCAGACGCGCCGCCGCCAGCCGCTCCCGCACAGCGGCCAGCGCCGCCGGATCGCTTGCCAGCGCCACCGCTTTTTCCTCATAGGCATCGAGATCGGGGCAAATCAGATCGGTGAGGCCCAGCGCGGTCAACAGGCTGGCCCCGACCCGGGCGGCAAAAGTCGGCCCCGGCGCGGTCAGCAGCGGCAGCCCGGCCCACAGTGCGTCGCTGGCGGTGGTGTGGGCATTATAGAACAAGGTATCGAGTCCCAGATCGGCGTGACGATGCCGGGCCAGATGGCGGGGCTTGGGCAGGCGGGAGGCAAACACCAGCCGGGCCGGGTCGATCCCGCGCGCCTGGGCCTCGCGGCGGAGATTGTCTTCGACCGCACGCGACTCGCCCAGCAGCCACAGCACCGATCCCGGCACCCGGTCAAGAATCCGCATCCAGCGGCTAAACATCACCGGCTCGATCTTGTAGGCCTGATTGAAGCAGCAGAACACGAAAGCGCCCTCGGGCAGACCGCATTCGGCGCGGTCGGGCGCGTCGGGGGCGATCGGCTGGGTGCGGTCGTTGGGCTGATAGCAGTGGGGCAACACCAGCAGGCTTTCCGAGAACCCGGCCTCGGCCCCGGGCGGGGCAACGATTCGATCGACGATGGCCCAATCGATAAAGGACGCGCCGCTGGTCCCCGGCAGGCCCAGCCAATTGACCGCCAGCGGCGCGGGCCTCAGCGCGGTGAGCGCCAGCCGGTTGCCTCGGGTGTGGACGTTGATATCAACCAGGATGTCGATTCCCGCCTCGGCAATCGCGGCGGCGGCGGCCCCATTGTCCAGGGCGGCGAGATCGAGGAACAGATCCGAGCCCTCGCGCACGGCGCGGCGATAGGCGCTGTTATCATCGGGTCCAAGCGACAGCGCCGCCACCCGCACCGCCGCCCGGTCATGAGCGGAAAACAGGCCGCGCATCAGATGGCTGGTCGGGTGGTCGTGGAAGTCGGCGGACAGATAGCCGATGGTGAGGCGGTCGCGCTTGCCCGGCCGATTGATCCGGGGCGATGCCCCCTGCGCCTTGGCCTCGGCGACGACCTGTTCGGCACGGCGGCGAGCGATCGTCAGCCCCTCGGCCGGACTGAGGCTCAGCGGCAGGGCCAAGGCCTGCATCGGCCCGATCACCGATCCGGGCTGGGCCAGCGCCGGGGCGACCAGATCGGGGCGCAGACGCTCGACGCCCTCCCAATCGCACAGGCTGAGACGCGCTTCGGCCAGCCGTCCGGCCAGGGCAAGATCGCCGGGACGGGCGGCGACGGCGCGGCGGTAATACTCAAGCGCGACCAGCGGGTCACCGACGCGGCGGATCGCGTTGGCGGCTCCCAACAGCGCTTCGTGCATCGTGGGGGCCAGCGCCACCGCCTGTTCGAACAGCGCCGCCGCCTCGCCGACCTGACCCTCTTCCAGCCGCAGATTGCCGAGATTGACCAGCAGCGCCGGGGTATTGGGGGCGATCTCGAGGGCGCGGAGCAATGTTAGTGCGGCGGCGGCGCGCTGTCCCCGGGCAAGCTGGATTCGGGCCAGCCCCGCCCACAGCGTCCACAGAGTGGGCCGGACAGCCAGACCGGAGGTGAACGCCGCCTCGGCCTCGTCGTGACGGCCGGATTCGGTCAACAGCATCCCCAGATTGAGCCAGGCCTCGGCCATCTCGGGAGCCAGGGCGACGGCGCGGCGCAACGAGGCGGCGGCGGGAGCCAGCTTGCCGCGATCCTTCTGCACCCGGGCGAGATTGTAATGAATCATCGGATGGTCGGGCAGCAAACCGGCCAGACGGCGGCAAGCCGCCTCGGCCTCGTTTAGGCGTCCGGCGCGGTACAACGCCTCGGACTGAGCGGCCAGCCGTTCGATTTCCGCCATCTTCGCCGCATCCATCTTCGCGCCAATCCCCCCGGTTGCTCCAAGCCGGGCATCCTCACTCGAACCCAGGCCCCGCCGCAATCCCTTCCGTGGCGTTTCGGTGGCTCTCCCGCCCCGGCCTGTGCTAGGAGTGCCGCTCGCGCCCCGTCCGGGGCCAAAGCGTGAGGTTTCATGACAACGGCGAACGATCCGGTCACACAGCCCGGCAAGGTTACCCTGGTGGGAGCCGGTCCCGGCGATCCCGATCTTCTGACCGTCAAGGCGGCGCGGCTGATCGGCTCCGCCCGGCTGGTGGTCTATGACCGGCTGGTCAGCGCCGAGATTCTGGCCCTGATCCCGCCCGAGGCCGAACAGGTCTTCGCGGGGAAGGAATGCGGCCGCCATTATCTGACCCAAAGCGAGACCAACGATCTGTTGCTGCGGCTGGCCCGCTCGGGCCGCGACGTGGTGCGGTTGAAGGGCGGCGACCCCTTCGTGTTCGGTCGCGGCAGTGAAGAGGCTTTGTTCCTCGCCCGCAACGGCATCACCTTCGAAGTGGTACCGGGGATCAGCGCCGCCGCCGGGGTCTCGACCTATGCCGGGATTCCGCTGACCCATCGCGGACTGGCCACCGGAACCCGCTTTGTCACCGGCCATCTGCGGGACGGCAAGCCGCTCGACCTTCATTGGGACAAGTTGGGCGATCCCGACACCACGCTGGTGATCTATATGGGGCTGCAATCGCTGAAAGAGACGTCGGCCGAGTTGATCGCCGCCGGCCTTTCGCCCGACACCCCCGCCGCCGCGATCGAGAACGGCACCACGCCGCGTCAGCGCCGGGTGATCGCGACGCTGGAGACGCTGTACGACCGCGCCCACGCCGCCGAACTGCATCCGCCGACGCTGATCGTCATCGGCAAGGTGGTCTCGCTGTCCGACGAACTGGACTGGTTCGACGCCAAGATCAGCCCCGCCACGCCATGAAGGCCGACCGGCCCGCTCTGGTACTGGTCGGTCATGGCTCGGCCCGTCACCCCGAGGCCGGAGCCCCCTTGCTGGCGTTGGCCGAGACAATCCGCCGCCGCGATCTGTTCGCCTCGGTCGAGGCCCGATTCCTCAAACAAGACCCGCGCCTGGGGCCACCCGCCCCCGCGCCTTTGACGGTCATCGTGCCGGTGCTGACCGGCGGCGGTGCGTTCGCCGAAACCCGGCTGGCGGAGCAGGCCGGATTGGACGGGCCGCAGACCCTGGGTCCGACCGGCCGTATCCTGCTGACGCCCCCGGTCGGAGCCCATCCCGGCTTTGCCACTTTGGTGGAACGGCTGGCGGAGCAAACCGCCAGCGCCGCCGGGCTCGACCCCGCCGCCTCGGTTCTGCTGCTGATCGGCCACGGCGCGACGCGGCCCGAAGGTGCTGCGGGAACCGCCCAGGCGATCGCTGAACGGATCGAGGCGCACGACCGCTTTGCCGAGGTCATTGCGTTGTTTCTCGAACAGGAACCGTTCGCCGTCGACTGGCCTCAGCGGGTGGGCGACCGCCCCGCCGTCGCGGTGCCGCTGCTGCTGTCACAGGGTGGCCACCTCCGGACCGACCTGCCCGGCCTGTTCGGCCCGGAACCGAGCAGCGGCGGCCGGGTGGTGCTGGCCGCCCCGCCGAGCGACCCGGTCCAATTGGCCGAAATCGTCCTGGCCCTGGCCGCCGACGCGATCGATCAGACGCGGTAAGTCCACACCCCGTTCGGGCCGGTTTCGCGGACGATCTCGCCCTGGTGCGCGAGATGAGCCAGATGGGCCATCGTCTCTCCGGCGGCGAACACGGTCTGGTTGGCATCCATCGGCCGGGTGAACAGAACTTTCATCACTTCGGCCACCGTCGCCGGAACGGCAACGCTATCGCGGGTCCGCTCCAGCCGCTCGGCATGGTGGGCCGCCAATACGTCGATGCGGGCGTGCAGCCCCCGGAATGGCAGCCCGTGTGACGGCAATACCAGAGTCTCCTCGGGCAGGGCGCGCAGCCGGGTCAACGAGTCGAGAAACGCCGCCAGCGGGTCCTCGTCGGGCTGTTGCGGCCAGACTCCGACGATCGGGCTGATCCGGGGCAACACTTGATCGCCCGAAATCAGCACTCCGGCCTTGGCGCAATACAGGCACAGATGCTCGGGCGAATGGCCGCCGCCGACGATCGCCTGCCAGTCCTGCCCGCCGATGGTCAGGACATCGCCCTCGCCCACCGCCGTAAACCGGGGCGGCACCGCATCAATCCGGGTGCGGAAGGTATTGCCGTGCCGTTCGATATCGTCGCACAGCGCCGGATCAAGACCGAGGCGGCGGTAGAAATCGCCCTGATTGACCGCGTAATCGGGATCGGTCTCCAACCACAGCATCCGCCCGAACAGCCATTCGGTCCGTGTCGCGGTCAGCCCGACCTTCAGCCGTTCGGCCAGCCAGCCCGCCAGACCGATATGATCGGGGTGGAAATGGGTGGCAATCAGCCGGGTCGCCCGCCGTCCGGCCAGCGGCCCGTCAAGCAGATCGCGCCACAGCGAGCGAGTCAGGTCGTCGGACACCCCGCAATCGACCAGAACCATTGCGTCGGCCCCGTCGTCGAGCACCCACAGATTGATGTGATCGAGCGCAAAGGGGAGCGGCATCCGCAGCCAGGAAATACCGGGCGCAACCTCAGTCAGCCGCCCCGGTTCGGGCGGCTGGCTGAACGGGTAATCCAGAACCGGAGATTTCAACGGGCGTGCCTCTTTCTAGAAAATCAGCCCGAACGTCAGCAATCCCGAAATCAGCAATTGCAGCCGGGCGGTGGTGCCGAGAATGATGTTAAAGGCCGGTCCCCGCTCCTCGGTGGCGAAACGGCGGATCAGCCCGACCGCCATCGGCAACGCCCCCAACACCAGCCATCCCCCCGCCGGGCCGGTCGGACCGACCAGAAGAATAAACGGCGCCAGCACCATCACGGCATACAGCGCCTGACTGGTCCGCACCCCGGCACGGATCGCCAGGGTCCGCCGTCCGATCAAACGATCGGCCTCGATGTCGCGGTAATTGTTGGCCATCAGCACCGCCGCCGCCACTGACCCGACCGCCAGTCCGACGATCAGCGCGGACAGGTCGAGCGTGTGGGTCTGGAGATAATAGCTGCCCCCCACCGCGCCCAGGCCGAAGAAGGCGATCACGAACAATTCGCCATACGGACTATAGGCAATCGGGCGCGGCCCGCCGGAATAGCACCAGCCGCCCGCCAGCGAGGCCAGCCCCAGCGCCAGGATCGGCAGCCCGCCCAACGCGATCAGATAAAGGCCGAACAGACAGGCCAGACCAAAACAGACCAGAGCCCCGGCCCGCACCCGCTCGGGCGTGGCCCAGCCCAGCGCGGTGACGCGGGGCGGCCCCTGGCGCATCGGCTGGTCGCCGCCTTTCAGCGCGTCGGCGACGTCGTTATGCAGATTGGTGCCGGCCTGGATCAGCAACGCACCGCCCAGCGCGGCGAGAAACGGACGCGGATCGAAATGGCCGGACTCGGCCCAGCCCAGCGCCGTTCCGGCCAGAACCGGGGCAACCGCCATCGTCAGGGTACGGGGGCGGATCGCCAGCCACCACAGCCGCCATCCGGCCGGGGGGCGGTCGGCGCGGCTGGCCTCGTCATCGGCGAGGGAAGAGGCCATCTGCTGACCGGGCTCGATATTCATGTCTTGGCCTTAAACTGTATTCCCGACATCCGTCGGCGACCGATTCGCCCGGACCAGGGGAGAGGTACCATACCCCAGCCGGTCTGGTTCGAGAAGCTTTGGCGGATTCACCCGCCCGGAGCGGCAGGCGTCACGGAACCTTCACATTTCTGTCAAAGAGACGTAACCCCCCATCGATATGGTGGCGACGCCGAGGAAGTGTCCCCGGCACCGTCTTTTTCGCTCCATCGGAGGTCTCATGTTGAGGAAGACCATGGCCGTGGCCGCCATTGCGGTTGCCTCGATCGCCGTCGCCGGCACCGCCCACGCCCGCGATCAGATTCGCGTCGTCGGCTCGTCGACCGTGTATCCCTTCACCACTGCGGTGGCCGAACAGTTCGGCAAAACCGGCAAGTTCAAGACCCCGGTGGTCGAGAGCACCGGAACCGGCGGCGGCTTCAAGCTGTTCTGCGCCGGTGTCGGCCCCGACCATCCCGATATCAGCGACGCGTCCCGCGCGATCAAGGCCTCGGAAATCGAGACCTGCGCCAAGAACGGCGTGTCCGATATCGTCGAAGTCAAGATCGGCTATGACGGCATCGTGCTGGCGGCCGCCAAGCGTGCCCACCATATCGACGTCACCCGTCAGCAGCTGTTCCTGGCCCTGGCCAAGGAAGTTCCGGTCAACGGCAAGCTGGTCGAAAATCCCTATGTGACCTGGAACCAGATCGATCCCAAGCTGCCCGCGCAGAAGATCGAAGTTCTCGGCCCGCCGCCGACCTCCGGCACCCGCGATGCCTTCATCGAACTGGTGTTCGAACACGCCGCCGAATCCTTCCCCGAATTGAAGGAACTGAAGAAGACCGACGAAAAGGCGTTCAAGAAGGCCTTCTCCTCGATCCGCGAAGACGGCGCCTATATCGAAGCCGGCGAGAACGACAATCTGATCGTCCAGAAGCTCGACGCCAACCCGAACGCCTTCGGCATCTTCGGCTACAGCTTCCTCGAGCAGAACGAAGACAAGATTCAGGGTTCGAAGGTTGACGGCGTCGCCCCCAGCTTCGACGACATCGCCTCGGCCAAGTATCCGGTGTCGCGTCCGCTGTTCATCTACGTCAAGAAGGCCCATGTCGGTCAGATCCCCGGCATCAAAGAATTCCTGGCCGAATACAGCTCGGAAAAGTCCTGGGGCAAGACCGGCTATCTCGCCGACAAGGGCCTGATCCCGCTGGCCGACGGCGAGCGCAAGGAATGGGCCGCCAAGGCCACCGCGCTCGAAACCCTGAAGAAGTAAGATCGTCCGGCAGCCGTCCTGGGTCCCCCAGGGCGGCTGCTATCTTTCTTTTGCCGGTCTGCTACAGTCCCGCCCGGCAAAATGCCGCACCCCGTTCACCAGTCAGACGATCCCCATGCAGCTTCTCATTTTGACCATTGTGCTTCTCGCCCTGACCGGCATCGGCTTCAGCACGGGACGCCGCCGGGCTCTTGCCGTCGTCGAGGGAAATCCCCGACTGCTGCATTCGCTGCCCAATCATCACGGGTACCTTGTCGCGCTGTGGTGTGGCATCCCCGCTTTGCTGGTCGTCGTCGGCTGGCTGGCGTTCGAGCCGTCGCTGCTGCATGCCCTGGTGATCTCGGCCCTGCCCCCCGAACTGACCGAGATGTCCGACGAGCGTCTCTCGCTGGTCTATAACGAAGTCCGCAACGTCGCCCTTAACGGCCAGACAGCCGGGTCCGATGCGGTGGCCGAAGCGGCCCGGCATTATTTGTCGCTGCGCCAGACCCTGTTCGGAGCCACCGCCGTCGTTGCGCTGGTCCTCGCCGTCGCCGGTCTGGCCTGGGCCCGCGCCCGGATCAACCGCGATCTGCGCGCCCGCAACCGGGTCGAACAGATCGTCACCATTTTCTTGGTGATGGCCTCGACCGTCGCGATCTTCACCACGATCGGGATCGTGCTGTCGCTGCTGTTCGAGTCGCTGCGCTTCTTCCATTTCGTCCCGGTCACCGAGTTCCTGTTCGGCACCGCCTGGAGCCCGCAGATGGCGATCCGCGCCGATCAGGTCGGCAGTTCGGGCGCGTTCGGCGCGGTGCCGCTGTTCGCCGGAACGATGCTGATCGCCGGAATCGCCTTGCTTGTCGCGGTTCCGCTCGGCCTGCTCTCGGCGATCTACATGTCCGAATACGCCCTGCCCCGCTTCCGCTCGGTGGTCAAGCCGATGCTGGAAATCCTGGCGGGTATCCCCACTGTCGTTTACGGCTTCTTCGCCGCGTTGACGGTTGCCCCCTTCATTCGCGACCTCGGCACCTCGCTCGGCCTGACCGTCGCCTCGGAAAGCGCGCTGGCTGCCGGTCTGGTGATGGGGATCATGATCATCCCCTTCGTTTCGTCGCTGTCCGACGACGTGATTTCCGCCGTGCCGCAATCGCTGCGCGAAGGGGCTTACGGCCTCGGCGCGACCAAGTCGGAAACGATCAAGCAGGTGGTGATCCCGGCGGCGTTGCCCGGCATCGTCGGCGGCGTGCTGCTGGCCGCCTCGCGCGCGATCGGCGAGACGATGATCGTGGTGATGGCCGCCGGTCTGGCCGCCAACCTGACCGCCAACCCGCTTGAAGCCGTCACCACCGTGACCACCCAGATCGTCACCCTCCTGGTCGGCGATCAGGAATTCGACAGCCCGAAGACCCTGGCCGCCTTTGCCCTGGGACTGGCGCTGTTCACCATCACCCTGGCGTTGAATGCAGTCGCCCTGCACATCGTCAACAAGTACCGGGAAAAATATGACTGAGACCACGCAAATGGCCAGGCTTGGTGCCGTCCGTCCCACCGCCGAGATCGTCGCCGCGCGGCTGAAGCGCCGCCACAATGCCGAGCGCCGGTTCCGCGCCGTCGGATTGGGTGCCGTTCTGCTGGCTCTCGGTTTCCTCGGCGTGCTGCTGTTCACCATCGTCGGCAACGGCATCACCGCCTTTGTCCAGACCAGCATCCGCGTTGACGTCACCTTTGATCCCGCTCAATTGGGGATCGAGGGCGACACCAGCGCCGACGCACTGGCCGCCGCGAATTATCAGGCGATCATCAAGCAGGCGCTGTACCGCACCTTCCCCGAGGCGAAGACCCGCGGCGAACAGCGTCAGTTGGGCGCGATGGTCTCAAGCGGCGCAGATATCGAGCTGCGCAAGATGCTGATTGCCGATCCCGCGCTGCTGGGCCAGACCCGCTCGGTATGGCTGCTGGCTGACGACGATATCGACATGGCGGTGAAGGGACATATCCCGCGCCAGCCCGGAATCGCCGGCAACCGGCTGTCCGACAACGAAATCCGTTGGCTCGACGAGTTGGAATCCCGTGGCGCGGTCAAGACCCGCTTCAACACCCTGCTGTGGACCTCGGGAGACTCACGCGAACCCGAACTGGCCGGTCTGTGGGGCGCGGTAGTCGGCTCGATCTATTCGTTGATTATCACCTTGCTGGTCAGTTTCCCGCTCGGCGTCGCCACCTCGGTCTATCTTGAGGAATTCGCGCCGAAGAACCGCTGGACCGATCTGATCGAGGTCAACATCAACAATCTGGCGGCGGTGCCCTCGGTGGTGTTCGGTCTGCTTGGCCTTGCGGTGTTCCTCAACATTTTCGGGATGCCGCGCTCGGCCCCGCTGGTCGGCGGTCTGGTGCTGGCACTGATCTGCCTGCCCACCATCATCATCGCCGCCCGCGCCGCGATGAAGGCGGTCCCGCCCTCGATCCGCGAAGCCGCCGCCGGGCTGGGAGCCTCGAAGCTTCAGGTCGTCACCGACCACGTTCTGCCGCTGTCGATGCCTGGCATCCTGACCGGAACGATCCTCGGCATGGCCCATGCCCTGGGCGAGACCGCACCGTTGTTGATGATCGGGATGGTCGCCTTCATCGTCGATATCCCGGCCACCCCGCTTGACCCGTCGGCCGTGTTGCCGGTTCAGGTCTATCTGTGGGCCGACAGCCCCGAACGCGCCTTTGTCGAACGGACCTCGGCCGCCATCATGGTGCTGCTGCTGTTCCTGGCGCTGATGAACCTCTCGGCAATCCTGCTGCGCAAGAAATTCGAACGGAGATGGTAGACCCATCATGAACAGTCCGGTTACCGTTCATCTTCCCCTGGGGACCGCCAAGGTCGCCGCCCGCTCCCTCAGCGTCCATTACGGCGAAAAGCACGCGCTTCAGTCGGTCGATCTCGAGATCCGCGCGGGCGAGGTCACCGCGTTGATCGGCCCGTCGGGATGCGGCAAATCGACCTTCCTGCGCTGCATCAACCGGATGAACGACATGGTTGACGGTGCCCGGGTCAGCGGCAGCCTGACCCTGGATGGCTCGGACATCTATGACCGCTCGCTCGACGTCGTCCAGTTGCGGGCGCGGGTCGGCATGGTGTTCCAGAAGCCCAACCCGTTCCCCAAATCAATCTATGACAACATCGCCTATGGCCCGCGCATCCATGGTCTGGCCCGCAATCAGGACGAGTTGGACGAGATCGTGATGACCAGCCTGGAACGGGCCGGTCTGCTGGCCGAGGTCAAGGACCGGCTGACCGAATCCGGCACCGGCCTGTCGGGTGGGCAGCAACAGCGGCTGTGCATCGCCCGCGCCATCGCGGTCGGGCCCGAGGTGATCTTGATGGACGAGCCCTGTTCCGCGCTCGACCCGATCGCCACCGCCAAGGTCGAGGAACTGATCGACGATCTGCGCGACAATTACACCATCGTGATCGTCACCCACTCGATGCAGCAGGCCGCCCGCGTGTCGCAGCGCACCGCCTTCTTCCATCTGGGCAAGCTGATCGAGGTCGGCGATACCGAACAGATCTTCACCAACCCGCAGCAGCCGCTGACTCAGGGCTATATCACCGGCCGTTTCGGCTGAGGGGATTCGCATGGAAGAACAGGTCCACACGGTAAAGTCATACGACGGGGAGCTGGGCCATCTGACTGGCATCATCGCCCGGATGGGCGGGATGGCCGAGGCTCAGTTCGCTTCAAGCCTGCACGCCTTGGCCCGCCGCGACGAGGCCCTGGCCCAGCGGGTGATCGAAGGCGATGCCCGCATCGACGAACTGGACAAGGAAGTGCAGAGCTTTGCCGTCCGCCTGCTGGCGTTGCGCCAGCCGATGGCGGTCGATCTGCGTCAGATCGTCGGCGCCCTCAACATCTCGGGCGAGATCGAACGGGTCGGCGATTACGCCGCCAATCTGGCCAAGCGGTCGCTGGTGCTGCACCATGTCGGGGTCTCTGTCCCGGTGGCCGGAGTGGTGCGGCTGGGCGATCTGGTGCGCGGCCTGCTGAAGGATGTGCTGGACGCCTATCTGGAAAAGGACGTCGCCAAGGCGTTGGGCGTCTGGAGCCGCGACGAAGAAGTCGATGCGATGTATAATGGGGTGATGCAGGATTTGATCACCCTGATGACCGAGGATTCGGGAACGATTACAGCCGCCACTCATCTGCTGTTCATCGCCAAGAACATCGAGCGGATTGGCGACCATGCCACCAACATTGCCGAGGCTCTGCATTATCAGATTCTCGGCACCTCGCCCGCTGGCTCGCGGCCCAAGGGCAACACCGTCGGAGGACCGGAATGAGCCAGCGTGACGCCACCCCCGCAGGCCAGGCCCGGCCGCTGATCCTCCTGGTCGAGGACGAAGCGTCGCTGGCCACCATGCTGCGCTATAACCTTGAAAAAGAAGGCTTCCGCGTCTGCGAGGCAGGCGATGGCGAAGAGGCTTTGACCCTGGTCGCCGAACGCCGCCCCGATCTGGTCCTGCTCGACTGGATGCTGCCCTCGCTGTCGGGCATCGAGGTCTGCCGTCAGTTGCGGCGCAAACCCGCCACCCGCGACCTGCCGATCATCATGCTGACGGCGCGTGGCGAGGAAAGCGACAAAATCCGCGGCCTCAACACCGGGGCCGACGATTACCTGACCAAGCCGTTTTCGCTGCCCGAACTGATGGCCCGCGCCCGCGCCCTGCTCCGCCGCGCCCAGCCGGTGCCGCAGAAGGGACAATTGAACTGGGGCGACATCAGCATGGATCTGGCCGCCCACCGCGTCACCCGCGCCGCTCGTCCGATCCATCTCGGCCCGACCGAGTTCCGGCTGTTGCAATTCTTCCTTCAGCACCCGGGCACGGTGTTCTCGCGCGAGGAATTGCTTGATGCGGTGTGGGGGCCTGACATCTATGTCGAGCCGCGCACTGTCGATGTCCATATCCGCCGCCTGCGCAAGGCGCTGAATTGCGACACCGAAAGCGACATCATCCGCACCGTCCGCGCCGCCGGTTACGCGCTGGACGCCGAATCCGCCGCCTGAAAACTTCGAGACGGTTCGCCGTCTCGGGGCTTGCGCCGCGCCCGCTCTCAGGGTATCTGTCGAAACGGCTTCGTGTCCTGGGGTGGATAGCCAAATCCACCCCGGCATCCGGGGGAAGTGTGGCCGAGTGGTTTAAGGCACCGGTCTTGAAAACCGGCGACGGGCAACCGTCCGTGAGTTCGAATCTCACCGCTTCCGCCACTTACCTTCTCGTAAACTCCATTTTCTTTTTCGGGAACTCCTAATGTCAGCTATTGATGAAACGGACACGATCCGTTGCCGTGTGGTGCTGCGCAATCCGTTTCAGGTGGAGTCCCTGTCCTTCCTGTCAAAAGTCCACAAGGCCGCGTTCAGCAAGCGGCGACGGGTATCGAAACGATTTATCGGAAAACCGGCCAAACGTCTGTTTCGCGCGCTCTTGTCCGTCGGCGCGGGTGGCGCGGGCAAGCTCATCATTCACACGGCCAAGGGACCGCGCAAGGTTGCCTTCAATGCCCGAAACACCCAATTCGGCGCTCTGTACCTTCCGCAATGCCTTCCGGTCTACGAACCGGAAACCTCGGCCCTGCTCGACCGGTTGGTCGGAGACAACGATGTCTTCTACGACATCGGTGCGAACTGGGGATGGTATTCGCTGCTGATCGCCAGCCGCACGTCGTTCAAAGGCGCGATTCACGCCTTCGAACCGTTTCCATCCACCTTCGCCGATCTTGCGTCGCTTGTTGAACAATCCGAGCAGCAAGATCGGATCGTCTGTCACGAAATCGCGCTGGCCGACAAAGACGGCCAAACGTCGATGTCCTTTCCCGATGGCGTGCAAAGCGGCCTCGCCCGTTTGGGAGCGGTCGGCGACACTCAGGTCCGCCTTGCCAAACTGGACAGCCTCGAGATTTCCGCCCCAAGCGTGATTAAGATCGACGCAGAAGACCATGAATTGGCAGTCCTGACCGGCGCCTCCCAGATCATCGCCCGCGACCGCCCTTTCATCGTTTTTGAAAACTGGCTGCTTCGTGAACAGCCGGAAATTACCCTTGCACCGCTCGACCTGTTGAACCGACAGAACTACCGGTTCTTTTTCCCCGGCTGGGTCTCCGGCACCCAGAACTGCATCGTGGCAGAATCTACGGACAATTCGGAACTCGCCCTGGTCCCGTTTCTTCCTGCGCAGCGGTTCCAATTGCCGTCCCAGATCAATATCGTTGCCGTTCCGATCGAACGGATGGACGAATTCAGACAAAGATTTTCCTAGACCTGCGCCAAGAGCATAAGGAAGCAGACGAACAAGGGAGCCCCCGCCTTGACCCATAAAGGGGTTGCCGCCGCCCTGGCCGCCGCGATGCTGTTCGGGGTCAGCACTCCGCTGGCGAAGGCATTGCTGGGCGCGCTCGATCCCTGGCTGCTGGCGGGAAGCCTGTATCTCGGCTCGGGCCTCGGCCTTGCCACGCTGCGCCTGCTCACCCCCGGCAGCGGGGTCCGTCTGGCCCGGACCGACGTTCCCTGGCTGGCCGGAGCGATCCTGGCGGGCGGGATCGTCGCCCCGGTGCTGCTGCTGATCGGGTTGGTCGGCAGCAGCGCTGGAACCGCTTCGCTGCTGCTGAATGCCGAGGCAGTGTTCACCGCCCTGCTCGCCTGGATCGTGTTTCGTGAGAACGCCGACCGCCGCATCGTCGCCGGGATGGCGGCGATCGTCGCCGGGGCGGTCGTGCTGTCCTGGCCTGGAACCCAAGCCCCGGTCGAAGCGTCGGGACCGGCGCTGGCCATTCTCGCCGCCTGTTTATGCTGGGGCATCGACAACAATCTGACCCGCAAGGTATCGCTGGCCGATCCGCTGACGATCGCCGCGATCAAGGGACTGGCGGCGGGAAGCGTCAATGTCCTGCTCGCCCTCGCGGCGGGCGCAACGCTCCCGGGGGCGGGACCGCTGGCGCTGGCGGCCGGGCTGGGCTTCGTCGGCTATGGCCTCAGCCTCGCCGCCTTCGTCGTGGCCCTGCGCGAACTGGGCACCGCCCGCACCGGAGCCTATTTCTCGACAGCACCGTTCATCGGGGCGCTGGTCGCGGTGGTAGGGTTCTCGGAACCGCTGACGCTGCGCCTGATCGTGGCCGGGCTGCTGATGGGGCTGGGGGTGTGGCTACACCTGACCGAGCGGCACGAGCATTCCCACCGGCATGAGGCAATCGAACACGATCACCTCCACACCCACGACGACCATCACCGCCATCATGACGGCGCCGAACCGGAGGAGCCGCACGCCCATCCGCATCGCCACCTCCCGCTACTCCATTCCCACCCGCATTATCCCGACGCCCATCACCGCCACGATCATTGAAGGCGTCGGCGATCGGTCAGTGTCTCCGGTGAAGCCGCGGTGGCACCGTAAAATCGGACAGGATGTGAAAGTCAGGCCCCATAAAACGCCGTTCCACACATCGGCGTTGCGATCGAAGACTCCCTTCGCCCCCCCTGTGAATCACGCGGCAACCGCGTCGGCGCTTGTCATTAGTCTCCAACCTGCCACATCTTGGCCGCCTTCCCCGCCATCATGCGGGGAAACGACATCGTGGCATGAGAACGCAAGGTGAGACGAACAACGCTATTCCTGGCTGTGCTGGCGATGATGCTGGGGGGTATCCGGGCTGCCTCCGCCCATCCTCACGCCTGGATCGACATGTCGGTGGAGGTGCTGTTCGACATGAGCGGCAAGGTGACGGCGCTCAAGCAAAGCTGGCTGTTCGACGAATTCTACACCGCCGACACAGTGCAGAAGGGCGAGCAGGCGAAGATGGACCTGCTGACCACCCGCATCCTCGGCAACCTCAAGGATTGGGGGTATTTTACCCAGGTCCAGGCCGGGAGCCGGAGCATCGGCTTCATGCGTCCCACCGAGCATTCGGCACGGATGGAAAAGCATCGTCTGCGGATGACCTTCGTGCTCCCCCTTGCCGAAGCCGTATCGCCGACAGACGTTCCGCTGACCTATTGGGTGTTCGACCCGACCTACTACATCGAAATGCTGCACGCCGAGAGCAAGGACGCGATCCGCCTGACCGGCGCGCCGCCGTCCTGCCGGTTCACGCTGATCCAGCCTGCACCCGATCCGAAGGCGGTGGCCAAGGCTGCTGCGCTCGACCGCACCCAGAGCGGCGGGGACGGATTAGGCAAACAATTTGCCGAAAAAGTAGAGATCAGATGCGACGCCCAGCCCTGACCCTTGCCCTTGTCGCCCTGGCCCTGAGTGCCGTGCATTCCGCTTGGGTGGCACAAGCCGCGCCAACGCCAGGGGTTTGGGATACCGTCATTGCCTGGATTTTAGAGCAGCAGCGGTTGTTCCACCGCGATCTGGCCCAGCATCTGCGCGCCCTGGAAGCGGAAGGATCAGCCGCCGTCGGCTTCACCCTGATCGGGGTCAGCTTCCTCTATGGCGTTTTCCATGCCGCCGGTCCGGGCCACGGCAAGGCGGTGATCGCCACCTACCTGTTGACCCACGAAAGCAATCTGAAACGCGGCATCTTGCTGGCGGCAGCCTCATCGCTGGTCCAGGGATTGGTCGCAATCGTGCTGGTCACCGGGCTGGTCAGCCTCGCCAACGGATTGGAGCACGACACCAACACCGCCATAAGGTGGAGCGAGCGATTGAGCTTCGCCCTGCTGGCGGGGATGGGAGGCCTGTTCGCCGGACGGGCCGCTTATGATCTGGTGTCACGCCTTCGCCCCGCGCCCCTTCAGGCGATCGGGCACCGCCACATCCACGGCCCTGGTTGCGGCTGCGCCCACGGCCCGACACCGCGCCAGATCGAAGGTGCCCATGGTCTGAAGTCCACGCTTGGCGTCTTGCTGTCGGTGGGATTGCGCCCGTGCAGCGGGGCGGTGCTGGTCCTGGCGCTGGCTAACGTGCTGGAGTTGACCGGTGCCGGGATTGCCGCCGTCGCCGCGATGTCGGTGGGCACCGCCATCACCGTCGCGTCTCTGGCGGTGATGACGGTGAAAGCCCGGCAATGGACCGTCACCCTGCTGGGCGGCCGGTCCCGCCGCCGCTGGATCGGGCCAGCCGTCACGCTGATCGGCGGACTCGTGATCCTTCTGCTGGGATTATCGCTGCTGATCGCCTCGTTCGGACCGCAGCATCCGCTCCGGCTGTAGGATAGGGGTTCAGCGCTCCAGCGCCGCGAACGCCTCGGCCAGCGCCGCATCGGTGGCAGGATCGATCAGGGCAGCGATCCCGGCCAGCAGCCCCATCTCTTCCTTCTGGATGTGGAACAACTCGCGTTCGATCAGTTCGCCGCCCTTCATCCGGAAGGTCGCCCAGTCGGAATCGGCGAAGCCCCCAGCAGCGATCGCCGCTTCGGCCATCTCGGCCAGATTGCGGGCCATGGGGAGGATCGTCTCGTGCTCCTGGGTCAGGATCTCGACGATCCCGGTCTGGCCCTGGGCCAGGAACAGCGGGAACACCCGGCCTTCCTCGAAGCCGAAATGAGTCTCGACCTCGGCGCGCAGAACCCCCGCCAGCCAGCCCAGCCATTCCTTCAACGCGGCATCGAGCGGCGGAGTCTTGCGGTTCTTCGACAACAACCGCTCCAGAGCCTCCAGCGCTTCGACGGTGGCCATGTGGTCGCGGTGGAGCAAAGAGCCGATCTGAGTGGTGGGGAACATCGGAATTCCTTTTAGAGAGAGGCGGCAAAGGCCGCGCGGTGACAGGACAGCCGCCACGGCACCGCAGCGGCATAGATCGCAAAGAACAGTGCGCCCAGCAGACCGGCCCCGGTCCCCAGCCACAGCGGCCAGGACCAGCCGCCGACCAGACCGGCCGCGATCAGGACCAGCGCGGCACAGTGACAAACGAAGTGAAGATCGGAGGCCCAGGCCGGGGCGAGCCGTGATGGCAACGCCGGGGGCCGCCCGCCGCAGGACGAATGCATCGCGGCAAGAAACGGCATGATGCGCTGGAGGATCGCCAGGACGAAGCCGAGCAACCAGCCGAACACCAGCAAAAAGCCCCACAGCGCCGCCCACGGATCGGCGGGCGCACCCAGCGCCAGGGCCAGCCCGACCAGCAGACTGGCCGCCAGCATCGCCCAGGACAGCACGACCAGCCGGAAGAACGGCTCGAACCGGCGCCGCATCCGCCGCCGCACGCTGGCGGCCAGGGTGCGAAGATGGTGCCCCAGCGCGACCAGCCCCAGCCCCGCGCCCAAGGCTGCCAAACCGCCCAGACCCAAGGCGGCCCCGCTTGCCCCGGTGACCAAAGCGAGCCCGACCAGGATTGCGCCGCGACCGCGCTCGGCATCGGGGATCGACGGCCCCAGCACGAACATCGGGATCAACACATAGGAAAATCCCAGCGCCAGCGAGCCCATGAAACCATAGCCGCCGAGAACGGCATGGGCGGCGGCAATCGCGGCATGATTGCCCAACCATCCGGTCGAGAAATCGGCGACCAGAGCCAGTCCGAGCAGGCCGAGACCGAGCAGCGACGCCAGCGACAGGCCGAGATGACGGACCAATCCGGGCATGTCCTCAACCCGGCGCAGATGCAGCCCGACCAGCAGCCCGAACAGCGCCAGCCCGGCCAGGGTCAGCCCGGCACCGACCGAGCGCAGGGTGGGATCGGCCAGCGCCAGCCCAGCCGACAGCGCGCCGATGCCGGGGGCGTACAGCCAGAACATCAGCCGACAGGCCCACAGCGGCCCCAGCGGCCGACAGGTGGCGATCGGCAACATCTGGATCGCCGCACCCAGCGCGGTCATCGCCAGCGTGCCCAGGGTGATCAGGTGGAGCGCCGCCACCACCGGCCCCAACCCGCCGACGAAGCCCAGGATCGCGCCCGGCCCGGCCCAGGCCAACAATGCCCATCCGGCGATATGGTACAGCACGGCAACGGCAAAGAAGCGGCCGGGCAGCGACGGCGGCAACAGCCGGTCGGCGGCATCGGCGGGCAGACCGGGCAGCATCAGCGTGTCTCCGGCTCAAGCCACAGCCGGAGATCGGCCGGGGCGGCTTCGGTGCGGACAATCCGCCAGCCGCGTTCAGCCAGTTCGGGGGCCAGAAACACCGGGTCGCGGTCATGATGAACCACGATGGTCCCGCTTTCGCCCAGGCTTTCGACAAGGCGCAGAATCACCCGCAACGGCTCGGGCGGAGGCAGACGGCGGACATCAAGGTGAATGCCATCTTCCTCGGTCCATTGCATCGCCCCTTCGGGCAGAGTCTCGGCTTCGGCACGGCGCTCCCAATCAATGCCGCCGTCATGGAGAAAGACCACCCGCCAGTGCCCCTCGCCCAGCTTTTGCGCCCGCGAGGAAAAGCCCCGCTTTCCCATCGCCCGGCGCAACGGGGTCGGATTGAAGGGGGCATCAATGGTCAGACGGTCGCCCAGAGCAATCCGGCTCGAGGCGGCAATCACGGAATCATAAGGATCGACACCATTCGCCAGCAGGGAGCGGACATCAAACACCCCCGGCTCGGGGATGACTTCATCGTCGGGGGACGGAGAACGCGGAACGGTCACGGGCGGAGACTCCTGCTGCCTGACCCCGCCACGATGCCCGAGGCTGCCCAATCCGTCCTTGATCCTGGTCAAGCCCACGGTGGGACGCCGCCTCACCACAAAATTACAAAAAGATCATGCGACGGCCACGATGCGGTAATCCGTTTGATGGCATTGTTTCTTCATAAGCTTCTGAGCCTCAGCCACTCAAAAGTCCTCCCTCGGAAAGCCCCCCGCCCTACCCCCCTGGTGCGGGGGTTTTTCGTTTTGGGGCTTTGTTATCCCCGGCATGGACATCGCCCTATTTCGTTCGAATGGTGTTTCCTTAGACGAAATGGTAGGAAAGGCGGCAAAATGTAACGTTATGGTTGGGATGGCGGGGAATGTCGGCTGAGGGGGTGGTGGGACAGGAGCGGACGGGAGTTCGGGAAAGGAAGGCCCAGACCGGAATCATCCGCCGAGCGCCCCATTTTCTCGCCAATTTGGCCCTGGCGGTGGTGCTGTCGGCCTGCGGCACCCTGACCACCTGGGAGATTGATCCCGCCACCTTGCCCACGGGGCGCTCCGATCTGGCCGAACAGGTCGAGAAGATCGCCGCCCCCCTGGTCACGCAGGGCGAGACCCCCGGCCTGATCGTCGGTTTGCTACTTCCCGACGGCACCACCCGCTTTTACGGCTATGGCACCACCGGCCAGCCCGACGGAGCACCGCCCGGCCCCGACACGCTGTTCGCGATCGGATCGCTCAGCAAGGGCTTCATGGCGGCGATTGTCGCGACGATGGTGCAGGAGGGAAGCCTGTCCTGGGCCGACCCGCTCGGCTCGCTGCTGCCGCCCAGCACACAGCTCAGTCCCGACGCCGCCCGGATCACCGTCGAACAGCTTGCCACCCACACCTCGGGTCTGCCGCGCCAGCCGCTTGATGCGACCGTTCTCGCCGGATTCGTCTCTTATCTGTTCACCGGCGAGAATTTCTACCAGCATCTCGACCGCGATGCGGTGCTGGCCTATCTCGCCGATTTCTCCGCCCCTGACGAGGTACTGCCGCGCTATTCCAATATCGGCTATGGGCTGTTGTCCCACGTTGCCGCGGTGCGGTCGGGCCGTTCGGTCGACGATCTGCTGGCCGAGCGGATTACCGGGCCGCTGGGACTGACCCGCACCGGCTATGTCGCAGAACGCCTGCCCGGCTATGACACCCGCGCCATCGGTCATGCCGGTGACCAGCCCAAATTCATCCGGCGCGGCGAAACGGTGCCGGACTGGCGCTTTACCGACATCCTGCGCGGCTCGGCGGCGCTGTATTCCTGTGCCCGCGATCTGCTCGCCTTCGCGGCTGCGCATGTGAAGACCGACGATACCCCGTTGGGCCGGAGTCTGACCGACGCCGTACGGGTCCGCTATCCCCGCCCACGACAGGCGGCGGCAGCAGCCTGGATCGCCGATGACGTGCTGGGCCTCCACATCACCTATCAGGTCGGCATCGTCGCGGGCTATACCAGCTATCTCGGCATCGACACCGCCCACCATACCGCCGTCGTCGTGCTGCAAAACGCGTTTAACTGGGATTACAGCGCCGGTCACACCCTGTTGAAGATTCTGGCGACCAACGCGACCCATCCCTCCTGATCACCGACGATCGAGAAAGAGGTGGGGAATATACCCATTTCGGCTCGGTTCAAACCGAACCCAACCCGAGCTATGCTGGAGGTCGGTTGATCTCCGGCGACACCGGGATCACCCCCGGTCGGGCAAAGTCAGGAGCATCGGCGATCATGCACCCGCAATACACCCCAGCCGAACGCCGCTTCGATGGCGTCGTCCACATCCTCGGGATGGTTCTGTCGGGGCTTGGCGCGCTGACCCTCCTCGGTCTGACCGGAGCCGCAGGCGACATTTTGCTGTTCACTGCGGCGGCGATCTATTCCCTGGGACTGATCGCGACCTTCTGGTTTTCCGCCGCCTATAACCTGACCGTGGTTCCGCACCGCAAGACCTTGCTGCGCCGGTTCGACCATGCCGCGATCTATGTAATGATCGCCGGAACCTATACCCCGCTGGCGATGATCAGCATTGGCGGCACCGTCGGCTATAGTCTGCTCGCCCTGGTGTGGAGCATCGCCGGGCTTGGTCTGGTGCTGAAACTGGGATGGCCGCACCGGTTCGAACGGCTCTCGGTCGCTCTCTATCTCGCACTCGGCTGGGTCGGGTTGTTCGTGATCGGCTCGATCATCCAGGCGCTGCCGGTCGCGGCGCTGGTGCTGCTGCTGGTTGGCGGCATCTTCTACACCACCGGGGTGATCTTCCATCTGTGGACACGGTTGCCGTTCCAGAATGCAATCTGGCATTGCTTCGTCCTGGTCGCGGCGGCGTGCCATTACGCGGCGGTGGTCGACGCGATCCTGCCGCAATAATCGCAAGGGGCCGCTTGACATCGGCGGGTGCGGCGGCGACGCTCGCGCTTTTACGCGGGCGGTTTCCTTATGCGTTTTTTCCACACCGCCGACTGGCATCTTGGGCAGGATTTCCACGACATCCCGCGCGAGGCCGAGCATCAGGCCTTCCTCGACTGGCTGGCCGATCAATTGGTCACGCAGGACGCCGACGCCTTGCTGGTCACCGGCGATATCTATGACAGCCAGAATCCGCCGATCGGGGCGCAGCGGCAATTGTACCGCTTCATCGCCGAGGTGCGGAACCGCAAGCCCGATCTCGATATTGTTCTGATCGGCGGCAATCATGATTCCGCCGGACGGCTGGAAGCGCCCGGTCCGCTGCTCGATCCCTTTGGTGTCCGGGTGATCGGCTCGCTGCCCCGCATCGCCGGGGGCGGTCTCGATTTCGACCGGCTGACCGTGCCGCTCCACGACAGCGACGGCACGGTCGCCGCCCTGGTCGCGGCGGTGCCGTTCCTGCGCCTGCCCGATCTGCCCCCTGCCCCGGACGATTGCGACGACCCGCTGATCTGGGGCGTGCGCGAGGTTTACCACGAGGCGCTGGCGGGGGTTGCGGCGCGGCTGGAGCCGGGACAGGCGCTGATCGCCACCGGCCATTGCTACATGACCGGCAGCGAATTATCGGACCTGTCGGAGCGGCGGATTCTGGGCGGCAATCAGCATGCCTTGCCGGTCGATCTATTCCCCACCGATCTCGCTTATGTCGCGCTTGGCCACCTGCACAAAGCGCAATGCGTCGGCGGCCGCGCCGAAGTGCGCTATAGCGGCTCGCCGCTGCCTTTGTCGGTGGTCGAGCGCGATTACCGCCATCAGGTCGTCATGGTCGATCTGGACGACGGAGCGGCGAAAGTAACCCCGCTGATCGTACCGCGCACGGTCGACATCGTCCGGGTACCGAGCCGTGGCGCGGCGTTGGTCGAAGACGCGCTGGCCGCGCTCCGCGCCCTGGTCGCCGATCCGGCGCAACCGCGCGAATTGTGGCCCTATCTCGATATCGTGATTGCCGCCGACGGGCCGCTGCCGTCGCTGCGCCGCGACGTTGACGAGGCCATCGCGGGCAAGGGGCTGCGGCTGGCCCGGCTGAAGGTCGAGACCCAGGCCGCCGCGTCGAACGGCGCGGCCCCCCCGCCCGATCTGGAAACGATGGTGCCGGAAGAGGTGTTCGTCCGCTGCTGGCAGCGCACCTATTGCGATGCCCCGCCCGAAGCGACCCTGGACGCCTTCCGCGAATTGCTGGAAAGCCTGGAAAGCGGAGAGCCCACATGAGGATTCTCGCTTTGCGCGGACGCAACCTCGCCAGTCTGGCCGGGGAGTTCGAGATTGATTTCGAGGCGGCACCGCTGGCCGGGACCGGGCTGTTCGCGATCACCGGCCCGACCGGAGCGGGCAAAAGCACCCTGCTCGACGCGCTGTGCCTGGCGCTTTACGACCGGCTACCCCGGCTGGAACAGGCATCGAAGACCGAAGTCGGCGGCGAATCGGAACGGCTGTCGGGCACCGATGTCCGGCTGATCTTGCGCCACGGCACCGCCAACGGCTTCGCCGAGGTCGATTTCCAGGGCCATGATGGCAGACGCTATCGCGCCCGCTGGGAAGTCCGCCGCGCCCGCAACCGGGTCGGCGAACGGCTTCAGGCCCAGGCGATGTCACTGACCGATCTCGCCGATAACAGCCAGTTGGGCCACACCAAGACCGAGGTGTTGAAGGAAATCCGCGACCGGGTCGGGCTGGATTTCGACCAGTTCCGCCGCTCGGTGCTGCTGGCCCAGAACGAGTTCGACGCCTTTCTCCGCGCCCGCCCGGCCGAGCGGGCCGAATTGCTGGAACTGATGACCGGCACCGCGATCTATGGCGCGCTGTCGGTGGCGGCGTTCGAGCGCGGGCGACGGGAAAAGGCGATCCTCGACGCGCTCGACGACGAATTGCGCCGGGTCAATGTGCTGGACGACGAATCCCGCGCGGTGATCGAGGCGGACAGTGCCGCCGCTGAAGCCGAACGGCTGGCGCTGGAGGCCGAGATCGAGCACCTGACCGCCGAGGCACAGTGGCACCGCACGGCGCGGGTTCTGGTCGAGCAGGTCACCGCCGCCGAAGCCGGGATCGCCGAGGCCAAGACGGCGCTGGCCGATGCCGAACCCGAGCGGGTTCGCCTTGCCGAGATTCGCCGTGCGCTGACCGCCCGTCCCCAAGTGGCCGAGGCCGACCGGCTGACGGCGGAAGCGGCCCGGCTGGAGGCCGAGGAAACCACGGCGCGACAGGAGGCCAAGGCCCGCCAAGCCACCTGCACCCAGGCGCAAGAGGCCCGCGACACCGCCCGCTTGGCAGCCGATCAAGCCGATGCGGCGTTCAAGGCGGCGGGGCCGCTGCTTGACCATGCCGCCGCGCTCGACACCCGTCTGGCCGAGGGCCGCACCCGGCTGGAACAGGCACGGATCGCCCAAACCGAAGCCGAGGCCGAAGCGGGCCGAACCGCCGCATTGCGGGCCGAGGCCGAGCAGACTCACAAAGCCAGCCTGGAGAAGATTTCCCGTCTGGAACAGTGGCTGGAGGCCAATCAGGCCCGCAAGCCGCTGGTCGAACAGCTTGACCGCTGGCTCGACGCGATTGCCGCCCACGGCACCGCCGCCGCCCAGGCCCGCGATGCGGCCAATTCCGACCGACAGGCCGCCGCCGCTCTGGAGGCGATCGCGGCGGAAACCAGCCAGATCGACGCAGCCGACGCGACGCAACGGACCCAGTTGGCCAAACTGGACGAGGAGATCGCGACCCTCGATTCGACCCTGGCCACGCTTGATCCCGCCGCGCTGGAGCAGCAGCGCGAGATTCTGGACGCGCAAGAGGCCGCGCTTGCCCGTCTGCTCGACACCGCCGCCCAGGCCGCAGCAATAACCGCCCGTGCCGCCGAGATCGCGGCCCGCCGCACCGCCGCCACCGCCCGCCGCGATCAGACCGACCAGGAGACAGCGGCGGTCGAGACCCGCCAGACCATCGTCGCCGCCAGCCTCAGCGAGGCCAAGGCGGCGCTGGTCCTAGCCGAGGCCGCCGAGGGAGAACAGGCGCTGGTGCTGCGCCAGACCCTGGTTGCAGACGAACCGTGCCCGGTCTGCGGCTCGCGGCAGCATCCGTTGGAGGCGATCGCCTCGGCCCTGACCGGATTGCTGGCGAACCATCGGCAGCGGGTCGCACAAATCGAGGCCGAGCGCGACGATCTGCTGCGCCGGGGCGGCGAAGCCGCCGCCAGCCGCCGCGCCGCCGCCGAAGCGCTGACCCAGGCCGAGCGCGACGAAACAACGCTGGCCCGCGACCGCGACGCTGTTATGACGCGATGGAGCGCCGATGCCGCCGCCTGCCCGCTCCCTCTTCCCCCTGATCCGTTCGCGGTCACCGACCACGCCCCGCTGGAAACGATGCGCCAGCAAACCCAGGACGAACGCGGCTCAATCGGTGAGCGCCTGCGCACGTACCGGCAGGCCGAGTTGGACCGCCGCACCCGATCCGAAACCCGCGACCGGCTGCGGCGCGATGTCGAGCAGCGGGCGGCGACACGGACCGGATTGGCTGCCCGTCACGCCACCGCGACGGCGGAGCGATCCCGTGCCAGCGCCGAAGCCGGGCGCGCCCGGGCGGACCAGGCCCGGCTGGCCGCCAGTCTGGCCGTGCCGCTGGCGGTGCTGCCCGATGCCGAACGACGGCTAGACGGCGACCCGGCCGACCTGATCGCCGCCTGCCGCAAGCTGGCCGAAACCTGGGGAAAAACGACGCAAACGCTGGAGGAAGAGCGCGGGCACGAACGTCGTCTCGCCGCCCAGGCCGACAGCGCCCGCAGCGCCGAAGACAATGCCCGGCACAATGCCGCCCGCGCCGCCGAGCGCACGCGTGAGGAGCAAGCGGCGCTTGACCTTCTGGCGGGCGAGCGGGCGACCGTCTTCGAGGGACGCGCCACCGCCGAGATTCGCGACGGGTTCGAGGCGGCTCGCAAGGCGGCGGTGGCCCGCCACCAAGCGGCTCAGGACTCCTGGGCAGCCGCCGATCGCGATCGTGCCATCGCCCTGGAGCGGGTCCGCGCCCTGGGGGTCAGCCGGACCCAGACCGCCGACGCTTTGGCGGCGGCTCTGGCAGCGCGGGAGGCGAAGCTGGCCGAGATCGCTCTCGACCTTGCCGCCGTCCGCGCCGCGATGGAGCTAGGCGAAGCCTGGGCCGAGAGCGAAGAACGCCGGCAGGCCGCCTTGCTTCAGGCGGTGGCGAGCGCCGAAGCGGTGTGGGGCGAGCGGCTGCGGCTGCGACGCGAGCACGAGGCGAGCGGTCAACCCGAGCGCAGCGCCGAAGCGCTTGATCTTCTGCTGCCCGAGCGTGCCGCCGCCCGCGACGCGCTGCGCGAACGGCTGAGCGGATTGCGCCAGCGGCTGGCCGACGACGACCGCAACCGCGATGCTGCCCAAGGCACCCGCGAGCGGATCGCCACCCAACGCCAGAGCTTCGATCTGTGGAAAGGCATCGCCGATCTGATCGGGGCCGCCGACGGCAAGAAATTCCGTCTGTTCGCCCAAGGGCTGACGCTTGACCGCCTGCTCGGGCTGGCCAATGCCCATCTGGCCGATCTGACGCCGCGCTATCTGCTGCAACGCGCCCCCGGCGGCGATCTTGATCTTCAGGTGATCGACCGCGATATGGCCGACGAAATCCGCGGCGTCGCCAACCTGTCGGGCGGCGAACGCTTCCTGGTGTCGCTGGCGCTGGCCTTGGGACTGGCCAGCATGACCGGACGCCGGACCCTGGCGGAAAGCCTGTTCATCGACGAGGGATTTGGTGCGCTCGACGCCGCCAGCCTCGACCTTGCTTTGTCGGCGCTGGAAAGCCTGCACGCCTCGGGCCGCAAGGTCGGGGTGATCTCGCACGTTCAACCAATGATCGACCGCATCGGAATCCAGGTCCGCGTCACCAAGCAAGGCGGCGGACGGAGCCTGATCGAAACACGGTCGAGTTGGAAAAAAGCGGACTCGCCCGAACTGATCGGGTGCGGTGCCTCAGCCGACGCAAGCATAGAGGCTCCGTCGCCGTCGACGTCACCCATATGGGTGTGAAAGCAGGACAGGCACCACAATACCGGCATCAACACCCGCTCCCGCGTCACGGAATGGCGGGTTTTACGACCGCAATGGGGGCAAAAGTGAACTTCGTCGCGGTCGATATCGAGTTGGTTGGAATCGGTATGAGTCATAGGAAGATAACCAAACGTAAAAAAGGTGTTCCGTTGCGTGCCCGTGTCAACTGCACCCGCTTTGACAGGTACGATTTCATTGGAACCGCGTTCGCAAGATTTGGGCAGAATCGCCCGATATTCAAGACCGCTTCTTATACGGAATATACCCAGCATATTTCAACCAAAAGGAATCAGCCTGGCGGAGCTGTGGCAGCAATGACCGCAATCGCATCCTGCCTCATCTCGGACGCATCACACCTTAAGGGGAAATGCGCATCCTCTTCTTGCCTGCCCCCGGTTGAGCTATGCTGTCCGAGGTGAGAAGGAGGAACACCACCATTCATTCGGCACCGCCGATTCGATCTGGCCCCGCCTCCTCTCTATTCCGTCTGAAAGAGGCTGAGCCGATGGCGTTCGATGTCTTCGCCCGATTTTGCCGGTTCGCCAGCGTTGTCCTGATCGCGGGGGGAGGTCTGGCCTCGGCCAACGCCCTTGCCGGAACGGTGACGATCGGGGGAACCGGATCTGCCCTGCCCGCCGTTCGCGCCCTGGCCGAGCGATTCCAGGCCGGCCATCCCGCCACCCATATCGAAGTTCCCTCCAGCTTGGGCACCAGCGGGGGCATTCGCGCCGTTGCCGCCGGCGCGATCGATCTCAGCGTCTCGGCCCGCCCGCTGACGGCACCGGAAACCGCGTCGGGTCTGCACTACGTTGCCTGGGGGCGGACGCCGTTCATGGTGGTGGTGTCGCCCCAGGTCGGAGAAAACGCGATCACGCTGGACGGGCTGGCCGACATCCTGGCCGGACGTCGGACTCATTGGAGTAACGGCGAACCGATCACCCCCGTTCTGCGGCCGCCGTCGGATTCGGACTCGACCGTCCTGGCCGCCGCGTCTCCGGCACTGGCTGCCGCCCTCGCCACCGCCCATGCCCGGCCGGGCATGTTGATCGCGGTCACCGATCAGGATGCCGCCGCGACGATGGTCGGTGCCAGCGGCGGGATCGGCACCCTGACGCTCGCCCAGAAAATCGGCGAGGCATTGCCGCTCAAGCCGCTTACCCTCAATGGCCAGACTCCCGATCCTGCCACCCTGGCCAACGGACACTATCCGCTGTCAAAGACGTACTGGATCGTCTCCGGCACCGCACCCTCGGGCGAGGCACGGGAGGTTCTGGCCTATCTGACCGGCCCCCAGGCCACCCGCCTTTTGGAAACGTTTGGGATCATTCCCCCACCATGATCGTCGGACGTGACCCTCTCGAGATGCGGATTCGTGGACTGGCCCGGATTGGACTGGGGATTTCAATCCTTTTCGCTTTATTGCCGCCGCTCAGCTATGGATTGATCGGTATTGCCTCGACCCGAACCGAGATGGAAGTCGCGGGACGGATTCGCGCCCAAACCATCGGCCAGTCGGTCGCGGCCCGCCCGCGTTTGTGGCGGTTCGAACGGGAACGCTTCAATGACCTGCTGTGGCGATTAACCCAACCGGGCGAATCCCTTGAACTGCTCGATGCGACGGGATTGCGGGTCGCAAGCAATAACGTCACGGTCACCGCCCCTGCCCTGGAAATGCGCCTGCCGATCTATGCATCGGGCGACTTAGCGGCCTATCTGGTCGTCCGGCGAAAGGCGACCGATCTGATCATCGGCGAGAGCATCGCGCTGGCGCTGGGTCTGGGGCTGGGCTGCGGTCTGTTTCTGGCGATGCGGGCGTGGCCGCTGGGCACCCTGCGGCGGGCCATCGCCGAATTAAAAGCCGCCGATGACAGCAAAAGCCTGCTTCTGTCGGCGGTCGGTCACGATTTGCGTCAACCGCTGCAATCGCTAACGCTGTTCGCCTCGGTGATCAGCGCCGCCGATCTTCCCCCCACCCCGCGCCGTGCCGCCGAGATGCTGAACATATCGCTGACCCGGCTGAGCACGCTGCTGGACGAGATCATCGCGATCGCCCGAATCGATGTCGGGGCTATCGAAGAAAACAAAGAACAGATCGCGCTTGAACCGCTGCTGGACCATCTGGTTCAGGAGATGACGGTTCAGGCCGATGTCAAGGGCCTGCGCCTGCACCACGTCACCACCAGCGCGGTTACGCTCAGCGATCCCTCGCTGCTGGCAACGATTATCCGCAACCTGCTCAGTAACGCGATCCGCTATACTGAACGTGGTGGGATTCTGCTCGGCTGTCGCCGCCAGGGCGGGGCGTGGCTGATCTGCATATA
>NZ_AQPH01000014.1 GCF_000442515.1 Magnetospirillum fulvum MGU-K5 | reverse complement strand
CCAGCAGCCGCACCCGGGCATCCGTTCCCTCCCCGACGATTTCAGCTCGTTTCAAGGATAGTCCGTGGCGTTCGCCTTCACCGGGCACCAAGGCATCGAAGCGGGCGATGTTATGGGCGTAAACCGAGGCCGCGCCGTCTCCCGCCGCCAGATCAAGGGCAAGATCGGCCTGTTGCGGCACGCACACTTTGGCGCAGGCAAGAAACTCGACTCGGGCTTTCAACGATATCGCCTGCCCCGGTGCAGTCAGGTTGGCATCAATCGGCAGCACCACCTCGCCTTGATAGCCGTAATTTTGCAGACCGGCCAAGACAAAGCGATGCGGCGCAGGCCAGCGGAAGGCCACCTCGCCCAGCCCCTGCGACCCGGCCCAATCGATCCGGGGCGGATATCCGGCATCCCCCGGCGTCCGCCAATAAATTTTCCAATCGGGAGCAAGATCGAATTGCAGGCCAAGGCGTAAGCTGGCCGCATCGCCCAGGGTCGCGCGGGCGGACACCAACCGTACCCGCCCCGACTCGGAGGTCACCCACTCGGACGCCCCCGGTTCCGGGGCTGCGGCGGTGGGCGGAACGGCGGCAAAAACCAGCAAAGCCGCCAGAATCATCGTCGCCCAGCGAAACCCGATCATCCCGGCTTCTCCCGATTTTGCGTTCCTCGTCCGCACAACAACACCGACGGCGCGCCGGAGTCAACGACCGGCCCAGGCGCGTTTACTGCGTTTCGGATAACATTTTTGTTGTGTGAATTATAAAAATATGACATCGTGTAATTGTTATTTTTGATCAGGAGTCCTTGCCATGAGTTCATCAACCGCCAGTTCTCTGTCCTATGCTGGCGAGGTTTCCCCGACCGAGGCTTGGCGGCGTTTGGCCCAAAATCCCCGGGCATGGCTGGTCGATGTCCGCACCCAGGCGGAATGGACTTTCGTTGGTCAGCCCGATCTGTCCTCGCTGGGACGGACTCTGGTTCGGGCGTCGTGGCAGATCTTCCCCGGCATGGTCCATAACGACGATTTCGCCGCCCTACTTGAATCCGAAGGGGTCGGCCGTGATGATACGGTGTTTCTGCTGTGCCGCTCCGGCGTTCGCTCGCGGGCGGCCGCCGAATTTCTGACCGAACTCGGCTATCGCGATTGCTGGAACGTCACCGACGGTTTCGAAGGCGGACACGACGGCAAAAAACATCGCGGTACCGTATCGGGATGGAAGGCCAGTGACCTTCCTTGGCAACAGGGTTAGAGAAACAGACTCTATTGCGGTGACGAAGAGCGGTTGGGCGTTGACACTCCCGCCGATTGGATCGATATCGAGTCAGGTATCCCGTCGATCCTCGGCGGGAGTGTCGTTTCGTCCGCCAGCGCCCTGTGACGGGGCCAGAGGTCGCTCTTGTCCTTCGCCCGCCCCTTTTACGTTTCCCTGACCCTCGGCCTTGCCACGCTGGGGGGAGACACTTTGGCCTGGGCCGAATCGTCACCGACGATGCAGCGGCGGATCGATACGGTAATCGCCTCGATTCCGTCCGCCGATCCGGAACGCGAGGGCCGGATGTTGCGCGACTTTTATCGCGCCCGTGGTTACCACTTGGCCTGGACCGGACCGAAAGCCGCGGCTGGTACCCGCCTGCTTGGTGAGGTGCCGACGCTGGCCGCCGCCGAAGGACTCGACCGTTCGCCTTATGTCGTTCCGTCCTCCTCCTCGACCGAAATCGAAGTCGACGTCCTGCAAAGCAGCACGTTGCTGCGTCTCGGCCGCGATATCGCTATCGGTCGGGTCGATCCGGACCGGGCCTTCGGTGGGTTTGGCGGCAAAAACCGCAACGGATTCGATGGGGTTCGCTTCCTGCGTGGTCTTGCCGACGGAAAAGCCCTGACCGACCAGGCCGCCGCGTTTCAGCCGCCTTTCGTCGGCTATCTGCGCTTGAAGGAAGGGCTGGAGCGGACCCAGGCGATCGCCCGCGCCGGAGGCTGGCCCAGCATTCCCGACGGTCCGAAACTGGTTCCGCTTGAAACGACTGACGAACGCCTGCCGACCTTGCGCCGCCGCCTGATCGCCTCGGGCGATCTCGACCCCGCTTTCGCCGACGGCACGACCTATGACGCCCCGGTCGTCGAAGCGGTGAAGCGTTTCCAGCGCCGCCATGGGCTCGACCCAGACGGCACCATCGGTGCCCGCAGTCTGGCCGCCCTCAATGTCCCGGTCGAAGTTCGGCTGCGCCAGATCACCGCCAATCTTGAGCGCTGGCGCTGGATGCCGCACCAACTGGGGCGAATGCATGTCAGCGTCAATATCCCGGCCGCCTCGCTCGATCTGGTCGAAGACGGTGCGGTGGCGCTGTCGATGCGGGTTGTCGTCGGCGACACTCGTCATCCCACGCCCAGCATGGACACGTCGATGAGTTCGGTGGTCCTTAATCCGCCGTGGTCGGTGCCAACCAGCATCGTCAACAACGAGATTCTGCCCAAATTGCGGCGCGATCCCAATTATCTGGCCAACAGCAATCTCCA
Source organism: Magnetospirillum fulvum MGU-K5 (assembly GCF_000442515.1). Lineage (GTDB taxonomy): Bacteria > Pseudomonadota > Alphaproteobacteria > Rhodospirillales > Magnetospirillaceae > Phaeospirillum > Phaeospirillum fulvum_B. The sequence goes on along the minus strand of NZ_AQPH01000014.1, from coordinate 60,157 downwards.
GATCGCCGATTATCCCGAGGACAGCCCCGAAGCGGCGGGCGACGGTATCGACTGGAATGCGATCGGCAAGAAGTTCCCGTATCGTCTGCGCCAGCCCCCGGGACCGGATAACGCCTTGGGTCAGTTGAAGTTCAACCTGCGCAACGCAGACGATATCTATTTGCACGATACGCCCAACCACCGGACGTTCTCGCGAGCGTTCCGCGCCCTTTCGCATGGCTGCATCCGGCTGGAAGACCCGATTGGGCTGGGCGAAATTCTGCTGGGAGCTCGGTGGCAAGGCCGGTTAGGGGAAAACCTGAACGCGGATAAGAAAACCCGGACCCTGAAGCTCGAACGCAACATCCCGGTCTATCTGGTCTACTTCACTGCCTGGGTCGATCCGTCGGGGGATATCAATTTCCGCGATGACATTTACGGCCACGATCGCCGCCTCAGTCAGGCGTTGCGTCAGTCCCGCGCCCCGGCCCGCCCACGCCCGAATCCGCCTCCCGCCTGACATCAAACCCCAAAAAGATCAATTTAAGAGAGGTTCCACTTTCCCCTTCAACCGTAATTAAATTACGGCTTTCTCCCTAATTCGAAGGCGGTGCGGCGGAAATTCCACACCGTTAGGGTTGACACCTGACCTGCCGTCGGTGCTAAGAAAGGGCCGCGCCCGTTCTAAAGGGTGATCCGCAAGGAGGGCGGGATGATCGACGAGGTGAAGAACCGGCGAGGTTTTCTGTCCCTGGGCCTGGGGGCCGCAGCAGCAATGCTGGTTGTATCTCCGGTCGAGGCTGCTGTTCGTCGTTTGCCCGAGCGTTCGCTCAACCTATACAATACTCATACCGGCGAAACCCTGAAGACCGTCTATTGGGGGGAAGGCCGTTATCAACCCCGGGCTATTGCTCAGGTCTCCAAGCTGCTGCGCGACCACCGCACCGGGGCGATCCATCCGATCGATCCGCATCTGCTAGACCTGCTGGTCTCGGTTCAACGCAGGCTGGGAGCCAAGGGGGCGGTCCACGTCGTCAGCGGCTATCGCTCTCCCGCCACCAATGCGATCCTGGCAAGCTATAGCGACGGTGTCGCCACCCACAGCCTGCACACCCAGGGTAAAGCGATCGACATTCGCCTTCCCGGCCACACCACCCGGATGATCGGGCGTGCCGCGCGTTCGTTGCGCGCCGGCGGTGTCGGCACCTATCCCGAATCCGATTTCGTCCATATCGACACCGGGCGCGTCCGGGTGTGGTAGGACGCCCGCATCAGCGGGCGTTACGCTTATCAAGCATCGGCTTCATCCCCTCGATCGCCTGAACCACCCGGTCGGCGGGCAGCTTGCGCAGGTCAAGGCTGAACCAGCCTTCAGGAACCTCGAGCATCTGCGGATCGACGGCGCCCACTTTCAGATGGGACAAGGTCATTTCCACCGGCGACGGATTGCCCCCCGGTGCGGCAACCGTCCCGACCGCTTTCACCACAATCCCGTCGCGGTTGGTCCAGATTTCGCCCTCGAAACCGCCTTTCGGTCCACTGGCCTGGGCCGTCCAGCGCGTGGTCCGCATTCCGGCCACATTTTCTTCGCCGATCCGGGTCCGTTCGATCGCCCACGACTGAAGCCCGCCAACCACCGCACCGGCCGCTTCCAGCGACAGGCTGACATACCATTTGCCGCCGATCCCCAGGAAGTAGGCGGTCCCGGTATCGCGATGGATCAAGATCCCCTGCCCCCCCCTTGGGTGACGACATCGCGCCGTTCGCTTCCCGGAGCGTGCCAGACACGGCCGGTATAGGCTCCGCGCGGTCCGGTCATCGTGAAATCAGCGCTGTAGGACACCTGAGCGTCGAGCACATCGAGCGCGGGCTCGGCCGCACGAGCCATCGGCACCGCCACCAGCGCAAAGATCAGGATCAGGGCCCCAAGCAGTCTTGGCATTGTCTTCCGTCCTCGTTCAACCGTGGTCTTAGGCCCGGAGAAGATCACGAGAACGGGACGGGCTCAAGGTCCGGACACGAACTATCCATAGGAAATATATGGAACCAAGCCGACACAGACCCTATCTTCGTCTCCTGACACTCCGTTTGGGGAATTGTGATGATGGCCGCGCTGTTCGACCGCGACGACATCGCACCGCTCGGCCGGGAGGATGAGGGATTTCGTCTTCTGATCGACCTTTGTCCCGACGCCCTGATCGTTACCACCCAATCAATCGTGGTCTTTGCCAACCCGGCCGCCGTGCGCCGGTTCGGAACCGAGGATTATCCCGCTCTGGTCGGATGTCCCATCCCGGACTCACTCGATGGCATCGGAATCGGGTCGGCGAGTCTTCTCCGCCACGATATCGTGTTTCGCGGCTGCCCATCCCGGTTGCTGGTGTTTCGTGATGCAGCCCAGCCCTTGCTCGAGACAATCGCGGCACGATTGCGCCATGACCTGGCACAGCCCCTCAACGTGATCCGTCTGGCCGCCGAGGGGGCTTTGCTGATGATCGAGCGGGGCAAGCCCCCCGCGTCCGGCTGGCCCGAGACCCAATTTGCCCTGATTGCCGAACAGGCCGAACGCACCTCCCAGTGTCTTGAGGACATGAACGCGCTGTTTCGCCCGACATCCGTCTCACCATCGACCAGCAGCCCGATGGCAGTGCCCTGCGCCTCTGCCGAGGCTCACATCCTCATCGTCGGGAACGATACCGCCCTCCAGGACCATTTCGGTAATCGTCCGGGAATTCGGGTCAGCGTCGCCGCGACCTGCACCGATGCCTGGACCCAGTTTTGCAACGATCCCGCCGACGTGGTCGTGATCGACCCGGACGGACAGATCGGTGACGACACTGCCCTGATTGCCACGCTGCGCGATTTCGACCCGCTTCAACCGATTATCCTGACTCCGCTCCAGCCGGATGAGCATGACAGCCGAGATATCACCAACCTTGACGAGAGACTTGCCGTCATTGCAAAACCTTTAGACTGGCCTTCACTCGACAGAGTGATTGCTGTTTTTCTGCGTCCGCCAGCCTGCGACGCCATCACGTCATACTGATATGCCTTATTTCCCAAGGATTAAGTGAGCGGGTTGTCGATATGGACGGGGACGCTTATACTTTCGGGCGGGCTGATTTCAGCCCACCCTGATTGGGAGTAACCGAATTGCGTATTCTTGTGGCCGATGACCACAAGCTGGTGCGGGACGGGTTACGACCGTTCCTCAAAGAGCTTGATTCCGAGGCCGAGATCATCGATGCGGCCTCGCTGGGAGAGGCTGTCGCCGCCATTGAAGGCGCGCCCCGACCCGATCTGGTGCTGCTTGATCTGATGATGCCGGGAATGACCGGACTTGACGGACTGACCCAGATCAAGGCTCTTGCCCCAGGAATTCCGGTGGTGATCGTGTCGGGCTATTCCTCCCGCGACCACGTCCAGGCAGCGGTTAAAGCCGGTGCCGCCGGCTTCATCCCCAAGACGGTCGGCGGGAATGCGATGGTCAACGCCTTGCGGCTGGTTCTGTCGGGAGAAACCTATCTGCCGTCCAGCAGCTTCTTTGAAACGACCGATGCGGCCCCCGCACCCCACGCCGCAGGGGCACCCCCGCCGTTTGACCGCCTGTCGCGGCGTGAGGGCGAAATTCTGGCGCAACTGATCGAAGGGCGGACTAACAAGGAAATCGCTCAGGCGCTCAGTCTTCAGGAAATCACCATCAAGGTTCACCTGCGCAACGTCTATCGCAAGATCGGCGCGGCCAACCGGGCCCAGGCGGTCCGGATCGCCCTGCAATCCGGCTGGGACATTCCACCGATCGCTCCTCCCCTCCCCCGTCCGGCCGGGTGACCCGTCCGGCCCGGTCGTGCTATCCTGGCGGCCTCTTTTGTCCCTGGGGAGTTCGATTTTGGCCTACCGACGCGACGGCATTTCCGCCTTTCATCCCGTGACCCTGATCACCACCTGTTTTGGTGTCGGCCTGCTGCCCAAAGCCCCCGGCACCTGGGGGTCCCTGGTGGCACTTCCTCTCGGTTGGGCGCTGGCGTCGGCTGGGGGCAGCCGGATGCTGCTGGTGGCGACGGTGATTTGTTTCGTCGTCGGCTGGTGGGCCGCCCGCGACTATATCGGCCGGACCGGAGTCGAAGATCCCTCGGAAGTCGTGATCGATGAAGTCGCCGGGCAATGGCTGGTGCTGGTGGCGGCTCCGCTCGATCCGGTTGCCTATGGCGTCGCCTTCATCCTGTTCCGGCTGTTCGACATCTGGAAGCCCGGCCCGATCGGTCGGGCCGACCGCTCGTTCGGCGGCGGGATGGGCGTGATGCTGGACGACATTCTGGCCGGAATGTTCGCGTTGGCCGGGCTGGTTCTCTTCCTCCACCTCCGCCCGCTGCTCGGATGACCTTCCCCGATTTATTGAGAGAGTCCGCGCGGCGGACTCTCGAATCCCTAAAGGACCGGGGGCTGACGCTTGCCACCGCCGAATCTTGCACTGGCGGACTGGTTTCGGCGGCGCTGACCGCATTTTCGGGATCGTCGGCGGTGGTCGAGCGCGGCTTCGTCACCTATTCCAACGACGCCAAGACCGAGATGCTGGGGGTGCCCGCCGCCCTGATCGCGGCGAATGGCGCGGTCAGCGCCCCTGTCGCCCGCGCTATGGCCGAAGGGGCGTTGGCGCACTCTCACGCCGACCGGGCCGTCTCGATCACCGGAATCGCCGGTCCCACTTCGGATAACAGCCAGAAACCGGTCGGGTTGGTTCATTTCGCCCTGGCGATCCGGGGCGGTGCGACCAGCGATCATGTTGAGACATTCAGCGGCGACCGCGACGCGGTCCGGCTTCAGGCCGCGCTGACCGCGCTGGCCCTTGCGGCGGAAGAACCGCTCCCGCATCTCAGCGCGGCGGCAATTCCTCGACCGTAATCCCACCGCCACCCCCGCCAGAGCGCGAGGACGGGGTATAGGCCGGGGCTGCGGCGGGAGGCGCAGCCTCCTCAACTCTCTCCTGGGAGGTATAGGCGGCAGCGGGAGCGGGATCAGCCGCCGGAGCCGACGCGGCAGGCTCCCGCTGGCTTTTCTCAACCGCCTTGACCGTATGGGCAACCAGATCGGGAATCCCACACCCCGCCAGCAGCGGAGCCAACACACACACCAGAACGACCGCACGCACGTTGTCACCCATCCTTTTGGAGCATCAGGCCGGATCGAAAGCTTCGACCCGAACCAGATCACCCGCCTCGACCGCCGACAGGGCGGTCAGATCGTCGGAAGTCCGCCCCCACAGATTGGCCCGAGCCGCCAGACGGATTTCGGACCCTTCCGAGCACGGAGTCGGACCATAGCCGATAATGATCGATTCCCCTTCGGAACGAAACACGATCTCGCCCGACTGGACGACCTCAAGCGCATCGCCTTCCAACGGGGCACGCACCGGAGCCTGAAAATAAACTTCGCCGGGCCAAGTGGTTGCCCGAGAATCGAACGGGACTGCGGCCAGGATGGCTTGGGCCGTCGGCGTATCAAGCAAGTCCACATGAAGGGCAACGCGCCCGACGCTGATTTTCACTTTCGGCATATCACCCGGCCCCCAACCGTTTGCGATTGACCGTCAGTGTGCCTTTTCCGATCTGACTTGGCTAGGGTCGACTCCAAACCCCGGTTCAAACCGTTCCACCTTGGCTGCGCAACGCCCGCAGAACCTCGCGGGTATGTTTGGCGATCATCATCTCCTCGTCGGTGGGAATCACCCAGACCGACACCTTGCTGTCGAGAGCGCTGATCAGAGGAGCGCCCTGCTCGTTGGCTTCCTGGTCGATTCGAATCCCCAGCCATTCTGACAGGTCGCAGACGCGGGAGCGGATCGCGACGGCATTCTCGCCAATCCCCCCGGTGAAGACAAAGGCATCGATCCCCCCCATCGACGCCGCCAGCGAACCCAACTCGCGCGAGATGCGATAGACGAACAGATCGACCGCCTCGGCGGCACGGGGTTCAAGACTGTCGAGCAGAACCCGCATATCGCTGCTGACCCCCGACACGCCCAACAGACCGGACTGGCGATAGAGCAGATCCTCGATCTCTTTGGGGGTCATCCCTTTTTGCTGCAACAGATACAGCACCACCCCGGCATCGATCGAGCCGCTGCGGGTGCCCATCGGCAGACCGTCCAGAGCGGTGAAGCCCAGGGTGCTGGCGATGCTTTTGCCTTCGGCGATCGCGCACATCGACGCGCCGTTGCCCAGATGCGCCACCACCACCTTGGCGCGGGCGGTCGCCGGGGCGTAGGACTTCAAGGTGCGCGAGATGTATTCGTATGACAGGCCGTGAAAGCCGTACCGCCGCACCCCCTCGATCGTGATCTTACGCGGCAGGGCAAAGCTTTGTGCCTGCCAGGGGTTGGAGCGATGAAACGCGGTGTCGAAGCAGGCCACCTGGATCAAATCGGGATGGACAAGGCGAAGCGACCGGATCGGTGCCAGATTATGCGGCTGGTGCAGCGGGGCCAACGGCACCAATTCCTCGAGTTCATCGAGCAATTGATCGGTAACCGGCATCGGCTGGGAATACAGCGCCCCGCCATGCACCACCCGATGACCGGCGGCGCGCAGTTCAACATCGCCCAGATGATCTTCGACCCAGTCGATCAGGTGCTTGAACAGCACCTCATGCTGCATGTCGCTCTGTTCGGTCCACCGCCGCTCGTTCAGAACCAGCCCGAGCGGGGATTTAACGACAAAATGCGGCGCGGTCTCGATCCCCTCGACCGATCCCTTACAGGACAGAGTCGGCTTAATTCCTTCCTGCGAGATGTACAAAGAGAATTTGATGCTGGATGAGCCAGCATTGATGACCAGGATTCCGTCTTTCATGGGCAGGACCCTTCGAGTCTCGCGTTAAAGCCATTATTCGGCGGCAATCGACTTGTTCTTGGCGCGGCGGGCATGGGCGAAACGAACCGCCACCGCGCACGAGGCCAGGCGCGCCTTGGCGCTGTCGGCCCGGCTGGTCAGCACGATCGGAACACGGGCCCCTAAAACGATTCCGGCGGCTTCAGCATCGGCCAAATACGATAATTGCTTGGCCAGCATGTTTCCGGCCTCGAGATCGGGAACGATCAGGATGTCGGCCCGTCCCGCCACCGGCGAGACGATCTTCTTGATCTTTGCCGCTTCGACATTGATCGCATTATCAAACGCCAGCGGCCCGTCGAGGAGCCCCCCGGTGATCTGTCCCCGGTCGGCCATCTTGCACAGGGCCGCCGCTTCGATCGTCGAGGTGATTTTGGGATAGACCGTCTCGACCGCCGACAAAATCGCCACCTTGGGCAGATCAACCCCCAGGACATGGGCCAGCGAGATCGCGTTCTGGACGATATCGACCTTGTCCTCCAGCGTCGGGTAAATGTTGATCGCCGCGTCCGAGATCATCAGCGTCCGGGGATAGCTCGGCACGTCCATGATGAAGACGTGGCTGATCCGCCGCGAAGTACGCAGACCTTTCTCGCGCGAGGCAACCTCGTGCATCATCTCGTCGGTGTGCAGCGAACCCTTCATCAACGCCTCGGCCTCGCCCGACCGGCACAGAGCGACCGCTTTTTCCGCCGATTCGTGGCTGTGGGCGCAGTCAACAATGCGCAGACCAGCGATATCGATCGAGAATTCGGCAGCAACCTGACGGATTTTGGCCTCTGGGCCAACCAGGATCGGGGCAATCAGGCCGAGACGGGCGGCTTCGACCGGACCTTCCAGCGAGACCTGATCACACGGATGGCACACCGCCACTGTCACCGGCGTCAGCCCGCTGCAACTGGTGATGATATCTTCGAAGACATGATGGCGGCGATGCAGGCTGGCTTCCTGCAACTGAATGCGCGGCTGCACCGATTTGACCGTTGGGGCGGCAACGCGGGCCCGCCCGGTATAGACGGTTTCCCCGGTCTGTTTGGTCGCCAGGCAATCGAACACGACGTCGTGGGGTGGCAGAGTCTCGATCACGGTAACCGTCACCGTTACCGTGTCACCGATATCGATCGGTGCGGTAAAGGTGATGTCCTGGCTGCGATAGGATGTCCCCGGCCCCGGCAGTTCGTTGCCGAACAAGGCCGACAGCAACGAACACCCCCACATGCTGTGCGCTTTGATCTTGCCGCTGCGGGTAAAGAGTTCTGCACTCTCCGGGCTGTAATGCGTGGGGTTCAAGCCACCGATCGCGACGCCGAACAGTTCGACGTCGTCCATGGTGCAGGTCCTGGTCAGAGTGGCGCTGTCACCGACCCGAATCTCATCGAACGTCCGGTTTTCCATCATCTCGGGCATGCTCGGCTCCGTCAGTGGCGTTCGCTGTTATTTTTATTTTGCAGTGCAACAATATAATCCATCTCCTGGCATAGACACAATGTCCAGTTCACATCCGTAACCACCACGATCCGGACGGTCATTGCTGCGCACCGGGATCGGGGGCTATCCTATTTGTTTAACGCGAAGGTTCGCATCCGGGGGGACGATGAGCATACGCAACCTGAAGCCGCTGTTTCGGCCGCAATCGATTGCGGTTGTTGGGGCCTCGACCAAGCCCAAAAGCATCGGCTGGGTGGTCATGCGCAATCTGTTGCAGGAGGAATTTGCCGGGCCGGTGATGCCGGTAACGCCCGATCACCCCTCGGTCGCCGGCGTTCTGGCCTATCCCAACGTCGCCTGTCTGCCCCAGGCACCCGATCTGGCGCTGATCTGTACCCCGCCCGAGACCGTTCCCGGCATCCTCGACACGTTGGGACAGCGGGGCACCCGCGCCGCCTGCATCATGACGCATGGCCTGCATCAGGCTGTCACCCCGGATGGTCATAGCGTGATCGAGCGGACACTGGCGATGGCCCGCGCCCACGACATGCGCATTCTCGGCCCCAGCAGCATGGGGATTCTGGTCCCGGGAATCGGGTTGAACGCCAGCTTCGCCCATCGCGGGGCCCGTCCGGGCAAGCTTGCCTTCGTGTCTCAATCCGGCGCGTTGTGTACGGCGGTGCTCGATTGGGCCCGCCCGCGCGAGATCGGCTTTTCCCACTTCATCCACCTGGGCGATACCGACGGAGTCGATTTCGGCGACGTGCTCGACTATCTCGGCAGCGATCCCTCGACCCGGGCCATCCTGCTCTATATCGAGACGATCCAGCAGCGGCGCAATTTCATGTCGGCAGCCCGCGCCGCCGCCCGCAACAAGCCGATTCTCGCGATCAAGGCCGGACGCAGTATGGAAGGCGCCCGCGCCGCCGCCTCGCATACCGGGGTTCTGGCCGGGTCCGATCTGGTGTTCGATGCCGCGATGCGTCGGGCCGGCATGTTGCGGGTCCGCGATATCGACGAGATTTTCGGCGCGGTCGAGACGCTGGCGCGAGCCCGCCCGATCAAGGGGCGCCGTCTGGCGATCCTGACCAATGGGGGCGGGATCGGTGTCCTGGCCGCCGACGATCTGGCCGAGCGCAATGGCGAACTGGCCGTGCTGCCCGACGATGTGATCGCCAAACTCGACGCGGTCTTGCCGCCGAACTGGTCACGCGGCAATCCGGTCGATATCGCTGGTGACGCCGACGGTGAACGCTATGTTAAGGCGCTGACGATCCTGACCGAATGCAAATCGGTCGATGCCGTGCTGGTAATGCACGCTCCCAGCGCGATCTCCGATCCGACCGAAGTGGCGACCGCAGTGATCCGCAGTTGCAAGGACCGCCCCCGCGCCACCATCATGACCTGCTGGGTCGGCAACGAAGCGGTGGCTCATGCCCGCCACATGTTCAGCGGGGCCGGGATCCCGGCCTATGACACCCCGCGCGCGGCGATCCAGGCCTTCATGCATCTGATCGAATATCGCCGCAATCAGACCCTGCTGATGGAAGTCCCGGCTTCGGCTCCTCTCGATTTCGTGCCCGACACCGCCCGCGCCCGCGCCCTGATCGACAATGCGCTGGCCCATGGCGGCGGCACTTTGAACGAACCCGAGGCCAAGGCGGTGCTGGAAGCCTATGGGATTCCCGCCGTCGAGACCCATGTCGCCGAAACTCCGGCCGAAGCCGGGCGGATCGCCGCGACGATGAGCGGGCGGATCGCGCTGAAAATTCTGTCGCCCGACATCGTTCACAAATCCGATGTCGGGGGCGTGGTGCTGAACCTGACCGGCGCGGCCGAAGTCGAAAAAGCCGCCAGCGATATGCTCGATCGCGTCGTCCAGTTCTATCCGGGAGCCCGGATCACCGGCTTTACCGTCCAGACGATGGCACGGCGAGCCGGCGCACAGGAATTGATCGTCGGTGTCGCCACCGATCCAGTGTTTGGCCCGGTGATCATGTTCGGCCAGGGAGGAATTGCGGTCGAGGTGATCGCCGACCGGGCGATGGCCCTGCCCCCGCTCAACACCACGCTGGCTTATGAGTTGATCTCGCGGACCCGGGTCTCCCGCCTGCTCGAAGGCTATCGCGGTCGCCCGCCCGCCGACCGCGAGGCCATCGCCCGGACCCTGGTGCATCTGTCGCAACTGGTGGTCGATTTCCCTGAAATCGTCGAACTCGACCTCAACCCGCTGTTCGCCGATTCAAAAGGCGTGCTGGCGCTCGACGCCCATATCTCGGTTGCCCCGGCCAAGCCCGGCACCGAGCATCTGGCGATCCGCCCCTATCCCAAAGAGCTTGAGGAGATCTTCGCCCTGCCCGACGGGCAAAAAGCGCTGCTGCGCCCGATTCGTCCCGAAGACGAGCCCAACCACCACGTCTTCATCTCGAAACTGACGCCCGAGGACATCCGCTTCCGCTTCTTCGGTCTGGTCCACGAACTGCCGCACAGCGAAATGGCCCGGCTGACCCAGATCGATTATGACCGCGAGATGGCCTTCATCGCCGAAACCGCGATCCAGAATGGCAAGGAAACGGTGGGCGTGGTCCGCACCGTCACCGATCCCGATAATGAAAAAGCCGAGTTCGCGATCGTCGTCCGCTCGGACATCAAGGGAACCGGGCTGGGCAAACGTCTGCTGGTCAAAATGATCGATTATTGCCGCTCGCGCGGAACCCGATCGATTGCTGGGCAGGTGTTGAAGGACAATCCGCGGATGCTGGCCTTCGTCCAGCATCTCGGCTTTGTCCCGACCCGCACCGTCGATGGAGACATTCTCGAAGTCGAACTCGACCTGCGCAATCCAGCCCAGACCGCTCCCGACCCCGACCCGGGCGGGCCGTAACCGGCGTTACAGCCGGATCTGGCTGCCCAGTTCGACCACCCGTCCCGGCGGAATGTGGAAGAACTCGGTGGCGGGAACGGCATTGCGGCTCATCACCACGAACAGGCGCTCGCGCCATTCCGGCATGTCGTGATGCGCCGAGGGCGCCAGGGTTTCGTGGCCAAGGAAGAACGTGGTGTCCATCATGTCGAACTCGAGTCCGTGCAGCGCCTTGCACAGCCGCAGGACCTTGGGGATATCGGGTTCCTGGATGAAGCCATAGCGAACGGAGATCCGATAGAACCCGTCGGACAGGTTTTCGACCGTCAGACGGTCGCGGCCATGCACGCGGGGAATATCCTCGACCGTGACGGTCATGAACACGACGCGACGGTGCAGCACCTTATTGTGCTTTAGGTTATGCAGCAGGGCGAGCGGCACCGTCTGGGAATTTCCGGTCATGTAGATCGCAGTCCCATCGACACGGATGACGCTGGGATTGACCTTTTGCTGCTCCAGGAAGTTCGGCAGCGGGATTGCCCCTTCGGCAAGACGGCGGTCGAGAATCGCCCGCCCCTTGCGCCAAGTCCCCATCAGCAGCAACATCCCCGCCCCGACCAGCAGCGGGAACCAGCCGCCATGGCCGAACTTCATCAGATTGGCGGCGAAGAAGGCGAGATCGACCGCCAGCATGACCCCGCCAACCCCACGCACAGCCACAGCGGCCAGCGCCACAACGTCCGCGCCACTACCATCACCAGAATCGAGGTGGCCGCCATCGTCCCGGTCACTGCGATCCCGTAAGCGGTGGCCAGCCCCGACGAGCTTTGGAAACCAACGACCAGGGCGACGACCCCCAGCATCAGCCCCCAATTGGCGCGGGGGACGTAAATCTGCCCCTCTTCCTCGTCGGAGGTATGGTGGATCGCCAGACGGGGGGAATAGCCCAATTGCATCGCCTGACGCGACAGCGAGAACACTCCCGAAATCACCGCCTGACTGGCGATCACCGCCGCAGCGGTCGACAAAAAGACCATCGGCACCACAGCCCAGCTGGGTACCAGCATATAGAACGGGTTCTGCGCCGCTGCGGGGTCGGCCAGCACCAAGGCCGACTGTCCGAGATAGTTCAGCAGCAGCGCGGGAAGCACCAGCACACTCCAGACCAGCCGGATCGACACTTTGCCGAAATGGCCCATGTCGGCATACAGCGCTTCGGCCCCGGTCACCGCCAGAACCACCGATCCCAGGGTCAGGAACGCGATCCAGCCATGATCGAGGAGAAACGTCACGGCGTACCGGGGATCAAAGGCACCGACAATGGCGGGATTATCGAAAATCTGGACAAGCCCGAGCAGGCCAATCGTCACGAACCACACCACCATCACCGGACCGAACAGCCGCCCGACCCGCTCGCTGCCCCGACTCTGCATCAGGAACAGCCAGATCAGCACCGCCAGCGACAGCGGCACGACAACGGGGCTTAGTGCCGGGGTAAGAACTTCGATCCCTTCGATCGCCGACAGAACCGACACCGCCGGGGTAATCATCCCGTCGCCAAAGAACAGACCGGCCCCGATCAAGCCCAGCGCCATCACTGGCCCCGCCGCCGCCCGGCCAGGTCCGACCGAGCGCAGAGCCAACGCCAGCAGAGCGAGAATGCCGCCTTCTCCCCGATTGTCGGCCCGCATCAATAAAACGACATATTTCAGGGTAACAATCAGCAGCAGCGCCCACACCACCATCGAGGCGATGCCCAGCACGTTGTCGGCGTTCGGCTCGATCCCATGGCTGGGATTGAAACATTCCTTCAGGGTGTAAAGCGGGCTGGTGCCGATATCGCCATAGACCACCCCAGCGGCGGCAAGCGACAACGCGCCCAGACGGGCCTTCGTTCCCGGCGTAGCGGGAAGGCTGGTTGAAACCGTCGTCATTTTTGATCCCCCGCCGGTCAGATTTCCACCTGGCTACCGAGTTCAACCACCCGATCGCTGGGCAGATGAAAGAAGTCGGCGGCACTGGTGGAGGTGCGGGACAAGGTGGCGAACAATTGCTCGCGCCAGCCGGAAAAGCCGGGACGCTTGAGCGGAATCACCGTCTCGCGCGAAACGAAATAGGACACCGACATCGGCTCATAGAAAAAGCCGAGCTGGTCGCTGCGGGCCTGAGCCAGCGCCTTGGGAATGTTGGGGCTCTCCATGAAACCATAGCGCAGATACAGGCGATGCACATTGGGAGCGATCAACCGGTTTTCCAGTCTGCGGTCCTCGGGAATGAATGGCGTTTCTTCGACCAGAACGGTCAGCAGCACGACCCGTTCATGCATGATCCGATTGTGCTTCAGATTATGCAGCAGGGCGATTGGCACGCCCTCGGACGTACCGGTCAGAAAGACCGCTGTTCCCGGCACACGCGGCACCCGGTCAGACAGGCTGGCCAGGAAATCAACCACCGGAAAGGAATGGGCTTTCAACCGTTCCATCAACTGACGGCGGCCGCGTTTCCAGGTGGTCAACATCGTGAACACCATCAGGCCGACCGCCAGGGGGAACCACCCGCCATAGGGAATCTTGGTCGCGTTGGCGAGGAAGAAGGCAAGATCGACCACCAGGAAGCATCCGACGAAAATCCCGGCCTTGCGCGGGGTCCACTTCCAGATCAGCAACATCACCGAGCCGATCAGCAGCGAATCGATCACCATCGTTCCCGTCACCGCAACGCCATAGGCGGCGGCAAGGTTACTGGAGGTCTGGAAGCCTAAAACCAACGCGAACACCGAAATCATCAGCATCCAGTTGATGAAGGGAAGGTAGATCTGGCCGATCTCTTCCCGCGAGGTATGGATGATTTCCATCCGCGGCAGATAGCCCAGCTGAATCGCCTGCCGGGTCACTGAAAACGCACCGGAAATCACCGCTTGGCTGGCGATCACCGTCGCCGCCGTCGCCAAAAGAACCATCGGCATCGTTGCCCAGGCAGGGGCAAGGCGGAAGAACGGGTTGGCCAGCGCCGAGGGGTCGGTCAGCAACAATGCACCCTGACCGAAATAGTTCAGCACCAGCGCGGGCAGCACCAGCAGATACCACGCCAGCCGGATCGGCAGGCGGCCGAAATGGCCCATGTCGGTGTAAAGCGCCTCGGCCCCGGTCACCGCCAGAACCACCGATCCCAGCGCCAGAAAGGCGTGCCAATCCTCGCGCACCAGAAACATCAGGGCGTGATGAGGACTAAGCGCGGCAAGAACCCACGGGGCATGAACGATATTGCGGATACCGAGAATGGCCAGGACAGCAAACCATCCCAGCATCACCGGACCGAACAGCCGCCCGACGACGGTGGTCCCCTGCCGCTGAATCAGAAACAGCGCCGCCAGCACGGTCAAAGTCAGCGGCACCACCCAGCGTTCCAAACTGGGGGCGGCCACGCCCAATCCCTCGACCGCCGACAGAACCGAAATCGCCGGGGTGATCATGCTATCGCCATAGAACAGGGCCGCGGCGAAGATTCCCAGCGCACTGACCAGCAGGGCGAGACGCTTGTTCCCTTCGGCGGCATGACTGACCAAAGCCAGCAGCGCCAGAGAGCCGCCCTCGCCCCGATTGTCGGCCCGCATGATCACGATCACATACTTGAACGAGACGATCATGGTAATCGACCAGAACACCAGCGACAGAATGCCAAGAACATTGGCACGGTCCATCGTCAGGGCGTGCGGGCCCGAGAAGATTTCCTTCATCGCATAAAGCGGGCTGGTGCCGATATCGCCGAACACCACGCCGATCGCGGCAAGCATCAGAGCAGGCACATTCCGGGACGTCCCCTCGGCCTGGGTGGCTGTCATGTCGGGGTCCCCCGCAGAATTGATCGGCACATGCCTACCCGGATTGAGTCAGGAGTCAAGCATCGTAAGCAAAATTCCCTTTTTGAGGGAATTTTGCCACCCACGACCGACGCCCGTCCTAGTCTCAAAACAATTTCGAGGCGAAACCCCGGGCCATGACCTCCGCCATTCCACATCATAGATTGGCGTTTTGAGCTGCGGAGGAGAGCGTCTCCTCGACAAAAGCGGGAACCAATTCCGAGGCCGGTCCGGTGCGAACCTCGTGAAACAGACTGGCACCGTGAGACGGCTCCAGATTGAGTTCGACCGTCCGGGCTCGACCGGCCTCACGCACCGCCGTGACGAACCCGGCAGCCGGATAGACATGGCCGGACGTCCCGATCGAGACGAACAAAGAGCACTTTTCCAGCGCCGCCAGGATGCGGTCCATCTCCAGCGGCACCTCGCCGAACCAGACGACGTGGGGCCGCAATGTTCCAGTTCGCTCACACTCGGGGCACAGGCTGGATTCATCGATATCGGCGGCCCAAGGGAGCGGACGGGCACAGCGTTCACACCGCACCTTCAGTAATTCGCCATGCATGTGGATCAGCCGCGAGGTTCCGGCGCGTTCGTGCAGATCGTCGATGTTCTGCGTCACCACCAACACCTCGCCCGGCCATTCCCGCTCCAGCCGCGCCAAGGCCAGATGGGCCGGATTGGGCTCGACGCTGCCTTGGGACAATTCGCGCCGCCGGGCGTTATAGAACGCCTGAACCCGCTGCGGATTGCGGCGATATCCTTCCGGGGTGGCAACATCCTCAATCCGGACCCGCGCCCACAGACCGTCATGGTCGCGAAAGGTATCAAGACCGGATTCTTTCGAAATACCGGCTCCGGTCAGCACGACAATGCTGCCGGGCGAGGAGACCTGATGCATGGCGGTGTCCGTTCTCTTCGCTATAATGTGGGCTGTGATCGAAAACCGGAACGCAGCAATGGTCAAGGTTCTGTTCGTCTGTACAGGGAATATCTGCCGCTCCCCGACCGCCGAAGGGGTTTTCCGGGCCATGGTCGACGCCCGAAATCTGTCGGAGGCGATCCTGACCGATTCGGCAGGCACGCACGCCTATCATGTCGGTGATCCGCCCGATACCCGCTCGATTGCGGCGGCGGCGCGGCGGGGGATCGATTTAACACCGCTACGGGCCCGAGTCGTTGCCGCCGAGGATTTCGACCGTTTTGACCTGATCCTGGCGATGGATCGCGGCCATCTTGATCTGCTGCGACGGCGCTGTCCGCCGGACAGTTTGGACCGGGTGCGACTGTTTCTGTCGTTCGCTCCGACGCTCGGGGTTCACGACGTCCCCGACCCGTATTACGGCGGATCGGAGGGGTTTGAACAGGTGCTTGACCTGATCGAGGCTGGTGCCGCCGGGCTGCTCGACCATCTCGTTGCTCGTTCGAAATAATCGCCCAACCAGACGAGGATCGCCATGATCCGACCTTAGTCGGGCAGTTCCGGCGATGGCAGGGTGAAGGAGAACACACTGCCTTGGCCGGGACGCGACTTGACCGAAATCCGACCGCCCAGAGTCTGAACGATCCGCTTGCAGATCGCCAGTCCGACGCCGCTTCCCCCCGGGCCGTTATGTGGACTGAGACGACGGAACAGTTCAAACACGTCCTGCTCGGCCGGATCGAACCCGATTCCATTGTCGGCTATGGAAAATTCCCACTCACCCTCGCGCCGGCGAGCAGAAATCTCGACTCGCAAGAGACGGTCGGCAGAGCGGAACTTGACCGCATTGCTGATCAGGTTCTGGAACAATTGTAGCAATGGCAATTCATCGGCACGGACAATCGGCAAATCAACAATGACGATCTCGGCCCGGCTTTCGCGGATGATCAGGTCAAGATTCTCGATCGCCGCCCGGCAAGCCGCGTCTGACGACACCCAGGCAGGCGGCCCGACATTCGACGAGATATAGGAATAGGCCAGCAGCCCGCCGATCAGATCGTGCATGCGGCGGGCACCATCGACGACGAACCGCAGATAATCCCGCCCGGTCTGGTCGAGGCCATCGCCAAGGTGGCGTTCAAGCAATTGGGCAAAACTGGTGACCGAGCGCAGCGGTTCACGTAAATCATGAGCCGCGACAAAGGCATAGCGTTCGAGTTCGGTGTTCATCACCGTCAGCCGGTCGATCACCGCCTGCATCGCGGCGGCGTTGGACTCCTGCTCGGCCAGACGGGCTTGGATCACGGCGATCTGACGCTCGCGGATCGCCGATTCCCGTCGGCCGATGACGTTGCGGACCCGCGCCAGGACCAGCGGAGCAACGAACGGTTTATGAATGAAATCGTCGGCACCGAGCGAGAGGCCGTGCTCCTCGTCACGGGCGGATTCAAGACCACTCAGGAAGATCAGGGGAAGATCGCGTGTGGTCGGGCACTCACGCAACCGGCGGCACACTTCGAACCCGTCCAGACCGGGCATCACCACGTCGAGCAGGACCAGATCGGGAAGCGTCTCACGCTCCACCGCCGCCAGAGCGGCCAGACCGTCCGAAGCGATCTCGACCTCATACGACGCCGACAACAGGTCCTCAAGAACCAGACAATTATCGAGTTGGTCGTCAACGACCAGAATGCGCGGCCGGGCTCTCATTGCGGCACCGACAGATCGGAGTGAGCCCGATCATGGGCCTCGATCTCAGCCAACAACGCTTCGACTGCCTGGGCCAGAGGCTCGGCCAGCGCAACCGGATCGGCATCGGCTCCATCGGCCAAAGCCGCTCGTTCTGTTTCCATCGCCCGGACCCGCAGCGATTCGGCAAACACATTGCCAGCGGTCCCTTTGACCGCATGGGCGATCTGGGAAATCTCGGCCAATTGCCCGGTCTGGGCGGCTCGACGCAGCGCGTCTGCCGTCTCGGCATGAGAATGGGTCACGGCGGCGGTCAGTCGGGCCACAAAGCTTTCCCGGCCCGGATATTGACGGGCCAGCGCATCCCAATCGATGCCGGACATCACTTCGACCGAACTGAGCGGGACGGCCGGACTGGGCTGACGGGCCTGACGGCGAATGACCGCGACCAGTTTGTCCATGTGGATCGGCTTGGTGACATGGGCGACCATCCCCGCCGCAAGGCACCGGCCCTCTTCCTCGGGCATCGCGTGGGCCGTGACCCCGATCACCGGCAGGCCGGGGGCCAGAACCGACAGACGTTGAGCCAATTCGTATCCATCCATTTCCGGCATCTGAATGTCAGTCAGCACCAGGTCGAAAGCCCCCTCGCCTTTTTGTTCGACAATCTCCAGGGCTTCACGCCCATTAACCGCCAGGGTCAGAACCGCTCCCGCCAGGGTCAGCATCTCGTCGAGAACCAGACGATTGACCTCGTTATCCTCAGCGGCAAGGATGGTATAGCCGTTCAGGGGCCGTTCCATCGAAGACGAGGGACTGAGCGAAACCGGCTCAACGGCGAGAACGTGACGCGCCCGCAACGGCCAATCCAGCCCACCGGCCAGATCGGACAACCCTGGCGGCACCCGTCCATTGTCGGGATCGGCCGCGACCAGGAGCCGCCGCCCCAATTGGGCCAGCTTACGCAAAATCAGATGATTGGCGGTCTCGGCGGCGAAAGCATGGCCCAGCACCAGGATATCGCCCTCCGGCAACAGATCGCTGAGATCGGCCGCCACGGAGACTATGCACCCCCGCGCCTGCAAAGCGATCCTCAGCGCCTCGGCATCATCGTCAGCCAGACCGACCAGAGCCACCGAGGCTATTGCGGTCGGGGCCGGACTCTCTTCAGCCACCGCCTCCAGCGGCAAGCGAACGGTGAACAGACTCCCCGTACCCAAGGTACTTTCGACCGAAATCTCGCCATCCATCAGATTAACCAGATGGCGGCAGATCGACAGGCCAAGCCCGCTGCCGCCGTAATGGCGGGTGGTCGAACCGTCGGCCTGTTCGAATGGCTGGAACAGCCGCCCGATCTGCTCGACCGTCATCCCGATGCCGGTATCGGAGACCCGCAGCAGCAATTTGCCGCCGACGCTGTCGACCGACACCACCACGGTACCGCCCGTCGGGGTGAACTTCACCGCATTCGACAGCAGATTGCCAAGGACCTGGGTCTGGCGCAGTGAGTCGCCCAGGATCGACACCGGAAGCCCGGGGGCCTCCTCGACCCGGAACCGCAGGCCTTTTTCGTAGGCGCGGTGCGAGACCAAGGCGACGGCGCGATCGACCATCGCCCCCAGGATCAGCGGCGCTTTCTCGGCCTGAACCTTGCCTGCTTCGATCTTCGAGAAATCGAGGACATCGTCGACGACTTCCAGCAACGCCTGCCCCGAATCCAGAATGCGTGAGAACAGACCCTGGGCGCGGTCGAGTTGCCGCTCGACCCGGCCGATCTGGGCCAGCCCCAGCACGGCATTCAGCGGAGTGCGGATTTCATGGCTCATATTGGCCAGGAAATCGCGGCGCAAGCGGGCAAGACGCTGGGCTTCGGCCAGGGCAGCTTCGCGGGCCTGATCGGCTTCTATCCGTGCCGTGATATCGGAAAAGCTGACCACCACGCCAACGATCGTTTCGTCCTGCATCATCGGATGAACGGCATAGGCGACCGGGAATGCGGAGCCGTCGGCGCGCCAGAACACCTCGTCAGTGGTGCGGCGAACTACACCGTCATGCACCGTCGAGAAGGCCGGGCAGAGGTGATCGGGATACACGCTGCCGTCGGCATAGCTATGGTGGAAGGTGGCGTGCGAGCCTCGCCCCAACAATTCCGACGGGGCGTATCCCAGCATTTGGCAGGCGGC
This sequence comes from Magnetospirillum fulvum MGU-K5, assembly GCF_000442515.1. Classification (GTDB taxonomy): domain Bacteria; phylum Pseudomonadota; class Alphaproteobacteria; order Rhodospirillales; family Magnetospirillaceae; genus Phaeospirillum; species Phaeospirillum fulvum_B. Next base: position 40,347 of record NZ_AQPH01000014.1, on the reverse strand, counting down.
AGAATTGATGAAGGTCAGGCTGCCATCGACATCCATCCCATATAATCCATCGGCGCTTGATTCCAGAATCAGCCGCAGCTTGCTTTCCGCTGCACGCAATTCGGCAGTCCGCATCGTCACCACGTCTTCAAGATGGTGACGATAAAGATCAAGTTCCTGCCCGATTCTTTTCCGTTCGGTGATGTCGTCCTTGATCGCCAGATAGTGAGACACCGCGCCGTCTTCGTTGCGGACTGGCGAGATACGGGCGAATTCAATGAAGATTTCACCGTTCTTGCGGCGGTTGATGAATTCGCCCTGCCACGGCTGGCCGTCGGACAGGGTGCGCCACAAATCGGCATAGGTGGTCGCAGGGGTCAGACCCGAGGAAACGATGTTGGGATTGTGGCCGATCAGTTCGTCGCGAGCATAGCCGGTCATGTTGAGGAAGGCTTCGTTGACATACTCGATCATCCCACCAACCGCGTTGGTGATCTGAATCCCGTTCGGACTCTGCTCAACCGCCAGCGAGAGTTTGCGCACTTGTTCCCGTGACAACACCCGTTCGGTGACGTTCTCGGACATGATCAGGATTCCACCGATCTGGCCGTCATCCTCCATCCATGGCCGAATCTCCCAATGCAGCCATTCCGTGCTGCCATCATCGCGGACATAGGGGTCTTCGTCAGATTTTTCGGTCGCCCCCGCAAGGCAACGCCGGTGAATGTCACGCCAGCGCTCGGGGATATCCGGAAAAATATCGTAATGACATTTACCGATCACATCAGTCCTATTCAACCGATAATCGGTTAGCCAGCGACGACTGACGAACATATAACACATCTGGCGGTCGAGCATCGCCAGTGCGGCCGGAGCATTTTCAATGAACAGCCTGAGCTTCGCCTCGGCAGCGCCCAGCCGTAACGCCGCCTGCTTACGCTCGGTAATATCGGTGACGACGCCCGAGACCATCTCGACCGTCCCATCGGGGCGGCGCAACGGATAGGCACGGGAATTGACCCAACACAAGGTGCCGTCACCGCGTTGAATGCGAAATTCAATGTCACAGGGAACCCCCTCCCGCACCGCATCGAAGGCCGTCCGAACCATCTGGCAATCATCGGGATGGATGGGGGTCATCCATGCCAGACCGTTATCGTACAAGTCCTGGCAGCGCATCCCCCAAATCGGCTCGAAGGCGGGGCTAAGATAATCGAACCGCGAGAAATCGGGCGTCGCCAACCAAAACACCTCGCCAACCGTTTCAGCCATACGGCGGAAGCGTTCCTCGGCCTGCAACCGCGCCTGTTCGGCTTGTTTACGGTCACTGATGTCCTGGAGGGTCCCTCGGATCGTAACCACTTTTCCATCGGCAAGGACGGGAGAGCCAATCGTACGAACCCATTTGAGACTCCCTTTAGACGTCTGCATTTCAAGTTCGAGGTCGTAGGGACGACCCAACGCGATCGCGTCGTTCAGTGCGGTTTCAAGCATGGTGCGCTGTTCGCCCTGGAACATGCTCAATCCCTGTTCGACCGAAGCCGCTACGCCCGGTTCCAGATCATGGATACGAACGACTTCATCGGTCAGGGCGACCCGATGGTTTTCAACATCAAGGCTCCAGGCCCCGATTTTGGCGATACTGCTCATCTCGTGCAGCAGCGCATCTTTTTCCCGGAGCGAAGCCTCGGCAATCTTGCGCTCGGTCACATCCAGGGCGAGGCCACTGCGCAGGTGAAACACCTCTTCCAGATCGGAGTGAGCCGGACGGGAAATAAACTGGACCCATTTGCGCCGTCCTGAGGGCGTGGTGATTTGCACCTCGCAGGCATACAATTCGCCAGCTTCCGCGGCGGCCTTCTGGCCAACCCGCATCCGTACCCCGTCCTCCGGATCCATCATCATGCGAAGCACGCCGATATCAGCGACGGCGGCTTCGGGCTCGACCTCGAAAATCTCCCGGCAATAATCGCTGGCATAGAGCAAACGGGGGACACCCTCGGCATCCTCGCAATAATCGTACAGCATGCCGGGGACGGTCGAAGCAAGCCGGGCCAGCTTTTCGCTGCTGCGACGCAACGCGCTTTCCGCCTGCCAGCGGGCCGAGATATCCCGACCGATCCCCAGAACCCCGGTGATGGTTCCATTGGCGTCGCGCACCGGGTTCTTGATCGTTTCCAGCAAGACACGGTGACCATCATCAGCAAAGTTGATCCATTCCTCGTTGACGACGGGATGGCCCAGCTTCATGGCTCGCCGGTCGTTGCTGCGGAACAGATCAGCCATGTCGCGTGGCACCAGATCGTAATCGGTGCGGCCGACAATTTCGGCTTCCGGATAGCCGACAAACTGTTCGAACATCGGGTTGCAGATGATGAAACGACCCTCGGTGTCCTTGAGCCACACCAGATCGGGCAGACCATCGATCAGAGTGCGCAACAGACGGCGCTCCGCGGCCAGAGCACGTTCGGCGGCACGGCGGTCGGCATTGTCTTCGAATACCATCACGACGCCCAGCAACCGTCCGTCCTGGGCGCGGATCGGAGCGGCCCGGTCATGAATAGGAATCTCGCGACCGTCTCGTGCCAACAGCAACGTATGGTTGGCTAGGCCCACAACCTCGCCGGTCGCGATCACCTGAGCGACCGGATCGACGACGGTGAGGCGCTCATCCTCGGAAATAACGCGAAAAACCTCGGAGACATGGCGGCCCACCGCCTCATCCCGCCGCCACCCGGTTAAGGCCTCGGCCGCCGGATTGATAAACGTCACCAATCCCGCCGTGTTGGTCGAAATCACCGCATCGCCAATGCTGTTCAGGGTCACTGCCTGAATCTGGCGGTTTATCTCGGCCTGTAAACGCAGACGGTGCAGCGCTTCACTCAGAATACTGACCAGAAGCCCAGAGGCAATCAGCACCAGCCACTGAAATTGATCGAAGGAATGAGTGATCGCCAGACTGCCGACGGGTGAAATCGCCAGGAGATCGACCGCCAACGCCGACAGCATTGTCGCCACCACCCCCGGCCCCAATCCACCCAATAGGGCGGACAGGACAATCGGGGGCACGAACAGAATCAAAAGAGAACTGCTCGGAAACGAAGCTGCGATCGCGGCACGAAGGGCGATCGTGACAAGGCAGGACAGAATTGCAAAAGAATAAGCCGCCCATTTGGGCAAGGTTCCGCTTCGGCCAAGTGAAAACGGAGCCGACGGGCCGGGCAAGGGAAGATCCGCCGGCACTCGATCGGGAACACGTTGGAGCAGAACAAACAGGGCAAAAGCGGTCAGAAGAATGAAACCGCCGCCCTTGACCAACTCGACCCAACCGATTTGGTCATCGGGAGCCAGCCAGAACAACAGGGAATCGGAGGATAAAATCCAGGCGAACCCCAAAACCCCATAGGCCAGGGTCGCAATGGCGATGAACCGGTCGCGGGAAGGCGCGGGCATCCCGGTCTTCACTCCCCACCATCAAGGTTCCCAACCGCCGTCGCCCGCACCGGGCGACAGCGTGGATATGACTTATACTATAGTCATGATTTGCGACCGGAACAACCTTGAGGCTTATCAGGGATAGGCCCTAAGATAGGACGATCAGAGTCCAGACTGCCGCAACAGATACAACAGGGCCACGGCACCGCCCGCCACCAGCAGGAACGGCTTCAGCATCCCCCAGATGAAGCGATTCATCGCCACAGCGCTGGACACGCGCTTGGTCGGCGGGGCGGATTGGGTCTCGGTCTCTTCGGTCATGGTCGGTCCCGATTGGTGGTTGCGTCAAGGCGCGCAGTCTACGACGAGGCGTCTTGGCCTCCAAGGGGGTTCAGCGTCTCCTCACCGTCGGTTTAGGGGCATAGGGTGGTTGACACCCGGTCGATCATCGGCCATCACCCACCGGGTGCGATATCGCCAAAAAGGATGCTGAGATGGCCCTTGTCAAAACCGTCGCCACCACCCCGTTTGCCGGGCAAAAACCTGGGACGTCCGGACTGCGCAAAAAAGTCACGGTCTTCGTCCAGCCCCATTACCTTGAGAATTTCGTGCAGTCGGTGTTCGACAGCATCGGCGACACCACGGGAAAAACCCTGACGCTGGGGGGCGACGGTCGCTATTTCAATCGAACCGCGATCCAGATCATCCTGAAGATGGCCGCCGCCGCCGGGTTCGCCCGGGTGATGGTTGGGCGTGGTGGCATTCTGTCGACCCCGGCGGCATCTTGCGTAATTCGCAAATACCAGACGTTCGGCGGGATCATCCTTTCGGCCAGCCACAATCCAGGCGGCCCGCACGAAGATTTCGGGATCAAATACAATATTCCGGCGGGTGGACCGGCCCCCGAGGCGATCACCGAGGCGATCTACGCCCGATCGCAGATCATCGAATCTTACCGGATCGTCGAGACCGACGACATCGACCTTGACCAGTTGGGAAATATTCGGATCGGCGAGATGGACGTCGAGATTTTCGATCCCGTCGCCGATTACGCCGATCTGATGGAAACCCTGGTTGATTTTAATGCGATCCGGGCCCTGTTCGCCTCGGGCTTCCGGATGCGCTTCGACGCGATGAACGCGGTCACCGGCCCATATGCCCACGAGATTCTCGAACGCCGCCTGGGAGCGGAAGTCGGCACGGTGTTGAACGGCACCCCGCTTGAAGATTTCGGCGGCGGCCATCCCGATCCCAATCTGGCTCATGCCCACGATCTGGTGGCGGCGCTGACCGGAGCGGATGCCCCCGATTTCGGAGCTGCTTCGGACGGGGACGGCGATCGCAACATGATCCTCGGCCGCGATTTTTATGTGACGCCTTCGGATTCGCTCGCGGTGCTGGCCGCCAACGCCCACCTGTGCCCCGGTTATGCGCGGGGATTGGCCGGGATCGCCCGCTCGATGCCGACCAGCGCCGCCGCCGACCGGGTTGCGGCGAAGCTGGGCATCCCCAGCTTCGAAACGCCGACCGGATGGAAGTTCTTTGGCACCTTGCTCGACGCGGGCAAGGCGACCCTGTGCGGCGAGGAAAGCTTCGGCACCGGATCGGACCATGTGCGCGAAAAGGACGGGCTGTGGGCCGTCCTGATGTGGCTCAACATCCTGGCGCGGCGGCGGGAAAGTGTGGCCGACATCGTCACGGCACACTGGCGCGAATATGGCCGCAACGTTTACTCTCGTCACGATTACGAGGGGATCGAGAGTGCCGCCGCCGAAGGTCTGATGGACCATCTGCGCGGGCTCAAGCTGGTCGGAACCGTGCTGGACGGCCGGGCTGTGACGACTTTCGACGATTTCGCCTATACCGATCCGGTCGATGGCAGTGTCAGCACCAAACAGGGCATCCGCGTCCTGTTCAGCGATGGAGCCCGCATCGTCTATCGTCTGTCCGGCACGGGCACCCAAGGGGCTACTCTGCGGGTCTATATCGAGCAGTACGAGGCCGATCCGGCGCGCCACACCCTTGATCCCCAGGTCGCGCTGGCCGGGCTGATCATTACCGCCCGGACCCTGGCCCAGATCGAAGCCCGGACCGGCCGGGCCGAACCCACTGTAATCACCTAAGCCCTGGAGACTTCGCTCCAGAAATTTGTTTTTATTGCTTAATTACCTTGCCCTATCCAGGATGCGTACGCGCCTGGATAGGGCAAGCCGACATCGGATCATTTCACGGCATGGAGCCAGAAATGGACGGATGTCCCGACGCCATAACGCGATTCGATCCAGATTCGACCGTCATGGCGATCGATGATCTTGCGGGTGATCGCCAATCCGACACCCGACCCCGGATATTCCGGCAGGGCGTGCAGTCGGAAGAACACGGTAAACACCTTATCCAAATATTGATCTTCGATCCCGATCCCATTGTCTTGAATGGTAAAATGCCATCCTCCGGACTCGGGCGTCGCGCTAACGTCGATCGTCAACGGACGCATCGGAGAGGCAAACTTGATTGCGTTGGACAGCAGGTTGATAAAGACCTGACGCAACTCTGCTTCGTTTCCGAGAACCTGGGGCAGCGGCTGATGCAGCCGGATTTGCCCTCCCGCCTGCTCCAGGCTGGTTTCCAACTCGCCACAAGCATACTGCACCGCCGTTTCGCTATCGACGCAGGCCAACGCCGTCTGCGAATGACGTGAACGGGAGAATTCCAGCAAATCAAAATTCAACTGCCGAATTCTCATTGCCGCTTCAACAATCGTTTTCAACAGAGATTGGGTCTCGGCATCCAATTTTCCCGATAGCCGCCGTTCTAAAAACTGGGTGAAGCTGACGACATTGCGAACGGGTTCCTGAAGATCGTGCGAATAGATTTCAGCAAAGCGTTCCAGCTCGATATTGACGTCAAGCAGGCTTTGCAGACTCTTCTGAAGAATGCCTTCCAACTCTCTGTTTTCGTTGCGGATATCAATCTGATCGAGCCGAAAGGAGATGTTTCCGGCCAGATCTTCCAACAGATTGACCTCGTCCGGACCGAAAAAATCAGGGCGATCGCTGTAGATGGTAAACGCCCCGCACGTGCGTGAGCGTCGGAACAACGGAAACGCCGCCGAGGCCCCCCAGCCATAGGCGCGCCCCCGCTCGTGCCAGGGAGCGGTCTGCGGGTCGTTCTGGAAATCGTTACAGACGACAGGAACCCCAAGCCGTATCGCCTTTCCGGTCGGCCCCCATGAGCGAGGGTCATCGGGATCGACCCTGATCATAATTCCAGCCAGGTACTCGCTCCCGTTGCCCGACCATCTGACCGGGGTCACCTCGTTGCCATCGACCAGACCAACCCAGGCCATCTTCAGCCCGAATGCGGTCGCGACCGAACAGATTCCGGCGAAAACCTCGTCATCACTGCTTGAATGTAACAGGGCCTGATGGGCGGCGGTCACGGTCTGGAACAGACAGTTCATCCCGGCGATTCGGGCCGCGGCCGCCTTCATCTCGGTGATGTCGCGGACAATGCTGACGGCACAACGGGTGCCTTTGATCTCGACCACCCGCGAACTGACTTCGACGGGAAAGACCGAGCCATCCTTGCGACGGTGCTCGGTTTCGAACGTCACCCCGCCTTCATCTTCCGCCCGCTTCAAATCGGCAGGAACCGAGTCCATGCAACTCAGGCTGCGGATATCGCTCAGAGTGATGTCAGCCACGTCATCATGACGATACCCGTATAGGTCGTAAAATCTTTCATTGGCTTCTAACAGCCGCCCGGCCAAAGAAAAGACAAGAATCACATCATTTGCGAATTGGGCAGCTATTCCAAGCACATGCACCCCCTCCTGGCCTAGACTGACAACGACAGAGCGCCTCACCGTCTCAACCATAATGGCAAGAAAGGAGGACGGCAACGCCCCTGGTTCGGCTTGACCGTCGGCCGGTTTCCGGGCATTGGGGAGGTCCTTACGGCGCAGGGACGGAGAGAAAATATGGCGGCACGCAGAGGTCGGGTTCGCTCTGTTCTCCTGGTTTGGGTCGGGTGATCCAGTGGAGCCCGTACGCCTGTATTCCGTGGCCCTGGATGGAAACCCGATAGCGGAATCTGTATGGCGCCGCGCGCTTTCGGCCGATGAAAAAGGGCGCGCCGACCGCTTTCGCCGCGCCGAGGATCGCCATGCGTACACTGCCGCCCATGCCCTGACCCGGCTGGCGCTGGGCCTCACTCTGGGCATTCCCCCGCTTGATCTGACCTTTGCGACCACAACAGGGGGCAAGCCGGTCCTGACCACCCCATCCGCCGCACCGGATTTCAGCCTCAGCCATACCGACGGCCACGTCGCGGTGGCGGTCGCGAGCGGCGCGGTCGGGGTCGATGTCGAATCGATCCGTCGCCCCCGACTTGATGCGGCGTTGGCGGAAACCGCATTTGGAGCCGCCAAAGCGGCAAGGCTCGGCTCCGATCCGACCTCGGATTCCTGGCGCGCCGCCTTTTTTGCCACTTGGACCGCCTGCGAGGCGGTGCTGAAGGCCGAAGGCGTCGGCCTTGCCGTGGCGATGGAGCGAATCGAGATCGGCGAGGAGTCAGCCGTTCTCAACGGACGGCACTGGCATTTGTGGCGGTGCCCCCTCCCCCCCGATCATCTCCTCGCCCTCGCCTGGGAAGATGCGGCCCAGATCGATCATTCCCGGCTTGACCCTGCCGCCCTTGCCTCCTGGTGCGCGCAAACATTGCCCGTCGAATGAGTCCAATCGTCCGTCAATGGATGGACGGCTTGGCGCCGTTGCGGCTAGAGTGCAAGACTTCCCCATCGGGAAGAGATGTTCCGGGGGTATCGATCCGAAGATGAAAATCCTCGACCTCTTGACCGTGCAAGGGGGCACACCTCGCCTGCGACTGCTCGCCAGCGCCGTCGCGTCGAGCATTGGAGGGGTTTTTCTCCTCGCCACGGTTAATCTCGCCGCCGAGAAGATGGCGCGCCAGGGATTCGATCAGGTCGATTGGGGATTAGCCGCTCTCTTCGTTTCCGCCGCCGCCCTCTATTATTACGCCGAGGTATTTCTGGTCGGACGGGTTGGTTCTGACCTGGAAACCGCTATCGACTTCATGCGCGTCCGCATCCTGGGTCGCATCCGCCGCGCCGATTTCGTTCAGTTGGAACGGATCGGGCATCAGACCCTGTTCGAAAGCGTCACCCAGGCAACTCAGACGATTTCCCAGAACAGCCAGTTTCTCGCCCTGGCGCTACGCTCGGGGATTCTGGCCGGTGCGGTGCTGCTCTACATCCTCTACCTCTCGCCGCTGGCGTTCGTTATCGTTGCCATCGGGGTCTCGGCCGGCGGCTGGATCTATGCCCGGTTGGGAGCCCGGCTTCACCGCCGTCACCACGAGATGATGGCGGAAGAGGCCAGTCTGTTCGAAAGCCTGTCCGACCTCTTCGAGGGCTTCAAGGAAATCCGGCTATCGAGCCGCCGCAGCGCCGATTTCGGACAGACCATTGCCGAACAATGCCGCCACGCCGGTGCGGTCCGGCTTGATGTCCAGACTCACATCTTCAGCCAGTTCATCATCGGTCAGGTGATTTTCTACTGCCTGCTGGCCGTCGTCGTCTTCGTGATCCCGCTTTATGGGCTCGCTGCGAATATCGATATCGTCAAAGTGACGACGGCGGTGATCTTCATCATCGGACCGATGGGCGGACTGATCCAGTCGCTGGGCATCCTGGCCGCGTCGAACGCCGCCGCCGAAAAAATCCTCCGCCTCGATGCGGACCTGACGGCAATGGAAGATGAGGTCGAGCGGGTCGAGCCGCGCCCCCTGCCCGCCGATTTCTCGGAAATCAGCCTGAGGGGTATCGGCTATGCGTATGACGGAACCGACGGGGAATCCGGCTTTGCCGTCGGTCCGATCGATCTGACCGTTAAACGGGGCGAGATCATCTTCATCACCGGGGGCAACGGCTCGGGCAAATCGACCCTGATGAAGGTGCTGTGCGGATTCTATCGCCCGCTCCAGGGACGAATCGAGATCGACGGTATCGCCATCGGTTCGGCGACGATGCGGGCCTATCGCGGCCTGATCGCCGCGGTCTATTCTGATTTCCACCTGTTTCCGCGCCTGTACGGCATCGCTCCCGAGCGGATTGCCGAGGCCGCACCGTTGCTGCGGATGCTGGAGATGGACAAAATCTGCGACCTTCACGACGACCGCTTCACCCGGATCGACCTGTCGACCGGGCAACGGAAACGTCTCGCCCTGGTGGTGGCGCTGCTGGAGCAACGCCCAGTCCTGGTGCTCGACGAGTGGGCCGCCGACCAGGACCCGCACTTTCGCCGCCGGTTTTATCGCGAGATACTCCCCGAATTGCGGGCGCGCGGTCTGACAATCATCGCGGTCACCCATGACGACGCCTATTTCGACGCCGCCGACCGTCGCTATCATCTCGACGAAGGACGCCTGCGCGCCGTCCCGTCGGCTGCCGGAGCCTGAGCCGATGTCGTCGTTTCGCCTGTTGCGCGCCGAGATGTCCACCAATCCCAGGGTCATGCTGTGGCTGACAATTCTGTCGGCGGTGTCGACCACGGTGGTTCTCGCCGTCATCAACATCGCGGCGGAGCAGGCTCAATCGGGTGGGGCCGGGTTGCGCCTCATCTTGCTGTTCCTGGTCGCCACCGCTTTGTACGCCTCGACCCAATCGACGGTGACGCGGATTTGCGCCACCGAAGTCGAGGGCGTGGTCGACCGATTGCGCGGCGAGGTGGTCGAGGGCATTCGCCAATCCGACATGCAAAGCCTTGACGGGATCGGAAAGGCCAGAGCCTTTGCCGCCCTGACCCGCGATTGTCAGGCCGTTTCGCGCTGTGTGCCGATGCTGGCGGTCGGGGCGCAGGACACGGTGACGTTGCTGTTCGTTTCCCTGTACGTCGCCTGGCTTTCGCTTGCCGCGTTTGGAGCGGTGGTGCTGTTTCTGGTGCTGGCGGTATGGCTGCACTGGCGGCGGATGGCCGATTTGCGTCAGGAAACAAGTCGGGCCGAAACCGCCGAAATGGAATTGTTCGACGGTCTGGAAGGGTTGTTGCGCGGGCAGAAGGAAATTCGCCTGAACGAACGGCGCGGGCATGACGTCGTTGGCGATCTGGCCGGAATTTCGCGCCGGACCCGGACGGCGAAATCGGCGATCAAGCAGCGGTGGGCCCGCGAGTTCGCGGCGATTCAGTTGGCCTTCTACCTTTTGGTCGGGGTGATGGTGTTCGTGGTGCCGATGGTCACCACCACCTTTCACGCCGAGGCGATCCAGGCCACCACGGCCGCAATGTTCATGATCGGGCCGATCGGCACCGTGGTCCAGGCGGTTCCGATCATCGGCGATGCGGAACACGCCTTGACCGGGCTTTATGCCCTGAAAGACGAGTTGCGCGGCGGCCGCCGGAGCGAAACGGAATCCACGTCGCCGATGGCCCCGCCACAGGAGATCGTTTTGTCGCACCTGGGGTATCGCTACCCGGACGACAAAGGCGATTACGGGTTTTCGGTCGGGCCGCTGAACGCCCGTTTCCGCGCCGGACAAATCACCTTTATCACTGGCGGCAACGGTTCGGGCAAATCGACCTTTCTGCGCCTGTTGGTCGGACTGATTCCGGCAAGCGGCGGGACTCTCTCGGTCAATGGCGAGATCATCACCGAAGAGCGGATGCAGGCCTATCGCGATACTCTTTCCGCCGTGTTCGCCGATTATCACCTGTTTCGCCGATTGTACGGCATTCCATCCGAAGCGTGGCAAGCCGCTGGACCGCTGTTGGCCCGGTTAGGTCTTGAGTCCAAGGTTCGGATCGAAAACGGTGCCTTTTCAACCCTTTCCCTTTCGGCCGGGCAACGCAAGCGGTTGGCCCTGGTGGTTGCCGATATCGAGGACAAGCCGGTGCTGATCCTCGACGAATGGGCGGCCGATCAGGACCCGCATTTCCGCAAGTTGTTCTATGAAGAGATTCTTCCCGCCTACCGCGCCCGCGGCAAAATCGTCATCTGCGTCACCCATGACGACCGCTGGTTCGGCGTGGCCGACCAGGTCCTGGCCATGCGCGACGGAGCCTTTGTCGACGGAGAGGAGACATGAGCGGCGACTGGCTGGTTCGGATCGGGGAGCCGGTCGAGCGCCCCGTGCTGCGGCTATTGTGCCTGCCCCATGCCGGTGGCGGACCGGCGCTGTTCCGTCCCTGGGTCGAGTCGCTGCCGCCCAGCGTCGAGTTGGTCGCCGCGCAATTACCCGGCCGCGAACGGCGAGTGACCGAACCGCCCTGCCGCGACCTCGCCACCATCATCGAGAAATTAACCCAGGCGGCTCTGGCGCTGCCTGCCGCACCGCTGGCGCTGTACGGGCACAGTCTGGGAGCGGCCCTGGCGCTTGATCTTGCCGTCAGCCTGAGCAAGGCCGCCGCCCCCCTGTCTCTGGTCACGGTCGCCGCCCGCGCGGCACCCCACGTGCCCCCCCACCGCGCCCCTCTGTCTCCGCTCGACGACCGTGCGTTCCTGCAAGCGGTCGGTGCCATGGGCGGCACCCCGCGTGAAGCGTTGGAACACGAGGAACTGATGGCGCTGTTTCTCCCCGCTCTGCGGGCCGATTTCTTTCTGTCGGAAGGCTTTTCCCGCTCGCCCGCTCCGATGATCGCCGCCCCTGTGCTCGCCCTGGCCGGACGCGATGATCCCTTCGTCGCCGTGGCTGATATGCAAGCCTGGAGCGCCTTTGCCGCCCGCAACTTCCGCCTCGAAACGCTGGCTGCTGGCCACTTTTTCGCGCAAAGTCACAAAGATGAGATTGTGCGGCTGATGATCGAAGAAGCCGGACGCGAATCGTCCCCGGTCAGATCGGGCCTTTACCAGGAGGCGTCATGATCCAGAGCGCACGCCTTGTTGTGTTCCGCGGTCTCGCCACCCTGATCGTGCTGCTTTCGGTGGCGAGCGCTTCGGCGGCAGAGAAAAAGAACACCCTGCCCTACAACCCAGACTTCGTCCCTCTGAGCGAATACAAAGACTGGACCGATATTAATTTTACATCGGCGTCGCATCCCAATGCGGCAAAGCCCCTCAAAGAGAGATATCTGACCATTTATTCAGGAAGAACCAGCGGCGTATACTTCACCGTCGCCAGCGCTCTTTGCAGTGCACTCCGCATTCATTTCGAACAGCACCGGATTCATTGCGTCGCGCTCCGCTCTCAGGGCAGCTCGGACAATCGCCGGCTGATGCGACAGGGTCGGGCGCAAGTCGTGATCATGCAATCGGACCTCTCCTATCTGGCGGCTTCAGGCAAGGAAGATATCCCCGGAGCGCGATCGGTAATGTCGCTGTATGGCGAAATGGGGTTGTTGGTGACACGGGCCAGGGCGGGGATCGATACCGCCGCCGATTTGCGCGGCAAGCGAATCAATCTTGGACCGGACGGCACCATCGGCCAGGAATTGTTCCTCGATTATCTGAGCGCCAGCGGCATTCGTCCGGTCGATCTGGCCCGTCGTGACAGGGTTTCGGTCGAATCCAGCCCCCAGGGTCTGTGCAGCGGTTATATCGATGCCTTCGCGGTGTGGAGCGGGCATCCATCGCCCTTGGTAACCGAAGCGGTTGGCCGCTGTGAGGCCAAGGTTCTGGGCCTGTCCGGTCCGGGGATGGAGGAGATCTTGCGACTCCACCCCGAATTCTCCCGGCTCTCCCTCGCCTCGAACACCTATCCCGGACAGGACAAGCCCCTGGAAACATACGGAATCCGGGCGGCGGTGCTCGCCTACGAACCACTTGATCCGACCATCGTCTATTGGCTGGTCCGCGCGGCGGTAGAGAATATCGACTTGTTACGGACTCAGCATCCCGCGCTTCAGTCTCTCAACGTCCAGGAGATGGTGTCGACCGGCAATTACCTGCCCTTCCATCCCGGAGCGCTCCGCTATTGGCGGGAGATCGGACTCCTCCAGCCACAACTAAAAAATTAGACGCGCCCACTTAATAAGACTCCAAGGTTGACGACACAACCATTCATCCCTATCCTCAGGGCGAGTGCGGGCGACAGAGCGAGTCCGATTTCCAACGGCTGCAAGCTCGGCACTTCGATGCCCGCAAAGGACGGTTTCGTTCCAGACCGGCCCACCCTTTGCGTCCAGATCATGCTATTCTTGCCTTGTCGATCCTTACCAACTGGATTCACCTCACGGGGGAGATCATGACCAGCGAGGCTAAAGCCAAGACTCAGGCCGCTGTTTCGGACGAGCCTGTTGAAGAGAAAGCACATTCGGCCACGGAACCGGACCATCATGCCGCCCAGGCCGATATCATCATCCGTAACAACGTCTATTGGTCGATCGGAGCGGGCGTCATCCCCTTCCGTTTTGTTGATACCGCTGCCCTGATCGCCGTTCAGGTCAAGCTGTTGAAGGAACTGGGCGATCTCTACGGTGTGCCCTTCAAGGCTAATGCCGTCAAATCTTCTGTCACCGCCCTTTTGGCCGGGATCGCCACCTCGGCCGTCAGCGGCAGCATTCTGTCCTCGGGCGCGGTTCACAGCCTGCTGCGCAGTGCGCCGGTTTTCGGCACGGTGTTCTCGTTGGCGACACAACCGGCATTCGCGGCGGCATTCACATATGCCGTTGGCAAGACCTTCAAGCGCCATTTCGCCTCCGGCGGGACGTTCCTGTCGTTCAATGCCAAGGAGGCCAAGGATCAGTTCGCCGCCACGTTCAAGGAAGCCAAGGACAAGGGATTGGGAGCGACTACCGACGCGGCGGCGGCCTGACCCCAATCCACATTGACCGACAGACGCGCCAACCGACGGTTGAGGTATGCCTGCACCCCGAAGGGGCGTCACCCTTTGGCAAAGGCTAGGGCCGGTTCTATTTCAATTGAACCGGCCCTAGAGTATCCTCGTCTCAGGTCCGAACATGGCGAGCACTGGCTTGTGCGCGGCGGATTTAACGGCGGAAGGCAAGGGAACGCGGCATGTCGATCATTGTTTTGATCCTCTATCTTATTGCCTGCGCAATCTGCGGCCTGTTGGGCCGGGCCACCGCGTTCGGTTTCTTGGGCCATTTTACCATCGCCCTGCTGTTACTCCCCCCTCTTTGACCTGCTGATTCTCATCGCCTGTCGCCCATCTCGCGAAATTCGTAAGCAAATCGAGAAAGTTACGTTAGAGTAATCCTGTCTTCGGTGGTGCCTGAACCGGCATCGCGTGGATTGATCGCGAGTATTTCGGGGCAAACCGACCGCTTCAGGATAAGCCCGACGAGCGAGAAGGGTGAAGATGGCAGAGGTAAACAATGCGGCACCACCCGTGGCGGACGGTTCGCCGGGGTCTTTCCGTCGCTTTATGGATCGATCTGGTCTTCGCTCGCTGCACCGTCGCCTGCGCCAGAACGCCAGTTCCATCTACATTTTTTCTCTACTGCTGATCCTCGGCATCATCCTCCTTGCCCCCAGCATTTTTATCAACGTCCCCGCCGGTCATGCCGGAGTGTTGTGGCTGCGCTTTTTCGGGGGGACGGTAACCGACCGAACCTACGGCGAAGGCGTCCATGCCATCTTTCCGTGGGACGAGATGTATGTCTATGACGCCCGGCTTCAGAACAATGCCAGGACATATGACACGATTTCCTCGAACGGCCTGACCATGCAGGTCGAAGTAGCGGTTCGCTATCGCGTCAACAAGGATGCGCTGGGATTGCTGCATTCCCTGGTTGGCCCGGATTATCCCGAAATTCTGGTTTATCCCGAAATCGGATCACATGTCCGCGAACTGATCTCGCGCTATACCCCGGAACAGCTTTATTCTGACGCCCGTGGCTTTATCCAGGCCGAGTTGCTGGAACGGATGGTGCGGGAACTGGGCTCGTCCCTGGTCAATCAAAGCTTTCGCGGCAAACTGGTTTCTGTTGAAGATGTGCTGATCCGCTCGGTGAAACTCCCCGACAAGGTGACCGAGGCGATCGAGCGCAAGGCCGAGCAATACCAGGCGATGCTTGAGTACGATTTCCGTATCGCCCGTGAAGAAAAAGAACGTGAGCGCAAGAAGATCGAGGCCGAAGGTATTCGGACCTTCCAAGACATCGTCGCCCGCACCATCACCCCGGAATATTTGCGCCTGCGGGGAATCGAAGCGACAATCGCGTTGTCGACCTCACCCAACGGCAAGATCATCATTATTGGCGGCGGCAAGGATGGCTTGCCGGTGATCCTCAACACCGCCGACAACCCGGCACCATCCGGCCCCCGCAGCGATGCCGCCGCGACCAAGGACACCTCGACCGCGACCGAGTTGAAAACCCACAATGCCCGCTCGTCCGACATCCCGCCTCAGAATGCTGCCCGACCGACGACGTATGGGGTTGAACGCAAAGTAGAGCCGTCGATTCCGCCAGCGATGATGGGGCAAACCATTTTACCGCCCGAAGGCAAGTCTCAACCCAAGGATCAGCCTGAAAGCAAACCCGCCGACGCTTCGGCCCGCAAACCCTGACCCAAAAGGGTTTGCCCCGCACATCGTCGCTGCCACCTCCTGTCCAAGTAAAACCTGCGGCGCGTTGCCAGCACGTCTCCAAATCAGCCGGGGCCCCGGGCGTAATTTCAGGTTGCGTGCCGAGGAGAATGGAAGCGCTCCAGGTGATATTGCGTCGCAATATTTGATCTGAGCCCGTGACGGAAATAGACTCCGCGCCCGGCCAATAATATAACTTTTGCCTTGGCTCCCAGAGTGGAGGATTAGGTCCATGGGTGCACCTCTATCTAAATTGGTGTGGCTAGCCACGGCCCTGCTCGGTGCTTTTGCGCTGGGCGTGGTGGCGCTGGAGCGCGGCGAGAGCGTCAATGCCATCTGGCTCGTGATCGCCGCCGTCTGTACCTATTTCATCGCCTATCGATTTTACGGCCTGTTCATCGGCAGCAAGGTGATGAGCGTCGATGCGAATCGGTTGACCCCGGCTGTTCGTTACAATGACGGCCTCGATTACGTCCCCACCAACCGATATGTGCTGTTCGGCCATCACTTCGCCGCCATCGCCGGGGCGGGTCCGCTGGTCGGCCCGGTCCTCGCGGCGCAAATGGGCTATCTTCCCGGCACCCTATGGATTCTCGCTGGTGTCGTCTTCGCCGGAGCGGTTCAGGATTCGATGGTTCTGTTCCTGTCGACCCGCCGTGACGGTCGCTCGCTGGGCGACATGATCCGTTCGGAAATGGGCCCCCTCGCCGGATCGCTGGCGCTGGTCGGCGTGCTGATGATCATGATCATCATCCTTGCCGTCCTGGCCCTGGTGGTCGTCAAGGCTCTGACCGGCAGCCCCTGGGGCACCTTCACCGTCATCGCCACCATTCCGATCGCGATCCTGATGGGGATCTATGCCCGCTTCCTGCGGCCGGGGCGGATCGGCGAGATGAGTCTGATCGGCTTTGCCCTGCTAATGGCAGCCCTGCTCTATGGCCAGACCGTCGCCGAAAGCCCCGATCTGGCCCCGCTGTTCACCTTCAAGGGGGAACAACTGGCGCTGATGATTATCGGTTATGGCTTCGTCGCCTCGGTGTTGCCGGTGTGGCTGCTGCTGGCCCCGCGCGACTACCTCTCTACCTTCCTCAAGATCGGCACGATCATCTGCTTGGCACTCGGCATTCTCGTCGTGATGCCCACTCTGAAGATGCCAGCGGTGACCCAGTTCATCGACGGAACCGGGCCGGTCTTTGCTGGAAATCTGTTCCCCTTCCTGTTCATCACCATCGCCTGTGGCGCGGTGTCGGGCTTCCACGCCCTGATTTCATCGGGCACCACGCCCAAGATGTTGGAAACCGAGACACAGATCCCCCTGATCGGGTATGGGGGCATGCTGATGGAAAGCTTCGTCGCGGTGATGGCGATGGTCGCCGCCACCGTGATCGACCCCGGCGTTTATTTCGCAATGAACAGCCCGGCTGCCCGGATCGGCACCGACGTCGCCAACGCGGCGACGGTGATCAGTTCCTGGGGCTTTGCGATTACCCCGGAAATGCTGCTTGAGACCGCCAAGGATGTCGGCGAAACCTCGATCCTGTCGCGGGCAGGCGGTGCTCCCACCTTGGCGGTGGGCATGGCGCAAATCTTTTCCAGCGTCATCGGCGGCAAGGCGATGATGGCCTTCTGGTACCATTTCGCGATCCTGTTCGAGGCGTTGTTCATCCTCACCGCCGTCGATGCGGGCACCCGTGCCTGCCGCTTCATGGTCCAGGACATGATCGGCGCGGTCGCTCCCAGCTTCCGCCAGACCAAATCCTGGAGCAACAACCTGATCGCCACCGGGATCGCCGTCACCTTGTGGGGCTATATCCTTTATACCGGCGTGATTGATCCGTTGGGCGGCATCAACACCTTGTGGCCGCTGTTCGGCATCGCCAATCAGATGCTGGCCGGGGTTGCTTTGGTGCTGTGCACAGTGGTGCTGTTCAAGATGAAACGGCAGCGTTATGCCTGGGTCACCGTGCTTCCGGCGATCTGGCTGCTGATCTGCACCCTGACTGCCGGAATGCAGAAGGTGTTCCACGCCAGCCCGGCAATCGGCTTCCTGGCGCAGGCCGACAAATTCGGCACCGCACTTGATGCCGGTAAGGTGATCGGTCCGGCCAAGACGATCGACCAGATGAACCAGATCGTCTTCAACGCCTATGTCGATGCCGGGATCGCGATCTTCCTGCTGATCCTGGTCGTGGCGATGGTGGGTTTTGGCATCGTTTCGATCCGTCGGGCGATCGCCACAGATCACCCGACCGCACTCGAATCCGGTGGGACCAAGGAGGTGGGGCATGCTTGATCTGAAGGTTGCCTATCGCATCCTCAGCCAGGCCAGCCGCTTGATGGTGGGCGTGCCCGATTACGATGGGTATGTCATTCACCAGATGACCCGCCATCCCGACGACCCGGTGATGAGTTACGAGGAATTCTTCCGCAACCGCCAGGATGCGCGGTACGGCGGCGGCGGAGCAACCCGCTGCTGCTGAACAGACGAATTCGTGCGAACCGGAACGGCGAAGGCTGGCAGCAATGCCAGCCTTCGTCATTTTGGGGCTTGCGTCAAAATCGATAGCTTCCTACTTAATAGCCTCATACCTATTTCCCGCGTTGGAGAATCCGATGGCACCCCCTCGGGCCAAAGAACAATTCGGTTTCGATCTCGCCCGACTGGCCCGGCTGTGGCGGGCGCGACTGGACGAGCGGCTGGCTCCCCTGGGGCTGACCCAGGCGAAATGGACGATTCTCCTCCATCTGTCGAAAGCTGATGGCCATCTGCCGCAACGTGAACTGGTCGAACGGGTCGGCGTCGAAGGTCCGACCCTGGTGCGCGTGCTCGACGGCCTGGAGAGGCTGGGCTTGCTGGAGAGGCGCGATTGTCCGACCGACCGCCGCAGCAAGATCATTCACCTCACCTCCGCTGCGACGCCGCTGATCGGCGAAATCGCCACGATTGCCGCCATCCTGCGCGCCGAAGCCTTGAGTGAAATCGACGATGCCGAGTTGGAACTGTGCCAGTCGCTGATCGCCCGGATGACCCGAAATCTTGGCGGCGGTCGGACGAGTGACGGAGAGTCGCTATGAAGCCGCTCTTATCGCCGGACCGTCCTTCGCTGGGGCTGCGTCTGCGGGCGATGTCGCGTCTACCCCGGTTGCGCGGCCAGGCGATGATCGGGGCCGCCCTCGTCGCCGTGCTCGTGGTAGGAGGCTGGTCGTATGGCCGCCTTGATCACATCACGGAGAGCGATGCCCGGGTGATGGCCGACATGGTAACAATCAGCAGCCGGATTGATGGCTGGATCGCGCAACGCCCGGTCACCGACG
This sequence comes from Magnetospirillum fulvum MGU-K5, assembly GCF_000442515.1. GTDB lineage: Bacteria > Pseudomonadota > Alphaproteobacteria > Rhodospirillales > Magnetospirillaceae > Phaeospirillum > Phaeospirillum fulvum_B. The sequence goes on along the minus strand of NZ_AQPH01000014.1, from coordinate 21,116 downwards.
GACAGAAGATCAAAGCGGGAGACGTCCTCGCTGTGATCGACCAGCGCGAGGCGGCCCAGCAGTTGGAAGAGCTCAAGGCCCGCGCCGACTCGATCAGGCTGGACCGCGAACGCGCCGAAGCCCAGATGCGGATCGTTACCGGCACCACGACCAGCGCGGTTACCGCCGCCGAAGCGCGCCGCACCGCCGCAATCGCCGATCTGGCCGCCGCTCACTCGGAGGCGGAGCGCGCCGCCGAGGATTTTCACCGCACTGACGCCTTGCTCGCCGCGCAATATGCCTCGCGCCAGACCTGGGACCTCCATCGTTCGCAATTGCGGCGAGCCGAGGAGGCCCAGCGCGCCGCCCAGGCCCGGTTAGGCGAGGCCGAAGCCGCCCTGGCCGAGGCCCGCGCCCATCTGGGTGATGTCGGTGTGCTGCAAAAAGAGACCGAACGGCTGGCCCACGATGCCGAGCAGATCGAGGCACAACGGCGTCAGCACGAGATATCAATGGGCGACCGCGTCGTTCGCAGCCCGGTCGATGGCATCGTCGATCAGAAATTCGTCGAACCCGGCGAATATGTGATCCCCGGCCAACGCCTGTTGCTGCTACACGACCCCAAGACGGTGTGGGTCGAGGCCAACATCAAGGAAACCAAGCTGGAACGCCTGCGTCCCGGCCAGAGTGTCTCGATCGCCGTCGATGCCTATCCCGACCGCAGCTTCACCGGGACGATTGAGCGGATCGGCAACACCACCACCAGCCAGTTTGCCTTGCTGCCCAGCCCGAACCCATCGGGCAATTTCACCAAGATCACCCAGCGGGTTCCGCTGCGGATCGCCGTTACTCAACCCGACGATTTCCCCTTGCGACCCGGCATGATGGTGGAGATTGATATCGATGTCGGTCAGCGCTGAAGACCTCGCCGAGCGCTATGGTCCGGCCTACAAATGGTACGCCACCGGCACGGTGATGCTGGGCACCATCGCAATGGTGCTATCGGCGACGATCGTCAATGTTGCCCTGCCCGACATCATGGGCGAATTCGGGATGGGGCAGGACAAGGCGCAATGGCTGTCCACCGCTTTTCTGGCGGCGATGACGGCGACGATGCTGGTGACCGCCTGGGCGATTGCCCGCTTTGGCACCCGCACGACCTATATCGCCGCCCTGGTCGTGTTCATCGCCAGTTCGATCCTGGGCGGCCTTAGCCCCAACGAAGACGTTCTGATCGTCGCCCGCACCCTGCAAGGCGCTGCTGCCGGGCTGGTCCAGCCACTGGCGATGGTGGTGATCTTCCGCGCCTTCCCCCCCGCCGAGCGCGGCACCGCGATGGGGATTTACGGCGTCGGCGTGATCCTGGCCCCGGCGTTGGGGCCAACCCTGGGCGGGATGCTGATTGACAATTATTCCTGGCGCGATGTCTTCTTTCTTGGCCCCCCCTTCTGCTTCGCCGGAATCCTCCTGGCCCCGACCTTCCTGGCGACGCGCCCCCCCGGCCGCCCGGTCGCGTTCGACATGCTGGGCTTCATCCTGCTGTCGGTGGCGATTGCCGCGCTGCTGACCGCCCTGGCCAATGGACAGCGCCAGGGCTGGGAGTCCACGATGGTCACCGGCGGATTTACCCTGGCCGGGGTCGCGACGTTGGGCTTCATCTGGCACGAAAACCGGACGAGATCGCCGATTCTGTCGCTGGGCGTTTACCTCAATCCCCGCTTCGCAGTTGCCTCGGCGGTTGCCTTCATCCTGGGATTGGGATTGTACGGCTCCACCTATCTGGTCCCGCTGTTCGTCCAGACCGTCCAGGGCTATACCCCCACCGAATCCGGTCTGTTGCTGATGCCTGCCGGGATCGTTCTTGGCGTGGTCTTTCCCCTGGCCGGACGAATGAGTGACCGGCTGCCACCCTATATCCTGATCCTCTCCGGTCTGATCCTGTTTGCGTGGTCAAGCCTTCTGATGGCAAACGCCGACACCTCGACCGATTTCTGGGTCTTTGCCGGATGGGTGGTGGTGGGCCGGATCGGGCTCGGTCTGATCCTGCCGTCTCTGAATGTCGGAGCGTTACGGGTTCTGGACCCGGCCCTGATCAGCCAGGGGGCCGGAGCGATCAACTTCATGCGCCAATTGGGCGGTGCCGTTGGAGTGGGGGCGCTGTCGGTCGCGCTGGAGCGGCAAACCGCGCTCCATGCCGATGCCTTCAACGCCCTTCAGACGGGCGGAGCCGCCGCGACCGAAACGTTGAACAAGCTGGCGGTCTTGATGACCCGCGCCGGGATTCCGGATAGCCCGCAGTTCTCCCTTCACAGCCAGGAGGTCTACCGTTTCCTGTCGAGCATAGTGGCGGCCCAGGCCAGTGTGATGGGATTTCGCGACAGCTTCCTGCTGGTCGCCGTGATCTTTTTCGTTGCCCTCGGTCCGGCTTGGTTGATGCGGCCGCGTCGAAAGGAATAAGGGGAAGAGTCCGATGCCCAGAATCGTACTGATCGCCGTCGATGCCTCGCCACAACTTTCGGCTGTTATCAAGGCGGCGGCGGATATCGCCACCCAATGTGGGGGAGAGTTGCATGTAGTTTCGGTCTCTGACCCGGCTCGCCATTGGGAATTGGGGATCGCCAACCCGACCTCTGTGCCATTCGATGTGCTGGATCACGACACCGTCGCCACTCTGGAGGCATCGGCGCGTCAGTTGGCCGCAAACGGACTGCCCTGCCGAACCCATGCCCCAACCGGCTTGGCGGCAGATGAAATCGCCCGCCTGGCCACCGAGATCTCCGCCGATCTGATCGTGATCGGTCACCGCCATCTGTCATGGCTAGGACGTCTGGTCGATCGCTCGGTTGGACACGATTTGCTTGAGCGCGCCCCATGCAATGTGCTGATCGTCGCAGAGACACCCCTGATCCAACCGGGATAAATCGATCGGCAGAGCCAGGCTGCCAAAGTTTGTTTCCCTTGGCGCGCCACAGAAGGGTACACTTGCACTTATTCGTAAATATCAGGACGCGTGCAAGAATGCCGCCCCCCTTTGTCGTTCTCATGGTCGATGATGATCCCGGCGATGCCGGTCTGGTCAAAGCAGCGTTCTCGGTCGGGCGGTACCCCTGTCGGCTCGACCATGTTGCCGATGGCATGGCGGCAATGGAATTCCTGCGCAAGGACAGCAACGGGCATAACGGCCCGGTGCGCCCCGATCTGATTCTACTCGACATCAACATGCCGCGTAAAAACGGCCATGCCGTCTTAAGCGAGTTGAAAGCCGATGCACAGTTGCGCGACATCCCGGTAGTGATGCTGACTACGTCGGACGCCGAACGCGATATCACCAGCGCTTATAGCGCCGGGGCGTCGGGCTACGTCACCAAACCTGTTGATGTTGATGCCCTGTTCGCTGCGATTCAGGGTATTCAGGAATATTGGTTCGGCGTGATCCGCCTGCCCGGCCATAAAATGTAAGAGAAGCCGAGAGTGAAGACGCGGGGCTGAGGGAACAGCCCGTCACCTACGCGACCTTCGGCCTGGAAAGATCACTTTGAAGCGATCCCCCCAGGCCGGGATTATCTCACCTCGATTTACCCCGTTGGCCGGTATTTAGCCGCCATTGCGGCGGCGACCGAGGGCCGCGAATGCGCCCGCTAAGGCAGAGGCACAATACAACCGGCCAAGTCCTTGACCAGTTGGTATCAAGCCATTCCAGCCTTGGCACGGGGATCGTAGCCGTTGCGCGGCCCCCATTTCTCGACCAGCTTTTTAAACTCGGCATCATTTTCGGGCAGAACCACCCGTAAGGTGACCAACTGATCGCCGCGAGTTCCGTCGGAACCAGCAATCCCCTTGCCCTTCAGCCGCAAGACGCCGCCCCCATTCGAGTCCGGGGGAATGCTCAACGTGACCTTGCCGTCAATGGTCGGCACGGTGACCTTGCCTCCCAGCACCGCCTCCTGCACCGAGATCGGTAGATCGATCAGAATATCGAGCTCGCGGCGGACGAAATAGGGATGGCTTTCAACATGCAGGTCAATGAAGGCGTCAGGGACAATCGCGGCGGTCGGACCGGCGGGCTGACCCTGCCCTTTCAGCCGCAAAGTCTGGCCGTCGGTCGCTCCGGGAGGAATCTTGACCTCGACGGTGCGGCCGGTGATGAGGGTTACCCGCTTGGTCACCCCCTGCGCCGCGTCGGTGAAGGAAACCGTCAGAGAATGACGGACCTCGCCGCCGCGATGGGAATCGGAGCGGGCGCGGCCCTGCGCCTTGCGCCGCATCATCTCGGCCAGAATATCGTCGGCATCATCGCCAAAGGAAAAACCGCTGCGCGATCCCCAGGCCGACCCGGCCGATCCCCAATCGGTTCCGCCGCCCGTGCCGGGACGCCAGGACGAGGAGCGGGTCCGACGCGGCGCGCCGGTGGCGTCGATTTCTCCCGAATCGTACTGGCTGCGCCGGGTCGTATCCGACAGAAAGTCATAGGCTGCCGAGATGTCCTTGAACCGTTCCTCGGCCTTTTTGTCACCGGGATTGAGGTCAGGGTGAAGTTCGCGAGCCAGCGCGCGATAGGCCTTCTTGATTTCGTCGTCGGTGGCAGTCTTGGCCACGCCCAGAATCTGATAAGGGTCTTTCACAATATCGGCGTCCGCATGATCGAGAAAAGTGCAAGGACGGGAACAAGCCGGCCCCCGTCGGGCGGCATGTTACGGAAACTCGACCGACTCCACCACCCGGGATTCCGCGTTGGCGGCGGGGTAACGCCGCGGCAGCGGACAAAAGGGGGAAAGCAATCGGCAAATTGCGGCTGCATCTCAGTCTCTTCGCGTCAAGATCAGATTTAAGGAACGACTACCATATGGGATGAATTTGGGGCATTTTGAGGTACCCTCGGCAAGAGGGAATAATCCACAGGATATCATGTCTCAGACTTCGAAACCTGCCGATGGGAACGACCCGCTTCCCCAATTTCACGCCTGGATGGACGAAGCCGCCCGCCACGAACCCAATGATCCCAACGCCATGGCGCTGGCCACCGCCGATGCGACCGGCCGTCCCAGTGTGCGGATGGTGCTATTGAAGGGCGCTGATGAACGCGGTTTTGTTTTCTACACCAATCTGGAAAGCCGCAAGGGACAGGATCTGGCGGAAAACCCCCAGGCGGCGCTGTGCTTCCACTGGAAAAGCCTGAAACGGCAGATTCGCGTCGAAGGCGACATCGTCCCGGTGTCGGAAGAAGAGGCCGATGCCTATTACGCCAGCCGGGCCCGCGCCAGTCAGATCGGGGCCTGGGCCTCGCGCCAGTCGCGGATTCTGACCGGCAGGTTCGAGCTCGAGCGCCGGATCGCCGAATTCACCGCCCGCTTCGGACTTGGCACGGTGCCGCGCCCGCCGCATTGGTCGGGCTTTCGTCTGGTGCCCAAGCGGATCGAGTTTTGGCAGGACCGCCAGTTCAGGCTGCATGAGCGGCAGGTTTTTCTTCGGGAAAATGGATCATGGACGACCGTCACTCTCTTCCCCTAGCCGCCGCGTCATTACACGAGAACGACAAGGCGGAAGCCCGGCTGATGCGGCTGGCGACCTATGCCTCGACCGCGACCGCGGCCCTGCTGATCGCCGCCAAGCTGGCCGCCTGGATCGCCACCGGATCGGTATCGCTGCTGTCAACCCTGATTGATTCCGCTCTCGACCTCGCCGCCTCGGCGCTCAACCTGATGGCGGTGCGTCAGGCGCTGCAACCGGCCGATCACGAACATCGCTTCGGTCATGGCAAGGCCGAGGCGCTGGCCGGTCTGGGACAGGCGGCGTTCATTGTCGGATCGGGTGGGTTGCTGATGGTCGAGGCCGGGGGACGTCTGGTTCACCCCGAGCCCGTCACCCATGGCGAATGGGGTATCGCCGTGATGGTGTTCTCGATCCTGGCCACCTTTGCCTTGGTCGCGTTCCAGCGCCGGGTGGTGGCTCGAACGAAATCACTGGCGATTTCGGCGGATTCGCTGCACTACGCCGGTGACGTCGCGATCAATGCCAGCGTCATCATCTCGCTGCTGTTGGCAATGGGGCCGGGCTGGACCGTCGCCGATCCGATCTTCGCCATCGCCATCGGCATCTGGCTGATGATCAATGCGGCGCAAATCGCTCGCGGCGCGCTTGACACGCTGATGGACCGGGAATTGCCGGATTCCGACCGCGACCGTATCTGTGCCCTGGTTCTGGCTCATCCCGAAGTGCAGAGCATGCATGATCTGCGCTCGCGTACATCGGGCCGCCAGGGGTTCATCCAGCTTCACCTTGAATTGCCGGGTACCCTGCCGCTGGCCGAGGCGCATCGGATCGCCGATGAGGTCGAAGCGGCCATTCTGGCCGAATATCCCCGCTTCGATATCATCATTCACCAGGATCCGGCCGATTCTGCCGAACCGCATCGACACCCTGACTAAGCCGGAGCCGTTCCGCCTGACGTTCGAGCTGTGCCCCAAGAGAGCGGGCCAGCTCGTGCACCCGGCGGCGCACCGAGGGATCGTTGATCCGGTAATAGGTCCGGATCAGATCCAGAGTCTCGCGGCTATTGACCGATAGAATCGGCGGCACCTCGGGCTCTAAATCCAGCCGCACCATATGGCGGGGGCTGGCCTGCCGCACCTGCTCGGTCATCTCTTCATAGAAATAATCAACCGACACACCCAGGGCATGGGCGAGGTCGTACAACCGCGAGGCTCCGATGCGGTTGGCGCCGCTTTCGTATTTCTGAATCTGCTGAAAGGTCAGCCCCAGTAATCGCGCCAGGGCTTCCTGACTGAGGCCCAGCAGCATGCGCCGCAGGCGCAAGCGCTCGCCGACGTGAATATCGACGGGATTGGGGCGCCCGGACGGGGTGCGCCCACGGCTTGATGTACGGGTATTCGACACGGTGTCATCCGCCTAGGTTGCAAAATGCCTGAATCGCCAGGATCGACAAAACCCTGACGCCTCATCCTCGCACAGACAGCAACCTAAGAAAACACCACAAAGCGCATGACTACCTAGAGATGTGATCGGACAGGACAACACTCCATCACATTTCGTTTATCCCGCTTACCGGGTAAAATCCCGTCCCGAGGTCACCGGCGCGATCAGCCCAGCCCGAATCACATAATCGCCGAAATGTTCATCTGCGCCGCGTTCAGCGGCAAAACGGCGGAAGATTGGGGTCAGCGTCGCGACAATCGTCTCTTCATCGACATTTTCGAGGAACAGGCGGTTGAGGCGCTGACCGTGGAAACCGCCCCCGAGATAGAGGTTGTAGGTCCCCGGCCCCCGTCCGGAGAAGCCGATCTCGGCGACATAAGGACGCGAGCAACCGTTGGGGCAGCCGGTCATCCGCAGAATAATCGGCACCTCGCCCAGACCAAAATCGACCAGGATTTTCTCGAGCCGGGTGATGAAGCCGGGCAGATAACGCTCGCTTTCCGCCATTGCCAGCGAGCAGGTGGGCAGGGCCACGCAAGCCATCGCGTTGCGCCGCAACAGGCTGGGGCCGCTGTCGCCTCCACCATCCAATCCGTACTCGGCCAGCACAGCCTGGATTCGCCCCCGCTCATGGGCGGGAATATTGGCGATAATCAGGTTCTGGTTGGCGGTCAGACGGAAATCGCCCTGATGAATCGCGGCTAGAGCACGCACGCCCTCCATCATCCGTCCCTTCACCCGCCCGTTTTCGACGAACAGAGTGAAATGAGACCGTCCGTCCTCTCCCTCGGTCCAGCCGAACGGATCGGTGTTCGCGGTAAAGACAAAGGGACGCGGCGGCTCCAGGCTCCGCCCCAGGCGGCGTTCCAGTTCGCCCCGAAACCACGTTACCCCACGCGAATCGATGGTGTATTTCATCCGCGCATGTTTGCGGGTGACCCGGTCGCCGTAATCGCGCTGGATCGACACCACCGCCTCGGCAACCGCAATCACCTCGTCGGTGCGGCAAAAACCAATCGGATCGGCGAGACGAGGAAAGGTGGTGGGATCGTTGTCGGCCCGCCCCATCCCCCCGCCAACAACGACATCGAAGCCGACGAGTTGCCCTTCCTCGGCAATCGCGATAAAGCCAAGATCGTGGGTATAGACATCGACATCGTTCGACGGCGGAGCAGCAAACGCGATCTTGAACTTGCGCGGCAGATAGGTTTTGCCAAGCAGCGGTTCATCCTCGGCGGCGCTGCCCGCCACCTTCGTCTCATTCAGCCAGATTTCGTGATAGGCGCGGGTCTTGGGCAGGAAATGTTCGCTGGTCCGTTTCGCCAGTTCGTACAATTCGGTGTGCAGGCGCGAGCGTTCGGGCAAGGATGAGCACAACACCCCGCGCACGACATCGCCGCAGGCCCCGATCGAATCGAGCAGAGCTTTATCAATTCCCTGGATCGTCTTCTTCAGATCTTTCTTCAAGATGCCGTGGAACTGAAAGGTCTGTCGCGTCGTCAGGCGCAACGTCCCGTTGGCATAGGTGCGGGCAAGATCGTCCAGCACCAGCCATTGCTGGGGGGAGCACACCCCACCCGGCAGACGCAACCGCACCAGGAATTCAAAGGCCGGTTCCAACTTCTGCCGCCGTCGCTCGTCACGGAGATCGCGATCATCCTCTTGATAAATTCCATGGAATTTCAAAAGGCTCTGATCATCGGCGGAGATCGCGCCACTTAATGGTTCGACCAACCCTTGCGCAATCGTGCCACGCAGATAATCGCTGGATGCTTTCAGGCTTTCGGCGGGGCTGAGAGCCGACAAGGGCTGGGTGACATCGCGCGAGCGGTCTTCGGGCGAACGGGTGGGCTGCTCATCCATGGTCAATAGACGTCCCTCTGATAGCGGCCTTCGCGCTGAAGACGTTTGAGATAGTCGGCAGCCTGTTCGGGACCAAGACCGCCATGGTCGGCGACGATCCGGGTCAAAGCGGCTTCGACCGCCGGAGCCAGAGTCGAGGCGTCGCCGCAGACATAGACGTGGCCGCCCGCTTCGATCCAGGCGAAGACATCCTTGGCCTGTTCCAACAGGCGGTGCTGGACATAGACTTTTTCCGCCTGATCGCGCGAGAAGGCGACATCCATCCGGGTCAACAGTCCGGTCTTGACCAGACGCTGCCATTCGGTCTGATAGAGGAAGTCGGTACGGAAGCGACGATCGCCGAAAAACAGCCAGTTCCGTCCGCTCGCTCCGATCGCCTCGCGCTGTTGCATAAAGGCGCGGAAGGGAGCAACCCCGGTTCCTGCCCCGATCATCAGAATCGGCCGGGTCGGATCGGCGGGCAGACGAAAATGCTCGTTGGCGGCGACAAAGACCGGGACCGTGTCTTCCGGCCCGACCCGCTCGGCCAGCCAACCCGAAGCCACCCCGCGGCGGGGACGCTCGGCCGCGCCGAACGCGACCAGACCGACGGTCAGGTGGGCCTCGTCGGGATACACCAGAGGACTGGACGCCAGCGAATAGAGGCGCGGGCGCAATTTCCGCAACATCGTGACGAAGCTGCCCGGCTCGATCCCCTTGGCGGGAAACTCGCGGACGATATCGGCGATCTGGCGCCCCTTCAGATAGGCTTCGAGCTCGTCACGTTTATCGGGGCGGGTCAGCGTCTTCAGCTTTCGCGCCTTCGCCGCATCGCCATAGAGATCGATGAAGCGGGACGTCGCCAGGGTTATCTCCCGCGTCTGCTCAAGCACCGTCGCCAAAGGCTGCTGTTGCCCGCCTTCGGCGATCAAGGCATCGCGATCCAGATGCAGGGTTTCGATCAGTTCCGCCACCAGGGCCGGATCGTTCCGGGGGTGCACCCCCAGCGCATCGCCGGGCTGATAGACCAGTCCCGATCCTTCCAGCGACAGCTCGACATGGCGAACCACCTTGTCCGACCCTCGCCCCGTCAGCGGGATCGTATCCAGCAGCGGAGCCGGGAACGGATTGGCCTCGTCATACCCCCCGGCAGATGGGATGGAAGTGGCAACGGAGACAACCGGAACCTTGGTCAGGTGTGGGGCGATCGCCGCCAGGGTCGCCTCGATCCATGTCTCGGCCGGGTCTTCGTAATCGACGTCGCAATCGAGCCTGGGCATCAGGCGATGCGCCCCCAATTCTTCCAATCGGGCATCGAACTCACGGGCGGTCTTGCAGAAATGGCGGAAGCTGGAATCGCCCAGGCCCAGCACGGCAAATTCAGCCCCAGGCAAACGCGGTGCCCGACGCCCCATCAGAAATTCGTGAAATCCCCGCGCTGCATCCGGTGGCTCGCCTTCGCCATAGGTGCTGACCACCAGCAGAAGATGGCGGAGGGATTTCACTTCCTGAAGCGGATAGGACGCCATGTCGATGGCACGGGCGGCCAGCCCCATTCCAATCGCACGGCGCTCGATATGGCGGGCAAGCTCGGCGGAATGCCCTGTCTGCGATCCGAACAGGATCACCAGCGGTTCGGTCGCCACCGCCTCGGTCTTCGGCGCGGCATCACGGAATCCCTGCCCCGCCTTGGAGGCGAAACCGGCCAGATAGCCACTGATCCACAGGGCTTCATCCGCCGATACGATCCCGATCAAATCATCGAGTTTCCGGGCCGCGTCGGGGCCGAGGGGCGACGCGCGAAAAGAGGACTCTGCCGTCATGGAACCTCGGTTGTTCGCCGTTTGGAACAGGGTAGTCGGCATTTATGCAGCCGCGCCGCGTTTCTCAATGGTGCGACATCATTTTTTCCTGACGAGCATTGTTCCAGCCGATGGGCTTGTCTCGAAACGCCGCCCCCCCTATCTTCCACAGCAAATGAAGAGCATCCTCAGTCTCGATTCGATCCGCCGCTCGCTCGCCCTCAGCCGGGCGATCAAGGCGTTTACCGTCGTGCTGCTGTCCTATAGCGGCGGGATTTATTTCACTGGCCTGATCCATCCCGACTCCGCCTTGTTCGGGGCAATGTGGGCGTCCGTTTCCGGGCTGGCCTCGCTGCAAGACGATCTGCCCGGCACCAGGGTCGCCGCCACGCTGCGGGTCTGGGGTACCCTGGTCGGCGCAGTGATCGCCGCCCTCTATCTCTCTTTCCTGCCGTTCAGCCTCTTGGGCCTTACCGTTGCGGCGGGGCTGGCTGCCGGAGCCGGTGCCCTGCTCCAATTGACCGACGGTGGCCGACTGTCGGCGATCACGGTGACGGTGATCGCGATCCTGACCGTGATCAATCCCGACCTGCATCCCGTCAGCAATGCCAGCTTGCGGTTCCTCGAATCCTGTCTGGGGTCGGCGATGGCGCTGTTGGTGGCCCTGACCTGGGCGGGATCCGCGCGTCTCTGGCGGCGGAGACATCAGGCGCGATGAGTGAGGAATCTAAATCCCATCCCCACCGCGCCCCTTCGTTCATGGCCGCTGGTGCGGCCGATGGCGGCTCGTTCGAATACCGGCTGCAACGGACCCCGGTGGGGGTGGTGATCCTTGATGCGGCGCGCAAGATTCGCTCGGTCAATCCGCTGGCCCGGCAATTGTTGTTGGGCCGCGAAAGCACGACACCGCTTTACGGGGTCGATATCCTGTCCCTCCACCCCGAGGGGGCGCGGGCCAAGGTCGGCTGGCTGATCGATTGCGCCCGCGATTCGGCCGATGGAGTCGCTTCGTTGCTGGTGACGACTCCGATGGGGAGTCTGGTGGCGAAGGTGACCCGGCTGCATACCGGCCCCGCCCCCGCCAATATCGGCTATTGCATGATGTTTCATGCCCAGGGCGAGCTTCAGATGGGCGACACGGGCGAAGACGGCCTCGGCCCCCTGCTCAAACTGCCGCTGATGCGCGGCAAGGGGGGCGTTACCACGTTGATCGATGTCGATCAGGTCGCCTGCCTGACTGCCCAGGGTCATTATGCCGAAGCGAAAACGCTGTCCTTCACCGCGTTCTGCCCGCGTCCGCTGGCCGATCTTGAACGCAGGCTCGATCCGCTGACCTTCGTTCGGGTCCATCGCCGCCACCTCGTCAATATCCGCCACGTCCTCGCCGCCGAACGGGACCAGGGCCGCCTGCATCTGCGGTTGGCCGACCCGGATTCCACTCTGATCCCGGTCAGCCGAGACAAAATCGACCTGATGCGGCGTCTGTTGGCGGTGTGATCGCCGCCGTCCGTGCAGCTTCAGTGTCGTTCGTGCAGATATCGAACGGTTCACGCGCAAGGACTTGTCCGCTCAGGCCGGGCAATGTCACCCTGAGCGAAGCCTTACGGTTCGGCTTCTCCTGGCATGAAGGTACCGTCCATGACGTCTTCCCCGGCTTCGCTCTCTCTGTCCGCGGACGAGTCCGCCGCCAACCCCGATCGCTATATCAGCTTCCGCGGCATTGATTTCGACGGCAACATGGAGGTGGTGCTGGGCCATCTCTATCGCCACATCGACGACCCGGCGAAGAATAACGCCCTGTGGGACCGCTTCCGTCAGCGGCTGGCACTGGCCGAAAGCAGCGCGACCGCGACGACCGACAAGCTGCTGTTGCTCCACTCCCACGTCTATTACATGGTCGAACTGTTCGAGGACCATGACGATGACGTGGCGATGGAGGCGTTGAAGAAGCTTGAGGAAGAGTGCTTCTAACCGCCGCGTTCAGCAAGCCCCCGGGGGGAAAACCAGGGTAAAGGTTGACCCGACCCCGGGGGTGCTCACCAACGTCACCGATCCGCCATGCTGGTTCATCATCGTCCGCACCAGCGCAAGGCCAAGCCCGCTGCCCTCGATCTTGCGGACCACATTGTTGGGCACCCGTTCATAGGCATGGAACACGACCTCGTGCAGTTCGGGCGCGATCCCGATCCCGCTGTCGCTGACCGCCAACCGAACCGAGCCATCGGGATCGCAATCGCACGACACGGTAACATCTCCGCCCGGTGGGGTGAACTTGATCGCGTTCGACAACAAGTTGAACAGCATCTGACGCACAGCGCGCTGATCAGCATACAGCACCGCCCGGTTGGGGCAAGAGCACGGGACAATTGTCAGAGTGAGCCGGTGGTGCGCGGCACGTTCCCGTACCAATCGGACACAGATGGCGATCTCGGCATCGATATCGAGCGGCTGGGGAACCAGATTGTGCTTTCCCGCTTCGATCCGGGCGAGATCAAGCAGATCGTTGATGATGTCGCGCAGGTGAGAGCCGCTGTTATAGATATCGGTGACATAATCGCGGCACAATGCCGGATCGACCGGCCCGCCCAATTCGTCGCGGATAATCTCGGAAAAGCCCAGGATCGCGTTTAACGGCGTGCGCAATTCATGGCTCATCGCGGCCAGAAACTCACTTTTGGCCCGATTGGCGAATTCTGCCTGGCGCAGAGCGTCTTGCAGACGACGTTCATTGTCAATCCGCTCGGTAATGTCGTTTAAGGTCATGATCACGGTACCGCTGCCCAGCGGCGCACGGGTCAGAGTGACGGCACGCGAAGACCCGGATGCCGAGCGCAGCCGCCAGTGCGAGGGGCCGTCTCCCACCGCCGCGACGGAATCCATCTCCAGGAATTCGGCGGGAGAACGCCCGACCAAGGCCGCCGCGTCTAAGCCGGTCAATGTCGCAAAGACCGGATTGGCGGCGAGGATGCGATCGTCTTCGCCGGTGATCAGCATCGCCTCGGCCGAATGGGCGAACACGGTCTGAGTTAGCCCCAGCAACCGCACCTCGTCTTGCAGGCTGATCCGCCGCACCATCTCGCGCAGCAACAATCCGCCACCGACCAGCAGGCCGCCCAGCGACACCGCCCCCCAGAACAGCAGGATTCCGCTATTGCGCAGCCATGTTTCAATCCCGTCCTGGCGCGAGATCGCCGCCACCACCGCCAGAGGGTAATGCGAGGAAAGACGGAACGCCGCCACCCCCGCCTCTCCCGGACCGGACAGTGGCAACATCCCGGACTGGAGCCCCTGATCGACCGCGGGCATCAGCGATACTCCTCGCCCGTTGGCAAGAACCGACCGTTGGGGGTCCTCGGCGGTCAGAATCGGATGCCCATCAAGCCGGGTTAACTGTACCGAACTGGATGGTCCCAGCCCGGACGACGACAACCGGCGCAGCAGATGGGTGGGATTGAGCGCGCCGACCACAACGAAATCGGGACCGGCGGCCAGGGCAACCGGAACGATGCTGCGGGGTGACAGATCCGGCGGCATGTTGAGCAGGGGAAGGTACCGTCCGGTGACTTCACCACCCAGATCAAGCTGAGTCGGATCATGTGCCCTGTCAGCACCGAGTCCGGTGTGAAACCCCAACCGCTCCAAATCGATTGTGGCCCCCACCGATCGGTTGGCGCTGTCGGCCAGCACGCGACCGTCGCGATGGATCACCACCACTTGCCGCAGATGCGGCGCAAAGCGAAGCGATTGTTCGAACGCCTGCCGCAATGCCCCGTTATTGTTTGGGTTTCGCACGATCGAGCCGATCGCGGCCAAGGTGCTTTCGGTCGATTCAAGACTGCGAGTCAGGCTTTCCTCGGCCAGAGCAGCGACCAGACGGGCGCTCTCCCCCTGATGGTCGATTGCGTCGCGCAACGAGACCGCCACCGCTGCGGCGAACAATCCCGCCACCGAGAAGGCCAGGAATCCGGCGATCCATAACGGTCTGGCGACTCGCAGACGCGAGGCGACGGCGGGACCCGCAGCGGAAGGTGGGGTGGGCGGCGGCAGCGGACGAGCCATCCCCACTCCTTGGCTATTCGGCCAAAATCGGCAGCAGACGATGGCGCTCGGCCGCGGTGCGCAGGCGTCCGTCAGCCTTGACCGAGGCAACGAAGCGATTGACCCGGTCCAGCCAGGCCGGCTCGTTCTTGGGCAGCGCATAAGCATACGCGGTCGGCGCTACAGGCACCGGCGGTTCGATCAGCAATGCCCAGTCGGTCAGATCGGCCATCCGCCGACCATAGGGGTAATCGGTCATGAAAACATCGGCGCGGCCGCTTTCGACTTCGCGCTCGCGTTCCTGGATCGCGGAAACCACCCGCAATTCTGCGTGAACCAGACGGCGGCGCATTTCGGGTTCCATATAGGTCCCCTTTTGCACCACCACGACGATACCGGGACGATCGATATCGGCCCAGGTATGGATGGTCGGATGATCGCGGATGGTGACGGCATAGATGCCGCTGATCAAAGTGGGGGCGCTGAAGGCGACATGGGCGGCGCGATCAGCCCTGACCCCAACGGCATGCATCGCGATGTCGCAGGCATTGCCGGACAGGTTTTCGATCAGACGGGCGAACGAGCTTTCGATGAACGCCACCGACACCCCCAGATCGGCGGCAAAGGCCCGCGCCATGTCGATATCGATTCCTTCCAACGTCCCGGTGCGGGGATTGCGGAAAGTGATCGAGTAATAATCGGGCCAGATGCAGACACGCAGAACGCCGCGCTGGTAAATCGTCGATTCACGATTATCGGCCGCCTGGGCGGGAGCACCGAAGGCGAAGACGGTCAGAAGAAAAGTCAATACAATGACAGGCCGTGACGCCCACCATCGGTAGCAAACCGACATCCATCCCCCCTTCGCCAGCGTGATTGCGATCCGCCCGCGATTAACAGCGCTCACCCTTCGCACTGGCTCCGATATTGTATTATTTTCCGACATCGTACCAGCCAAGACAAGCGATGCGGGCAAGCTCGACCGGACCCAAGTGTCGGACAACTCGACACTTGACCTACAGCCCGGCTTCGGGCGCTGATGGGTCGGCCATGACCAATCCACCCCCCAAACTTGCCCTGCTTGCCCGCGCCCTGCATCACCGCAATTACCGGCTGTTCTTCGCCGGTCAACTGATCTCGCTGATCGGCACCTGGATGCAGACCGTGGCGCAATCGTGGCTGGTCTACCGTCTGACCGGCTCGGCAGAACTGCTGGGATTGATGGGATTCGCCTCCCAGGGTCCAGTCTTTCTGCTCGCCACCCTGGGCGGTGTCGTCGCCGACCGCTTTGACCGCCACCGCATCATGTTGATAACCCAGACCAGCGCGATGGTGCTGGCGGCGGTCCTCGCCGTTCTGACACTGACCGAACGGGTCCAGGTGTGGGAATTGTTCACCCTGGCCGCGCTTTTGGGCGTGTCCAACGCCTTCGACATCCCGGCCCGCCAAGCCTTCATTGTCGAGATGGTCGGGCGCGACGATCTGCCCAACGCGATCGCTCTCAATTCCTCGCTGTTCAACGGTGCCCGCCTGTTCGGTCCGGCCATCGCCGGACTGGTGGTGGCGGCGGGTGGAGAAGGATGGTGTTTCACCGTCAATGCGGTCAGCTATCTGGCGGTGATCGCCGGGCTCCTGGCGATGCGCCGCCACCCTGAGCCAAGACAACCGAGTTCCGGCAGCGTGCTGTTCAATATCCGCGAAGGCGTCGCTTTTGTCGCCGGGCACGGCCCGATCCGTGCCTTGATGCTGTTGCTCGGCATCGCCAGCCTGATGGGAATCTCCTACACCGTGCTGATGCCGATCTTCGCCGACCGCATCCTGGGCGGCGGTGCGGCCGGATTGGGCATCTTGATGAGTGCGTCAGGGTTGGGAGCGCTCTGTGCCGCGATGCTGCTAGCAACCCGCAGCAAACTCCATGGGCTGGAGACCTGGGTCGCCTATGGCTCAGTCGGGTTTGGGCTGTCGCTGGTGCTGTTCAGCCTGTCGCCTTGGTTCTGGCTGTCGGCCGCGATCCTGGTCTGCACCGGCTTTTGCTTCATGGTTCAGATGGCGTCCTCGAACACCTTGATCCAGATGATGGTCCCCGACCGCTATCGGGGGCGCACCATGGCGCTGTACTCGATTATGTTTATCGGGATGACCCCGTTCGGCGCCCTGCTGTCCGGTATATTGGCGGGACGAGTCGGGGCACCGCCGACGGTCGCGCTGGGCGGCCTGATCTGCGCCGCCGCCGGACTCCTGTTTCACCGCCACCTGCCCCGCTTGCGCGTTGAACGGCAACGCCGCGCCAGCGAAACCGAGCCGGACTGACGGCCCCTATTGCACCGCGCGGGAAAGTTCCGCCGCCAGACCCGCGGCGGAATGACCGGGATCGATGGTGGCACGAAAGCGCCCATCGGGGCCGATCAGATACAGCAACGCCGAATGGTCGATGGTGTAGAGATCGGGGGCGCTGCCTTCGACCTTGGCGGAATAGACCCGATAGCTTTTCTTGACCTGGGCGATCGCATCGGCACTGCCGGTCAGGCCGACGATCGCGGGGCTGAAGGCGGCGACGTACTGCCCCATCACCGCCGGACTGTCGCGCTCGGGATCGAGCGAAACGAAAACCGGCACGATCTTGGCGGCGGTCGCCGCGTCGAGATGGTCGAGCGCTCCGGCCAGAACGGTCAAAGTGGTCGGACAGACGTCGGGGCAGAACGTATAGCCGAAAAAGACTAGCATATACCGACCACGATAATCGCGGTCGGTAACGGTCTTTCCGGTCGGATCGGTCAGGGTGAACCCGGTATCAAGCCGGGGCGATGTGACCAGCGCCAACCCCTGGCTGATCCGTTCGGACAAACCGGGATTGAGCGCCGCCACCAGGATCAGCAAGACGGCCAGAACGGCGATCAGGCCCGCGGCCTTAACCGTGTTATTGATCACCATGCGCTCCATGATGCCCGGAAGCCGCCGCAGGCAAAGCCGCGACCGGAACCTCGATCTGGATATCTCCCGCCCGTTCGAAGGTCAGGGTCAGTGGCACATGGGCGCCGGGACCGGTCGCCGCCGGGTCCAGTCCGAACAGCATCACATGGTCGCCGCCCGGCTTCAACTCGGCCTGCCCCTGCGCGGGCACCGCAATCGCATCGACCTTGCGCATCCGCAGCACGTCTCCGTCGCGGATATGGGTGTGCAACTCGACCGAGCGGGCAGCGGTGGCAGCAGCAGCGATCAGACGGTCAGCCGGGCCGTGATTGGTGATCGTGAAAAAAGCCGCTCCATTCCCCCCCGCCACCACCGGAGGCCGCAGGGTAGCATTGCCGATCTCGATCTCGCCCGCCAAGGCGGGCAACGCGGCCATGCCCAGGATCACAGCGCCCACGGCACCGAGGAAACGCTTCATATCGCTCTCCTTTGTCTTTGACCAAGCCAGGATTCGATCCGCACCACCGCCCGCTCCAGATCGACGGTTTCCTTGGCGAAACA
Source organism: Magnetospirillum fulvum MGU-K5 (assembly GCF_000442515.1). Classification (GTDB taxonomy): domain Bacteria; phylum Pseudomonadota; class Alphaproteobacteria; order Rhodospirillales; family Magnetospirillaceae; genus Phaeospirillum; species Phaeospirillum fulvum_B. Next base: position 3,051 of record NZ_AQPH01000014.1, on the reverse strand, counting down.
GAACCGGAGGTGGGAGCGGACAGCCCGGTCTTCGTAAAAGCTGCTGAGGGGAATAGCGGCGATTCCGGCTTCGGCGGTCAGGCGGCGGCACAGGGCATGATCGTCATCCCCAAGACCAGTTATCCCGGCGCAGAGGAAGTAGGTGCCATCGCAGGGCAACACCTCGATTCCCAACCCGCGCAATCCGGCCGCCAACACGTCGCGACGCTGGCGCAACGTCGCCTTCAGCCCGTCGAAATAATCGTTCCCCAGCCCCAGTCCGACCGCGACGGCGCTTTGCAGCATCGGCGGCGTGGTGAAGGTCAGGAACTGGTGAGCCCGGGCAACCGGCCCCAGCAGAGCGGGCGGAGCGGTGACATAGCCGACCTTCCACCCGGTGACCGAAAACGTCTTGCCCGCCGACCCGATCCGCAAGCAGCGCTCGCGCGCCTGGGGCAGTGTCATCAGCGGGATATGGAGCGCATCGTCAAAGGTGATGTGCTCATAGACCTCGTCGCAGACCGCGATCAGATCGTGACGATCAAGCAGATCGGCGAGAAAGGCTAGTTCGTCGCGGTCGAATACCTTTCCGATCGGGTTCATCGGGCTGTTGAGAACGATCAGTCGGGTGCGCGGCGTGATCGCATCGACAATCCGCTGACGCGGCAAATCCCAATCCGGCGGGTCAAGCCGGATCGGCACCGGCACGCCCCCGGCACGGCGGATCGCCACCCCGTAACTGTCATAAGCAGGTTGGAAGACGATCACTTCATCGCCCGGATTGAGCAGGGCGAAAAAACAATCTGCCAGCGCCTCGGTCGCGCCCGAGGTGATCAGCACCTCGGTCTCCCAATCGACGTCAAGGCCCCAAAAGCGACGATTGGCCTCGGCCACTGCCTGACGCAGGACCGGCATCCCCATCATCGGCGGGTATTGGTGCGACACCTCGTTCATAGCGCGGGCGGCGGCGGCAAGCACCTCCGGCGGTTCCATCCCCACCGGAAAGCCTTGACCGAGATTGATCGCGCCATGAGCGGCGGACAGACGCGACATCTCTTCAAAGACCGAGGTGCCGCAGGTTGCAAAAACGGGATGCACGCGCCGAACTCTCCGGCCAAAGACGACAAGCTACTAGAGTAACTGATTTAAATGAGGCACGCACCCTATCGTTGCACACGGGAGTGTGTGCGATGAATGTTGTTTTATATTCAATGCCTTATATTGATTTCTTTCTATGCCGACTCAAGCTTGACACGGCGCCCGACCATCAACGACATCACCGCGGCGAGCAGGCAGGCAACACCCGAAATCACGAAGGCCAGCCAGTAATCCCCCAGGTCGGTTCGTATCCACCCCGCCCCAAACGCGGCGACCGCCGCCCCGATTTGATGGGCAGCAAAGATCCAGCCAAACATCACCCCGGCCCGCTCGCGCCCGAACGATTGGGCAGCCAGCTTGACCGTCGGCGGCACGGTGGCGATCCAGTCCAGACCGTAAAACACCGCAAACAGCCACAGACCGAACACATCGGGACCGAAAGCGGCATCGAGAAAGATCAGCGAGAGTCCGCGCAACCCATAATACCAGAACAACAAACGGCGAGAATCCCACCGATCGGACAGCCACCCCGACAACGTGGTCCCAACCAGATCGAACGCCCCCATCAGGGCAAGCAGCCCGGCCGCCCGGACTTCGGGGATACCATGATCGAAACAGGCCGGGATCAGGTGAGTGCCGATCAGACCATTGGTCGAGAGGCCGCAGACGAAGAATCCCCCGGCCAGCAGCCAGAAATCGCGCGAGCGCAAACCCTCGCCCAACGCCACGATCGCGGTCCAGGCCGGATTACCGTGAGACGGCAGCGCAGGCGGCGCTTCACTCGCCCCCACCGGCCACAAGCCGAGATCAGCCGGACGCTCGCGCATCAGCACCCAGACCACCGGCACCAACAAAGCCGCCGCCGCCGCGATCAACAGAACGGCGACACGCCACCCCCAATGCTGAACCGCCAGCGCCATCAAAGGCAGAAACACCAATTGCCCGGTGGCGTTGGCCGCCGACAGCACCCCCATCACCGTTCCGCGCCAGGCATCGAACCAGCGAGTCACCACCGTCGCCCCCAGCACCAGGGCGATGCTGCCCGACCCGGACCCGACGACGATTCCCCACAACACGACCATTTGCCACGGCGCCCCCATCGCCGTCGTGGTCGCAACACCGATCGCCAGCACCGACAGGGCCACCACTATCGTCTGGCGCACCCCGAACCGATCCATCAAGGCGGCGGCAAACGGTGCCATCAGCCCGTACAGAACCAGATTGACCGAAATCGCCACCGAGATCGTGGCCCGGCTCCAACCGAACTCGGTTTCGAGCGGCACCATCATCACCCCGGGGGCCGAGCGAATCCCCGCCGCCACCAGCAGGGTGACGAAGGTCAGCCCGGCGACGATCCAGCCGAAATGTATCCGGTGAAAGGTAGGAAACAGCGACATCGGAACCTCGGCGATCGCGGAGAGACGGGGATAAAATGAGACAGATCGGTCTACTCCTTGCACCGATACACAGGGGTTCCTATCATTGTCAATCGATGATGTGACCGGAACCACGATGAACACCACCAAAACGCACCCGTCTGACTGTAACGGCAAACCCTGTGCCCGCGACCGCATCCTGGCCGCAGCGGCGGATTTGTTTTACCGGGAGGGAATTCGCGCCGTCGGCATCGAGGCGGTGATCGAAAAGGCGGGGGTCGCGAAAATGAGCCTCTACCGCTCATTCCCCTCTAAGGACGATCTGGTCGCGGCGTTCCTTGCCGACCGCAACCGGCGCTATTGGCTGTGGTGGGACGATGTGACAGCGGCCAGCGCGGGCAATCCCCGCGCCCAGTTGCGTGACCTGTTCAATGCCTTGGCCAAACGGATTTCCAGCCCGGATTATCGCGGCTGCGCCTTCGTCAACACCGCGATCGAGTTCCCCGACCCCACTCATCCCGGACATGCCGTCGCCCTGGCCAACAAGCGCGAATTGCGTCGCCGCCTCTGCGGGCTAACTTCGGGCTTGGGACTCGCC
>NZ_AQPH01000013.1 GCF_000442515.1 Magnetospirillum fulvum MGU-K5 | reverse complement strand
CGGTGTTTCGGCCCTCCATCCAAGATTGGACCGGGCAGGAGAGTCTGACGGTCACGATGCGCAATTTGTCGGTCGATCCGACGGGAACGACGCTGAGTTCGACGACGACGGCGCCGATCACCAGCGCGATTTCTCCCCAACTCGGGCTGTCGGACGATCTGGTCTTTGCGGTCGGCACCGAATCCACCTCACCGGTAACGGTGACGTTCGATTCCGTCCAGACCGCCCCCGCGCCGCTTTGGGGCATCAGCGCACAGACCGGCGGGTCGGCCACTCTGTTCGAAACCCAACTGACCTATGTTGCCGCGACCGCCCATGCCGGACTCGAACACGTTCAGGTCAGGACCGAGAACGGCCTTACCGCCGCGTCTCTCTCGGTGCTGTGCTTCACCGATGCGGTCGAAAATACCCTGACCGGCGGGACGGGGAGTTTGGCCGTCCTCAATGCTTCGACCCATCTTGATGCTCTTTCCGTCACGATCGGCGGGGTTCGGGTGCGCCACGGCGGCTCCCTGATCGTGTCCGGTAGCGACGCGATGGCGACGATCACCGTCGGCGGTGCGGTCGAGGCCGGTGGCACGATCTCGGTCAGCGGCGGCGGTCTGACCCTGGCCGGGGGCGCGACACTGCGCAACGCCGGGATCATCAGCCTGAGCGGCGCAAGGTTGGCCGGGACGGGAACCCTGGATCTGGTCTCGGGCGGATCGCTGGCGTTGCGTCTGGCCACCGAGGTGGGAATCGCCCTGACCACAGCGGCGGCGGCGCAGATTCTGATCGATGGCGGCACGGCCTCGGCCTCGGTGCTGTTCGATCAGACTCTGATCAATAACGGGACGCTGACGCTTTCGGCCGGGGCGGGGAACAGCGCTGCCCTGTCGGTTGCCCCCGGCATGGAAAATTACGGGACGCTGTTGGTGTCCGGGGATGCCGCCGGGAGCGCGGCGATCAACGCCGATAACCTGGGCAATTCCGGCCAGATGACGGTCGGGCAGGATTTGACCGTTACCGCCCGAGAGTTCGGCAATGGCGGTACCTTGACCGTCAATGCGACCCTGGCGCTGCGTGACGATACGGATTCCGCGCCCGATTCCCATCTCGCTTTCACCAACGATGGGCTGCTGGCCGGGACCGGTACCCTTGATCTCAGCGATGCGACATTCACCAACCAGGGCTATCTCAGCCCCGGCGGTCTGGGCACTGCCGGGACGTTGACGGTCGAGGGGGCGATGACCCTGGGGAATTCCTCGGTCCTAGCCCTCGATCTCGCCGGTCCGGCCATCAGCGATCACCTGACGGTGCAGGGGGGCGCGCTGACCTATGGCGGCACGCTGGTTTTCAGCATCCTTGCCAATCCCACCCTCGACACTCCGATCAGCGTGATCTCGGCTCCCGATCAGCCGATCGCCGGATACTTCACCGCCCTGCGGGGGATGGATAACGGCACGCTGGTGGTCGATCCGCTGTTTGGCGGCCATGGTCTGTCCGTCGCACTGCATGCGGCAACGCGGCTTGGGTCGAACGCGACCTACGATTCATCTGGCGAGACGGTCAACGATTACCTGATCGGAACCGGCATCAACGAAACCGTCTCGCTGAAAGGGGGTGCCGACGTTTTTGTCGGCCATGGCGGCGGCAACCGGATCGGCGTGTCCGCGCTTGACTTCCATTTCATCGATGGTGGCGCGGTCGGCGGCAACGAATTGCGCTGGGACGGCGGGTCCGACAGCCTGTTCGACGCGACGCAGATTCGCCCCGAAGCCTTGCAGCATTTCGATCTGCTCAACCTCTCCGGCGGTGGCGATGCCGTGCTTGATTACGCCCACGTGAAGGCGATGACGGGCGGCACCAATTCCTATACCGGGACCGGCCATACCCTTTTGGTGATTGGCGGTGACGCCAATCACGTCCAATTGGCGGGGGGTGGGTGGGAGCATGGTGACTCGGTCAATGTCACCGTCAATGGCCACCAGGAGAGCTATACCCAGTATTCCAACGATGGGGTGCGGGTTTTGGTTGACCACAACGCCCACATAAGCTGACCCTTGCGGGCAAATTGGCGGTTGGGACCGTTGCTAATCGGCAACGGTTGTAGGCAATCCATTTCGACCGCCTGGCATTTAGGCGTTTCCAGATTGCCTGCTCAACAATCGACCATGTATGAATCTGCGGTGCACAGCAAAGCGGCAGGGTCGTCACCATGTCGCCACAATCAGGGGAAGATCGGCGGCACCCGGATGGCATGTGCCTTGCAAAAACGCCGGAACAGTCTTGGCAGATTCAGTAGGGGGTATCTTATGGTTCGACACGATCTCCGCAACCGCGGTCTGATCACCGGAGCGATCATGGCGGTCGTTCTCGGCTGTGCTGCTGCTCCGGCGCATGCCGATGTTTCCCTGTACGAGCAGGGCGGTCTGAAGGTCGACGGCGCGTTCACCGGCGGTCTGTCGCTCTTCACCTCTCCCGGCGCTCAGTTCGGCACCGGTTCCTACACTGCGGGCACCTCCAACCGCCGCATCAGCGGCCGTCCGTCGTGGAGCGAGCTGTTCCTGCATCCCGAATTGAAGGCCTCTTACGAGACCGAAAATGCCGGGACCATCTATGGTGATGTCAGCGGCCAGTTGACCGCCACTGGCGGCGACGGCGACGCCAGCCTGCTCTCGACCACCTATGGTCACCCGGTGCTGCTCGATATCGAAAACGCCTATGCCGGTTGGCGCTCGGGCAAGGTTCTGACCGGTCTCGGCCTTGACGAAGACGGCCTGGACCTTTCCGGCGGTCGTCAGAGCTTCCGCGTCGGCGACGGCTTCCTGATCAGCAACGGCGTCAACAACGCCGGTAAGCGTGGTGGCTGGTGGAACCAGTCGCGCACCGCGTTTGCCCAGACCGGCATCGCCAAGGTGTCGTCCGGCCCGGTGCGTGGTGACATCTTCTACCTGCAGAACGATTCGTCGCAGCAGAAGGTCCAGGTCAACCTCGATCAGGCGAAAGCCAAGGTCATCGGTGCCAACCTCGAAGTGTTCGGCAATGCCGATCAGGTCGAAGGCGGCCCGGCCCGCAATGGCGCCACCACCTACGCCGATCGCAAGTGGTATGCCGGCGTGACCTACTTCAACGTCGTCAACGCCGCCAACGATGGCCCCTTCAGCTTCGGCAGCGCGGCTGGTCGTAATGACGCCTATACCGTCACCAACACCGTGACCTCGAACCGCGAAGGCATGAACGTTCTGTCCGTCCATCTCGGCGGTAACTTCATCCCGGCGGTTCCCGACTTCTCGCTGTATGGCAATTACGTCTACGAAAGAAATGACCGAGCCAACTCCAAGGTCGATGCCAGCGCGTGGTATATCGAGCCGGGCTATCAGTTGTCCGACGTGTTGTGGACCCCGAAGCTGTCCTACCGCTATGCGCATTTCAGCGGTGACGGCAACCCCAACGACAACAAGAAGACCGCTTACGATCCGTTCTTCTACAACGCCACCACCCGTGGCTACGGCACCTGGTTCATGGGCGAGATCGTCGGCAATTACGTGATCTCGAACAGCAACGTTAACGTCAACATGCTGAACTTCTCGATCAATCCCCGCGATGATCTGAAGCTGTCGGTGCTTGGCTACCTGTACAATTACGACAAGAGATCGCAGTACAGCAAAGCTGCCGGGGACATCACCTCGAACAATGTGGCGCGCGAAGTCGATTTCGTCGCCGAATGGACCATCACCGACAACATTTCTCTGTCGGGTGCCTTTGCTGCGGCGCAGTCGGGTGCCGGTTATCGCCAGTACCAGGCCATCCAGAATGGCGACATGGGCAAGCGCGACGAGACCTGGCTCCTGGGTGAGACTTCGGTCATCGTGAAGTTCTAATCCCACGACGCTGCGGCGTTTTGGTGTGAAGACGGTCCGGCCGGGAGGAGACATCCTCCCGGCCGGTTCTGTTTTTACGGCCGTTAAAACGCCGCTTGGCGTCCGGTCACAGGGCGGGGCGGTGATGGATGGGAGGAAGGCGGGGGATCAGGGCGTCTGCTTCTTGGCGACGTCTTCGCCCCATTCTTCAGTCAGTTTGGCCTGGGCCGCCTTGAGATTAACAATCCGGCGCTGGCTGCTGCTGGCAAGGTAGCTGGCCACCAAGGGGGGCATCATTCCGTACAGGCCCCAGCCGATTCCCGCACAGCCATAAGCCACCGACAGCATCACCGGATCAGTGACCATCCGGAAGGATTCGTCCAGGGTGTGGACGCCGAACCACAGCGAGAACAAATACGGGAACACACCGGCGAAGTTCAGGCCGCCGACGCAGAGAAAGGCATAACGGTTTGGGCCTTTTTCAACCACCCAGGCGACCAGAGTCGGTAGCATGGTGAAAAAAACCAGCACCACCGTCGGCAACGAAAAGGGCACCAGGGCGGCCAGAATCACCAGCACGACGCCCTTATTGATACCCTTCGACTTGCCGCCTTTTTTCGCGGCAGCCGCGGCCTTAGCCTGCTCGACAGCGGATAATTTCTTCTTCGCCATGAAGTATAAATGGCACCAGGGCGGCGCGAAGGCAATCCGCGTCCTGAAGAATTTGTGAAAAACCGCGTGCCGACAAGATGCTCTTAATGCGTTACGCCAGCCTGTCTCGTGCGCAATGCATCAAGAAACGTCGTGACCAATGTCGCGATCGAGGTGTCAAGATCGTTCCAGGCTGTTCCGGGCAGGGTGCGGCGGCACAGAACGGCATAGCCGATCGCTCCGTGCAGGCTGGCGGCGAGATCAATCTCGCGCGGGGTCACCTCGCTTGTGTCCCCTAAGCCATGCCGGACTTCACGGCACAGGGGGACAAACAACATGCTGCGCAGATAGGAGAGGTGGCGGGCGGCCAGAATCGGATCGCGTAACGTGGCGAACAGGAACAGCCGGGCTCGTTCGTGGGAAAAGCTGGTCCGGACATAAGCGCAATACAGCCGGGTTATCCGCTCGTCCAGCGGGCGGTCGCGGGCCGCCAGGAGCGCGCTCCAATCCGCTTGCCACATTTCGAAAATCTCGTGGCAAACCCGCTCGATCAGCGCGTTCTTGTCGGGGAAATAGCGATAGAGCAGCGGCTGGGTGACCCCCAGGCGTTCGGCCAAAATGCGGGTCTGCCCCTCGAAGCCGACCTCGGCGAAGAAGCGGATCGCCTCGTCAACGATCATGCGCTCGCGATCATCGTGGCGCAGTCGGTTGCGCCCCCGTGGCACCGGAAGTACGCCGGGGCTGTGCAGAGTCGCAGGCGCGGTCGCGCCGTCGATCGACTCGGTCATCCCAATCCCCCCCACAACATAAAACACTCAATGATCGCAGCCTTCTCTGCCTGCGTCAATCGGCGGTAATGATACAATACGTGAACATTTGCTGTTGTGCCGAAGAACGCATGGAGTACAATGATCGACGTTGCACGAAGGCCCGGTTCGGGATACAGGAGGAGGACGGCCATGTCGCAGGCTGCGTTGCGTCTCGTGGACAAGGATACGATGGACAGACAAAAGGCGCTTGAAGCTGCTGTCAGCCAGATCGAACGGGCCTTCGGCAAGGGTTCGATCATGAGATTGGGCCAAAAAGATCAGGTGGTTGACACCGAAGTGGTCTCCACCGGCTCGCTCGGGCTGGACGTGGCGCTCGGGATCGGCGGCGTGCCGCGCGGTCGCATCATCGAAATTTATGGGCCGGAAAGCTCGGGTAAGACCACCCTGGCCCTTCACATCATCGCCGAGGCGCAAAAGAAAGGTGGCGCCTGCGCCTTCATCGACGCCGAACATGCGCTCGATCCCGGCTATGCCCGCAAGCTGGGTGTCGTGCTCGACGAATTGCTGATCAGCCAACCCGACGCCGGTGAACAGGCGCTGGAAATCGCCGATACGCTGGTTCGCTCCGGCGCGGTCGACGTGCTGGTGGTCGATTCGGTCGCGGCGCTGGTGCCCCGCGCCGAATTGGAAGGCGAGATGGGGGATTCCCATGTCGGTCTTCATGCCCGCTTGATGAGCCAGGCGCTCCGCAAGCTGACCGGGTCAGTGTCGAAATCGAAGACGATCGTCATCTTCATCAACCAGATCCGGATGAAGATCGGTGTGATGTTCGGCAATCCCGAAACCACCACCGGCGGTAATGCGCTGAAATTCTATGCCTCGGTCCGGCTTGAAATCCGCCGCGTCGGCGCGATCAAGGATCGGGACGAGGTGGTCGGCAACCAGACCCGCGTCAAGGTGGTCAAGAACAAGCTGGCTCCGCCGTTCAAGGTGGTCGATTTCGACATCATGTATGGCGAAGGCGTCTCGAAGATGGGCGAACTGGTCGATCTGGGCGTCAAGGCCGGGGTCGTCGAAAAATCCGGCGCGTGGTTCTCGTACAATTCCACCCGGATCGGGCAGGGGCGCGAGAACGCCAAGACGTGGCTGCGCGATCATCCCGACGTCGCTGCCGAAATCGAAGGGGCGATCCGCCAGAATGCCGGGCTGATCTCCGAAGCGATGGTCGCAGCACCCGGCGATCTCGACGGAACCCCGACCGAAGAGTAACGGTGGGCAGGCTGCGTGGGACCAGGATCGGTTCCGCGCGGCCTGCATCCCGTGTGGATGTGACGAAAGACCTTAATGCCCGATTTCGCTCTTGAAACCGCGCTGGGTGGTTGTGTCGTCGGTATCGACGAGGTGGGGCGCGGCCCGCTGGCCGGTCCGGTGATCGCGGCGGCGGTCCGTCTTGATCCAACGCTCTGCTATGACGGGTTGGACGATTCCAAGCGGCTGACCGCGAAACGGCGCGAGGCGCTGGCTGCCCGGCTGCACGAGACCGCCTTGATCGGACTCGGCCGGGCCGAGGTCGCCGAGATCGACCACCTCAATATCCTCCAGGCAACCTTCCTGGCGATGCGCCGCGCCTTCGACGCCCTGGCGCTTCGTCTTGACGCTCCGATCGATCATGCCCTGATCGATGGGCCGCATTGTCCCAAGCTGCCCTGTCAGGCTCATCCGGTGGTCGGTGGCGACGGGCGCTCTCTCTCGATTGCCGCCGCCTCGGTGGTGGCCAAGGTTCACCGCGACGCCTTGATGGCCGCACTGGCGCTTGAGTATCCCGGCTTTGGTTGGGAGCGGAACGCCGGATACGGTACCGCCGCCCATCTCGACGCTCTCAACCGGCAGGGTCCGACGCCCCACCACCGCCGCTCCTTCGCGCCAGTGGCCCGGCTGTGCGGGGGGGAGTCGACTTAGGGGAGATTTATGGGCTCCGCCCATACCCGCCAGGGACCAGCGGTCCCTGGACCCGCATCTGTTGGCGGTTTCGATATTGCGGTTTGGAGGGAGGCGGACTCAAAAGCGCGGACAGTGCCCGCGCGCTCAAGGATCGGGGTCCAGGGGCTTTCGCCCCTGGCGGGTGTGGGCAGCGCCCACACCTTTCCCCGAGGTCAGTGAGCGAACTCGGCGAAGAAATCGTTGCCCTTGTCATCGACGACGATGAAGGCGGGGAAATCGACAACGTCGATCCGCCAGATCGCTTCCATGCCCAGTTCGGGATATTCGAGCACCTCGACCTTCTTGATGCAATCGCGGGCGAGACGGGCGGCAGCACCGCCGACCGAGCCGAGATAGAAGCCACCATGGGCCTTGCAGGCGTCGGTGACGGCTTTCGAGCGGTTGCCTTTGGCGATCATCACCATCGAGCCGCCTGCGGCCTGGAACTGATCGACATAGGAATCCATCCGTCCCGCCGTGGTCGGGCCGAACGAGCCCGAAGCGTAATTGGCCGGAGTCTTGGCCGGTCCGGCGTAATAGACGCCCATCTGCTTGAAATAGTCGGGCAGGCTTTCGCCGCGATCGAGCCGTTCCTTCAGCTTGGCATGGGCGATGTCGCGGGCGACCACCATCGGCCCGGTCAGCGAAACGCGGGTGCGGACCGGGTATTGCGACAGGGTGCGGCGGATTTCGTCCATCGGCCGGGTCAGGTCGATTTTGACCACCTCGCCGCCCAGGGTCGATTCGTCGATATCGGGCAGGAAGCGGGCGGGATCGGCCTCCATCGCCTCGAGGAAGACGCCGTCCTTGGTGATCTTGCCGAGAATCTGGCGGTCGGCCGAGCACGACACCCCGATTGCGACCGGACAGGAGGCGCCATGGCGGGGCAGGCGGATCACCCGGACGTCGTGACAGAAATACTTGCCGCCGAACTGGGCACCAATGCCCATGTCGCGGGTCATCTGCAACACCACTTGCTCCAGCTCGCGGTCGCGGAAGGCGGAGCCGTAGCGGGTGCCGCGCGACGGCAGCGAATCGAGATATTTGGCCGAGGCGAGCTTGACCGTCTTCAACGTCATCTCGGCGGACAGGCCGCCGATGACGATGGCGAGGTGGTAGGGCGGGCAGGCCGAGGTGCCCAGGGTACGGATCTGGGCATCGAGGAATTTCAGCAGCGAGGTCGGGTTCAGCAGCGCCTTGGTCTGCTGATAGAGGAAGGTCTTGTTGGCCGAGCCGCCGCCCTTCGCCATCACCATGAACTTATAGGCCGCGCCCTCGGTGGCGTAGAGGTCGATCTGAGCGGGCAGGTTGGTGCCGGTATTGACTTCGTCATACATCGACAGCGGCGCGGTCTGCGAATAGCGCAGGTTCAGTTCGGTATAGGCTTCCTGAACGCCCTGCGAGATCGCTGCTTCGTCATTGCCGCCGGTCCAGACCTGCTGGCCCTTCTTGCCCATCACGATCGCGGTGCCGGTATCCTGGCACATCGGCAGCACGCCGCCCGCGGCGATACAGGCGTTCTTTAGCAGATCGTAGGCGACGAAGCGGTCATTGTCCGACGCTTCGGGGTCATCAAGGATCGTGCGCAACTGGCCGAGATGGGCCGGGCGCAGCAAATGCGAGGTGTCGCGGATCGCCGCTTTGATCAGCCGGGTAATCGCGGCGGGCTCGACGGTCAGGATCGACTGACCGTTCAAAGTCGCGGTTCCGATCCCGTCGGTGCCAAGCGGGCGATAGGGGGTGTCGTCGGCCCCCAGCGGGAAAATCTCGTGGAAAGAGAAATCGGACATGATCGGCGGCCTCGGCTGTGCGAAGGGTGGGGTGTCACCGCCCCGAACGGGGCGGGTGGCGCGCATGCCACGGTCAAAACACCTTTTTAACCGCAACGTCAAGAGTCACGGCCCCCGCCGTCAGGCGGCGGGCCGATATCCATCAAAACGGGGAAAGGCGGTCTTGGACGGCTTATTTCTTGCGGAAGCGGTCGAGTGTGACGACTTTGCCATCGCTGTCGTCGCCCACGGCGGGCGAGGCGGCGGCGGCCGGAGCAGCTCCAGCGTCGGAGGCGGGCTTGGCGGCGTCGGATTCTTCGTCTTCGAACTCCTCGTCCTCGTCGTCGCCCTGACCGGGAATGCCCTGGAATTGCAGGCCGAACTTGGCCGACGGGTCGGCGAAGCCGGTGATCGCGCTGAACGGGATCACCAGACGCTCGGATTTGCCGGAGAAGGAGAGGGTGACGGCAAAGCCGGTTTCGTCAACATCCAGGTCCCAATATTGGTGCTGGAGGACGATCGTCATTTCATCGGGGTGGCGGGCGCGGGCGTAGTCGGGGACGGCAACGCCGGGAAGGTGGGTGCGGAAGGTTATGTAGAAGTGGTGATCGCCGGGCAGACCGTGTTCGGCGGCGAAGGCCAGCGACTCGCGCACGACACCCCGCAACGCTTCTTCCACCATCTTGTCGTAGCGCAGTTCTTCCAAACCCATCCGTTCCAGTCCTATCGGTCACGTCGGAGACCGGCCGGCAGGTCGGCATCCGGTATAGAAATGAAGTGGGGGGACTTCTGTTGCCCGGTGTCCCCCCGAACCGCGCTTACGGGTTAAGCCGCAGCGGCAAGAGCAACGTTGTCGTTGGCACTTGTTAGGATTGACCCGATGACGGTGGTATCATGCCGAACGCAAACTTTGCCTTTACTGCGCGCGTCGATCCTATTTCGCCCCCGAAGGGCCCGACCGATCCGGCCGGGTCGAAATGGTGGAGGCGCCGGGTACCGCCCCCGGGTCCGCAACGTCTATTCCGCAAAGCGTTTAGCGTCATAGTCGGTTTCCCGACATCATCACTATAATCCATGCAGAATCATTTCGCTAGCCCGCTTCGTCGCTATCGTCGCAATAAGCGTCTGCGCCTGCTGGTGACAGACGGGGCGATTCGGGCTAAGACCGGGGAAAGAGATCGCCCGCCGCTTCCGAAAGGCCCGCGCCCGTGTCCGTTCCGCTGCTTCGCCCATTCCCCGGTTTGCGTCCCGCCGCCGCCTTTGCCGCCGAGACCGCCGCCCCGCCTTATGACGTTCTGTCCTCGGACGAAGCGCGCGCGCTGGCCGAGGGCCGCAGCCGCAGCTTCCTTCATGTCTCGAAGGCCGAAATCGACCTGCCGCCCGGCACCGATCCGCACGATCCGGCGGTTTATGAGCGCGCCGGGGCCAATCTGCGGGCGATGATCGAGTCCGGCACGCTGATCCGCGATCCCGGCCCGCGTTATTACGTCTATCGTCTGCGGATGGGCGACCATGTCCAGACCGGGATCGTCGGGGGCGGTTCGGTCGAGGATTACCGCGCCAACCGGATCCGCCGTCATGAATTCACCCGCCCCGACAAAGAGGACGACCGCGTCCGCCAGATCGAGGCGTGTGAGGCCCAGACCGGGCCGGTGTTGCTGGCCCATCCCGATCATCCCGCCGTCGCCGCCGCGATTGCCGCGACGGTCCGCCAGACGCCGGATGCCGAGGCGACCACTCCGGACGGGGTCGAGCATACCGTGTGGGTGATGAGTGATCCGGCCCGGATCGCAGCGGTGACGCGGGCGTTCCAGACGATGCGGGCGGTCTATATCGCCGACGGACATCACCGCTCCGCCGCCGCCGCCCGGGTCGCCGCCGCCCGCCCCGACAGCGATGCGGCGCAATCCTTCCTGGTGGTCAGCTTCCCGATCGCCGAGATGCGGATTCTCGATTACAACCGGGTGGTGACCGATCTCAATGGGCTGGACCCGGACGGCTTCCTGGCCGCGATCGCCGATGCGTTCGAGGTCGAGGCGACCGAGGGGCAGGCCCGTCCCGAGGCGGCGCGCCAGTTCGGCCTCTATCTGGCCGGGCAATGGTACCGGCTGACCCCCAAGGCGGCGCTGCCCGATGATCCGGTGGCGCGGCTCGACGTCAGCCTGTTGTCCGACCGCCTGCTGGCCCCCGTGCTGGGCATTCACGATCTGCGCAAGGACAAGCGGATCGATTTCGTCGGCGGACGGCGCGGTCTCGGCGAACTCGAACGCCGGGTCGATAGCGGCGAGATGGCGGCAGCTTTTGCTTTGTTCCCGACCGCGATGGCCGATCTGATCGCGGTGGCCGATGCCGGTCAGGTGATGCCGCCGAAATCGACTTGGTTCGAGCCGAAATTGGCCGACGGTCTGGTCAGCTATCCCCTGGACCAGCGATGAGCGCGGGTCCGGCAGTGGCCCAGCGCAAGAAAGTCGGTGTTTTGGTCTCGGGGCGGGGCAGCAATCTTCAGGCCCTGCTTGATGCCTGTGCCGATCCGACCTTTCCGGCGGAAATCGTCCTGGTGATTTCGAACGTCCCCGGCGTCCTGGCGTTGGAGCGGGCGGAAAAGGCCGGGGTGGCGACCACGGTGATTCCCCATCGCGACTATCCGAGCCGCGAGGCGTTCGATGCCGCGATGGACCTCGTTCTGCGCGCCGCCGGGATCGAGATCGTCTGTCTGGCCGGGTTCATGCGGCTGCTGTCGTCCGGGTTCGTCGCCGGGTGGCAGGGCGCGATGCTGAACATCCATCCGTCGCTGCTGCCCTCGTTCAAGGGGCTGCATACCCATCGCCAGGCCCTGGAGGCCGGGGTCAAGCTGCATGGCTGTACCGTCCATCTGGTGACGCCCGATCTTGATGACGGGCCGATTCTGGCCCAGTCGGCGGTGCCGGTCCTTGACGACGACGACGAAGCCAGTCTGGCTGCCCGGGTGCTTGAACAGGAGCACGTGGTCTATCCTCTGGCGCTGCGGCTGCTGGCCGAGGGGCGGGTGACGGTTCAAGGCAACCGTGCCCTGATCCGGGGATGATCGCCTCGATTCTGGTCTATGTCGGCACCGACGCGGTCGGCGACGGCCTGATCAAGCTGCCGTTCGTCCGTGCCCTGCGCGCCGCCTTTCCCACCGCCCGGATCACCTGGGTCGCGGGCAAGGGGCCGACCGTCTATGCCGGTATCCTGGCGCCGCTGGTGGCCGGGCTGATCGACGAGGTGATTGACGATGCCGGGATCGGCAGCCGTCCGCTCGAATTGCTGCGCCGGCCGCTGGCGGGTCGCACGTTCGACCTGATCCTCGATACCCAGCGCCGCCTGCTGACCACCCTGATTCTGAAGCGGGTGCGTCATCGCCGCTTCATCTCCGCCGCCGCCGGATATCTGTTGTCCGACGCCCGCCCGGCGGGGAAAGCCAAGCCGTCGTCGATGGCGGCGCAACTGGCCGGGCTGGTCGAACTGGCCTCGGGCCGCCCGCCTGGGCTGGCCGCACCGCTGCCGCTCGATCCCGCGATCGAGGCCGAGGCCGACCGGCTGTTGCCGCTGGGGCCACGCTATGTCGGCTTCGCCCCCGGGGCGGGAGGGCGTTATAAATGCTGGCCGCTCGACCGCTATCTGGCCCTTGCCGCCGAAATGGCGGGGGAGGGGCTGGTTCCGGTGATCCTGCTGGGGCCCGCCGAGGCCGAGGAGTGGGCGGCAACGGTCCGCGCCGCACTTCCCTCGGCGCGCTTGCCGTTGCAGGAGGTCGCCCACCCGACTCCGATGCTGACGATTGCCCTGGGGCGACGACTGGCGGCGGCGGTGGCCAATGATAGTGGCACCGGCCATATGTTGGCGGCGGCCGATATCCCGCTGCTGTCGCTGTTCGGACCGACTCCGGCGGAGAAATTTGCCCCCGCCACCGCTCGCCCGACCGTGGTGCGTGCCCAGGATTTCGGGGGCACGGCGATGGAGGCGATTCCGTTCGATGCCGTCTCTCAAGCCCTGCGCCGGACGCTGGCGGGCGATGCCCCGGTTTGCTTTTGACCCAACGATGGGCTGCCGTTACGATGGCCGCCCCATACCTCACTTCCGAGCGCGGACATGAACATCAAGGACCACATTCGCGGTGTCCCCGATTTCCCAAAGCCGGGCATCCTGTTTTACGATATCTCTACCCTGCTGGCTCATGCCGATGCCTGGCAGGTCGCGATGGGTCGCTTGGCTCGCGATGTGCGACGCTATCAGCCCGACGTGCTGGCCGGGATCGAATCGCGTGGCTTTCTGGTTGCCGCGCCGCTGGCTCTGAAGCTGGGCTGTGGCTTTGTGATGCTGCGCAAAAAGGGTAAGCTGCCGGGGAAGACGATCCGGCACGATTACGATCTGGAATATGGGACGGATTCGATCGAGATCCAGCAGGACGCGATCTCCGAAGGGCAGCGGGTGGTCGTTCTTGACGATCTGCTTGCCACCGGCGGGACGATGACGGCGGGTATCGAATTGTTGCGCAAGATCGGAGCCGAGGTGACCGGCGCCGCCAGCATCATCGAACTGGGCTTCCTGCCTGGACGCCAGCGTCTGAAGGAACTGGGAGTTCCCTTTACCTCTTTGGCCTCTTACGACGAGTAAGCGGGCGGCACGGCCCGAATAGCTTCCCCTAGGACTGGTGTGATGGACTTCGCGCTTGTGACGACGATCGCAGCGGCGTTGGGGGGCTTGGCGGCAGGTGCCGGTGTTTGCCTGGCCGGGGTGGCGATGCGGCGACGCGACGCCACCCGACGGCTGGTTGCAAAGATGGCCGCCACCGTCGAGGGCCGCGCCGATGGCGTGGCCCTGTTCGATCGGCGCTCGCGCCTTGTCCTCTGCAACGACGCTTACCGCACTTTTTTCCGGCCTATCGCCGATCAAATTCAGCCCGGCATCCGCTTTGCCGATCTGATGGCGGTGATGGGGCGCGGGCTCTGTCGCGACGAAGAATGGATTCGCAATAAGCAGGAGAGTTGGCAGACCGGCGCCAGCGGTATCGAGGACGAGGTTGCTGACGGCCATTGGGTTAGCGTCTTTACCTATCCGCTGCTCGATGGCGGCCAATTGCGGGTTCTGCGTGACGTCACCCAGCGCCGTCAGGTTCAGGATTCGCTTGAAAGCACGGTCGCCTGGCTGAAGGGCGTGATGGACACGGTCGGCGACGGCATCATCGCGATCGACGAATCCGGAACCGTGCTGTCGTTCAATTCCGCCGCCGAACGGATTTTCGGCTTCAATGCCGACGAGGTGGTTGGGCGCGGCCTGTCGATGCTGATGCCGCCGCCGTTTAACGCCACCCATCAGAACCATGTCGCCACCTATATGCGGACCGGAGTGCGCCGAATCATCGGGGCCGGGCGCGAGGTGCGGGGGATGCGCCGCGACGGTTCGATCTTCCCGCTCGATATCAGCGTTACCGAAATGCGCCAGGGCGACATGGTGACCTTCATCGGCGTGCTGCGCGACATCACCCAGCGCAAACGGTTCGAGACCGCGCTGATCGATGGCGAAGCCCGCTTCCGCGCCCAGGCCACCCGCTTGCAGGCGATCATCGACAACATGGCCCAGGGCGTCGTGGTGTTCGCCTCGGACGACACCCTGATTGCGTTGAACGAAGCGGCGCGGCGGATGTTGACGTTGCCCCCCGCCGTGATCGTGCCGGGCAGTATCGACATCTCGTTGTTTCTGTCGCTGCTGACGGTGCTCGACAAGCCGGGCGATACGGAAGAGGTGGTGCGTCTGACCAACGATCTGATCGACACCATCCGTCAGCGACCCGATCTGGTGTTCGAGCATGTCGGCGAGCAGGGGACGGTGATGGAGGTTCGCTCGTCGCCGATGCCGGGCGGCGGTCTGATCCTCAGCTTCACCGATGTCACCGACCGCAAGCGGACCGAGCAGACCCTGCGCGAGGCCAAGGAAGCGGCCGAGCGCGGCAATCGGGCCAAAAACACCTTCCTCGCCAATATCAGCCACGAATTGCGCACGCCGCTGAACGCGATCATCGGCTTTTCCGAAATGATGAAGCACGAGATTTTCGGCCCGCTGGAACCGGCCAGCTATCGCCCGTATCTCGATGACATCCACGATAGCGGGATGCACCTGCTCGAACTGATCAACGATATTCTGGACCTCTCGAAGGCCGAGGCCGGAATGACCGATCTGGCCGAGACGCTGGTCGATGTCAGTGGCATCGTGCGCGGTTCGGTGCGGATGCTGGCGCGGCGGGCGGCGAATGCCGGTCTTTCGATCGTCATTGATTTGCCCGAGCGTCTGCCGCTGTTGCTGGCCGACGAGCGGCGGATGCGTCAGATCGTGCTGAACCTGTTGTCCAACGCCGTCAAATTTACCGAAGATGCCGGCAACGTCATCATTTCCGCGCGGGCCGACAGCGACGGCTTTGTCATCGCGGTGACGGATTCCGGGATCGGGATGAGTCCGGAAGAACTGGAACGGGTGATGGAGCCGTTCGTTCAGGCCGATGCCCGCCTGTCGCGCAAATATGAAGGCAGCGGCTTGGGGCTGCCGCTGACCAAGGCGCTGGTCGAGGCCCATGGCGGGAGCTTGCGTCTTGACAGCGAATCCGGGCGGGGCACCGTCGCCACCGTTACCTTCCCCCCGGCGCGGATTGTCACTGCGGACAGCGCCGCACTTTAGTCGATGAAGCCCGGGTAAAGAAGCGGGGGAGGGCATCGCCCCAACTGTCACGAAGCTTTACACCGCCGACGGAAGTGTGACGGAAAAATGTCGTACTTTCAGCGGTTTCGTCTGTCGGCATGCCGATTGCGTAAGTGGACATCAACGACGATTCGATCGGGAGTTTCCATCTTGCGTATTCCCCAACGTACCGCGATTGCCGCCGCTGCTCTCTGCGGGCTGGCATCGGCCGCGTTCTCTGCGGCTGATGCGGCGATCCTGTCCGTCACCGATTACGGCACCGTCTCGGCGGCGTCCAACATCCTGTTCAACGGGGTGACGGTGGTGGGAGCCGACAACACCCAGACCGTGCAGGGCGGGACCACCAACAACGGCAAGATCCTCGTTCCCACCTACACCAATGCCAACGCGCAGAGCTCAAGCGGGTGGAACCCCTATGGGTCGGGCGGAACCTGGCTCAGCATCGGCGGGTCGGGCGGTACGGATAAGGCTGGGAAAGCGTCTTCGATCACCTTCAGCCTGAACAGCAAGGGGATTCAGTTCGTCTGGGGCTCGCCCTCCGCGACGAACACCGTCACCTTGTACGGTAACAATCAAAGCCTGCTCGGCACGGTCACGGCGAGCGGCGGGTCCTCGCTGTCCTGGAGTGATGGCAACGGGAAGCACACCCTTTCCAACGCCAACCTCGTCAACACCTCCTCGGCTGGTCCCCTGATCGGCATTCTGTCCGATGTCGTGATCAAGCAGGCGGTGTTCTCGACCGCTGCCGGAAGCGGTGGGTTTGAAATCGCCCGGGTTTCGGCCGTGCCGCTGCCCGCGACCTTGCCGCTGATGGGAGCGGCGCTGTTTGGGCTGGGCGCGCTGGGCCGGATGCGGGCGCGCAAAGGCTGATTGCGGAGGGGGCGGGGACCGGATCGGTTCCCGTCCTCTGTCTCAAGGCGGCTGTTCGCCTCATTGCGATCGATAGCGTTTGCGATCCGGTGTTGCGACCAGCGACGAATTGACCACCACCCGGCACTCTTCGTTCAGGGTGGTGGTGGCCATGTCCTTGAACCGGACCAAAACGGCTTTGTCCGCCACCGTCCCCGACACGACGACATAGCAGACCGGGCGGGTGTCGCGGGTCAGGTCGCGGTCGATCGTTGTCGCGCTGTAAAGAGTGGCGAACGCAGGAATCTCGCGGATCTGGCGGTTGATCCTGGCTCCGAATTCCTCGGCCTGATCGGTCAGATCGTCCTGATCGCTCTGGATCGCGTAAGAGACCAGCGGATCGACCGTCCCGACCACCGGAACCTGACATCCGGCCAGAAGCAGGACGGCGATGATCCCGGCCAGCTTAGCGGCTTTCATCGGACCTCTCCAACGTGATCGATACGGTCTCGTCGTAGGTATTGTCCTTGCCCGATGTCGCGCTGATCACGCCTCCCATTGGCAGGACCAGATTTTTCATCGAGAAACTGTGCGTGATCGGGCGCAGGACAAAGATCGAGTCTTTGAAGCCGTCCTTGGCACAGACAAACACCGTGCTCTGTCGACTGCCATCAAGCCGGACCTTGCCGGGGGTGTCGAAGCCGTGGAGATTGAGGTTTCCCCGGATCAACTCGCAATGCGCCCCCGGTGGATCGGTCGTCACCTGGATCGTGGTCCAGGTGCGATGCGGTGTGTCGCAGGCTGACGTGAGCAGGATCAAGCCGCACAGGCCGAAGGCAAACGACGAAAAGGTCACGGGTGAAGAGCCATGTCGATCGGTGGGTATGCTGTCGATAGGAAGGCCGCGAGGCGGGCTTCAGCCTGATCCATGGTTTCTTGAGGGCCAATCGCGGTGAGGATACGGATCAGAGAGCCGTCCGTCCGATTGAGAAGGATGGAATCGACCAGAAGAGACCACTTCGCCCCTAACTGAGATGTCACGATTTTTCCCCGCTCATCGAACCAGTAATAGACCAACTGACGGGCCTCACCGCGCCGGATCACCAACCGGGCGATCGGAATGGTCTGAGCTCCGACATGGACTGCCCTGCGTTCGGTCGATTCGACACGCCACCCGCCACCGGGAATACAGGTCGAAGGGGAATGGATCGCCGATCCCATCGTCTGCTGGCGATAATACGCAATGTAGAGACTGATCGGTGGCTCGGAGTCTGAGGCTGAGTAATCGGCGAGCCAATAATCGTCTAGAGAGAGAGATTTCAACGTGGCCGGGTCAAGGCTGTCGGTGCGTCCTCTCCATTCCCCGATGTTTACCGGAAGCTGTCCCAGCCATACGACAGGAAGCTCTGGGCTCTTGCGGTCAACAAGCAGGCCGGAGACGGACAATGCCGCCGCCGCGCTCAAGACGCAGAGGGCGACATATCCGGGTCCGTTTAGCCGCACCGGGCCATCGAGGAGCTTCCCCTCGGGCCGGGTAAACAGGTCGAGGCGGAACGTCCCGCGCCCGGCGATCCGCGACAACACCCAGGCTTCGGCGAGAAGAATCGCCGTACACCCGGCAAAGATCGTCCATCCCTCGAAATCGTGCAGCACCCCTTGGGCCATCTCGATCCCCCACAGATCGACGGTGAGTCCGATGATGGCGATGCGCAGGGCATTCATGCCGATCGTAATCGGGAGCGCAGACAGAAGGATCACCGCCTTCTTCCACATTCGGTCGGATAAGGTGTAGGCGACCAGATAGGAGAAACTGAGCAGGGGAAACAGGTAACGCAACCCGCTGCAAGCGTCGACGACCTGGAGCTTAAAGCCGCCAAGGTCGATAACGTTGCCGTCCTGAAAGACCGATCGGCCAAGCCCGTCGAGAAGCCATACGCCCAGGGTCGAAGACCACAATTGCATGTCAAGCGACATGCTGTTGTGCAGTTGTGGCGGCAGGGGGATGGCGAACAGCAGGTAGACGAAGGCCGGAAGGGCAAGGCGCATCGCACGATGCCCGAGGAAGGTGAGACCGATCCCGGTGAGGGTCGCGAGAAGCCCGTAATGGGCAATCTGCCGTAGCGTCGACAATTCGCCGACGACGAGCAGGATAATGCCGCCCAAAACGACCGCGCTGCCGGTCCAGGCCGGGATTGGGCGGGGACGATGCTCGGCGAGGATATGCCAGAGCATCAGTGCGGCGATGGCCGGGACGATATAGGCGTAGCTATATTCCGCGGCGCTCCAGGATTGGATCAAATCTCTGGCAGGGCGCAGGAAGGCGACGACGGTAAGGATTGTGGCGACGGAAACCGCCGCGAATCCGGGCCAGGCAGTCGGAGAGGGCGGTTGATGGTCGCGGGCCATCAGCGTTTCATTCCGGGCAACGCAGACGACAGAGATCGCGCTGATAACCGCTCTGGACACAGGAACTGATGCACTGGACGGTCGTTCCGCTTGCCCTGCCCAGTCTGGCCGTGGGGCTGTTGGCGGTTCCGTTCTCGGGGCTGTCCTTGCTTGGGAGGATGACGTTCGAAGGTGTTGGCCTGGGTGCCGAAAATTGACGGGAAGACAAGGGGGCCTGTGTCGGCGCCGGTGCCCGCTGATAGGTGCATTGGGCCATACACGGAGAAGATGCTGTTCCCGCCTCTACGCAGCGCTTCAGGCACAAATAGTCCGTCTCCGCATGGCTGCTCGCCGCGGCAAAAAAGACGAATAACAAAGCAGTGATCGCAGTCCCTGTGAGTAGAACTCGTCTGAAAATCATTTTTGAGCAAACCTACTCTGCTCAATCGGGCTACGATAGTGCAGCACCGAGCTCCAGGTTCCGCATAAAGTGGCTATCCAGATGTATGAAGCGTTGATGCGGTCACCATCAAAGACTTCCATCTGGCACTTTGTGGATAATCCTCAAAGAATATCATGGGATTTTGACAGGGCAATAATCCACCTTGATTAGGTGTGGTGCCTTTCGTCGGCATTGCCAGATATGATAAAAAATTGGGAGTTAATCGCGTGGAAGGTTTGCCTGGAGGGTGGCGTCGTCACCCCTTTGGGTTGCTTTTCTCGTTGTCGAGGTCTGTGCGGCGCTTGGTCGTCTGAAGAGGGCTGATGAGAATGCTTCGGAAACATGCCGTTGCTCGGCGTCGTAAGGGTCATTCCGGGGGCTCTCTCCTCGCCTCGGTTTTCGTGGCCGCCGCGTGCATGATTGGTGCGGCTCAGGCGGCCGAGACCGACTACACCGTTAATCCCGGCGACGTCCTTCAGATCACGGTGTGGAAGGAAGATGGTCTTGACCGCGAAGTGCTGGTTCTTCCGGATGGCAAGATCTCCTTTCCCCTGGTCGGCGACATCAACGCTCGTGGTTGCACCGCGCTGCAAATCCGGGATGAGGTGAAGGCCCGGCTCGAATCAATGATCCGCGACCCATACGTCACGGTGTCGGTCAAGGCAGCGCTCGGGAATGTCGTCAATGTGATCGGCCAAGTGGCCAAGCCGGGCGAGCAGATCGTCGGGCGGCGGGTGACGGTGATGCAGGCGCTCAGTCAGGCCGGCGGTCTGACCCCGTATGCCTCTGAAAGCCGGATTATCGTGATTCGGCGCGATGGTGATCGCCAAGTGGCGATTCCCTTCCCCTATGACGATGTGGTCCGCGGCGAATCGCTTGATCAGGATATCGTTCTGGCACCGGGCGATGTGGTGGTGGTTCCCACCGCCAGCCTCTTCTAGGACATGGACCGGACGCCCCCCCTTGTACGTTCAGGATGTGGGCGTAAGTATCGGCCTCTTCCTCATCTAATTGTTGCTGGTGTTCTTGTCCTGATCCCGTTTTGCGATGCTCTGGCCGACCCTCTTCGGGTCCAGGGCAAACTCTCGCAAACGCTTGAGTACGACAACAATCCCCTTTTGTCGGCGCGGGAGCATGAGGCCGCGATGGGGTCGGTGACGTCGCCGGAGCTGCTGATCAACGCCGATCTGCCCGGGGTCACCAACCAACTGGACCTTCGGGGCGACGTTAACCGCTACGACCTCAAAGGTTTTGATTCCGAAGATTTATTCGGTGCTCTGAGGTCGCGGTGGGTTGGCACGTTGTGGACGGCGTCGATGAACGCCTCTCTCGATTATGACACCACCCGTACCAGCGAGTTAGGGGGCAGTGGCATCAACATCGCCGGAATTCGCCATACCACGGTTTCGCTGGGGCCGGAGGTTGGGGTGGCGTTGACCCCGCAGGATATGGTGAATGTGGGCGGGACTTACGTTCGATCGACCTATGGCGACACCAAGCGTTACACCAATTACGAGGTGTTGGGGCTCTCCCCCCGCCTTGCCCATGCCTTCGATGAGCGCAATTCCGGCCTTGCCACGGTGCGGATGTCGCGGTTCCAGACCCGAACCGGGCCATCCTCGACGGTCGATACCGTCGCGCCGATGGCCGGATGGGAGCGCAAGCTCTCCGAAACCCTGACGATTAGCGCTCTGGTCGGTATTCAGCAGATGACCTCATCGGTCGAAGCATCTGGGGCGGTGGGGCAGAGTGAGCGTTCGTCGAGCGATCTGGTGTTCGATTCGACCCTGACCTATCGCGACCAGCAGGACCAGATCACCTTGGCCCTCAACCGCCAGCCATCGCCGTCGGGCGATGGGACGATGAACCAAGCAACCGGCGTGTCTTTGTCGCTGACTCATACCCTGTCGCCGCGGGTGAACTTGAAACTCGACACCACTTACAAGGTTACCGAGTTATCTGGAAGTCAGGGCGGGAGTAATGAGAAGGTTTACCTGACGGCATCGCCGAAATTGTTGTATCGCATTTTTGATAAAATTGATGTCGGTCTTTCTTATCGCTATCGCCAGCAAAAAGAAGTGGCGGGTGATATATCTGAGTCTCAGTCTTTTATGGTTAACTTGATTTGTAACTCGTCTTCTTTCGAGCTTGGCCTGTAGGTCGAAATTTTATTCGATCATTTTCGGGGTGTGATTGATGGAAAATTATAATCTTCACGATTATATCTCGATCTTAATGCGGCGGAAGGTCGAGTTCCTCGTCACATTCGGCGTCCTCCTTTTGGGCGCGGTGATTTTCTCGGCGATGTGGTCGACCTATCGGACCTCAGCGACGATCCAGATTCAGGCCCCCGATATCCCCGAAGGCGTGACCGCCCCGATGGGTGCGAACGCGGTGAGCTTCATGGAAGCGTTGGCTGACCAGCGCATTCAGCAGATTCAACAGAAGGTGACCGCGACATCGACCCTGGTCGAAATTATCACTAAATTCAATCTCTACCAGAACGAGCGAGAAATCTCCCCGATCACTGAAGTGGTCGAGAAAATGAGGAAGAAGATCAAGCTTGATTTGGTCAGCACCGAACTGTCGAATCCGGCCTCGGCGTCGCGGATGTCGGCGGGGCAATTGGCGGCAATCGCCTTTACGATTTCGTTCAAGTACTCCGACGCACTGATTACCCAGCAGGTTACTGATGAACTGGTGTCGCGTTTCCTCGATGAGGATCTGAAGCAGCGGCGCACCAAGGCGCGTGAAACCGCAGCTTTTCTTGCGACGCAGATCGATGTGCTGGAGCGCTCGATGGCGGAACAAGAGGGTAAGGTTGCCGAATTCCGGCGCCAACATCCGCACTCTCGGCCAGAGGCACTGGCTTTCAACCAGCAGATGGCGGCGACCACCGGAGTCAGTCTCCAAGACATTGATCGGCAGCTCAACGCGCTGGAACAATCGCGTGGGGCATTGCGGTCTCAGCTTGCCTCGGTCGATCCCTATTCCCGGGTGATCGCCGACGGTCAGGTTTTGACCACCCCGGCGATCCAGTTGAAGGCGTTGCAGTCGCGTTACTCGACATTGTTGGGACAGTACGGGGCAAGCCATCCCGATGTGGTCAAGCTGGGACGACAAATCGATGCGTTGCGCGCCGAATCCGGTGTGGCCGCCGATGGGGACACTCTGTCGGCGCAAATCGCCGACATGCGCGCCAACCTTGCCGCCGCCGAGCGGACCTACGGTACGAATCATCCTGACGTTACCTCGCTTCGCTCTCAGTTGCGGGCTCTGGAACGGCAGGCGGCGTCGGCAGACCGGGTGGCGGGTAAACAGGGGACGGTGAAGAAAGACGCCGACAACCCGGCTTATCTGATGCTGGTGTCGCAGTTGCAGGCTGCAGACAGCCAGTTTCAGGCGCTTTCGGCGCAACGCGATGCTCTGCGCAAGCAGCGCGAGCATTATGAGCGTCTGGTTGCCGAAACGCCGATGGTCGAGCAGGAATATGCCGCGTTGGCGCGTGATTACGATAACTCACAACTGCGCTATCGGGAGATGAAGGAGAAGAAGCAGGCGGCCGACATGAACGAGCAGATGGAGCAGGGCCGCAAAGCCGAGCGTCTGGTCGTGATCGAATCTGCCGAACTGCCGACGCGCACGAATCCACCGCGTCCATTGCTCCTTGCTGCGGGCATAATCCTGTCTGTGGTCGGGGGCTTCGGTGCCGTCGCGGCCGCCGAGGCGATGAGCCGCTCGATTCACGGCACCTATCATCTCGCCAGTCTGGTCGGGGTGCCTCCCCTGGTCGCGGTGCCGCTGATCTCCACCCAGGAAGAGCGCAATGATCGCCGACGCTTGCAAAAGCGAGCGGTGATTGCTGCCAGCGTGGTGGTGTTGGTGGTTCTTGTCGTGATCGATCGGGCGGTGATGCCGCTGGACGTTCTGTCGAGCGTGATCGCCAACCGCCTGGGCCTTTTCTAACTCTCTGCCGACCGGAGCTTGATGATGGATAGACTCGAAAAAGCGCTCCAGAAGGCGAGATCGCTGCGAGAAGCGGCCTTGCAGGACAGTGCTGCCGTCGCGGTGCGGGAGCCTGTGGCATCTGTGCCCGCTCCTGCCGTCGAAATCCGACCGAAGCGGGCGGCCGATGTGCAGCTCTCGGACGATGTGTTGGAGAAAAACCGGATCGTTGCCCGGCAATCCCGCAGTGGCGAGGCCGACATTTTCCGTCTGCTGCGCACCAAATTGTTGCAGGCGATGAACCGCTCCAATCTGCGCACGATCGCGATCACCAGCCCGACCTATGGCGACGGCAAGACCACCATTGCCGTCAATCTGGCGATGAGCCTTGCCCTTGACGTCAAGCAGACGGTGCTGCTGGTCGATCTCGATCTGCGCAAACCGATGGTCCACAATTTCCTTGGCTTCGAACCCAAGGTCGGTCTGGGCGATTACATTCAGAACGATACGCCGGTTCCCGATTGCATGGTCAAATTGCCGGTCGATCGGCTGGTCGTTCTGCCGATTCGCGAGCCGATAGAGAATTCGTCTGAACTCCTCGGTACGCCGAAAATGATCGCCTTGGCCAACGAGTTGAAGACCCGCTACGCCGACCGCATCGTGATCTACGACATGCCGCCGCTGCTGGCCCAAGACGACGTCATTACCTTCCTGCCCAATGTCGATGGCGTCCTGCTGGTAGCGCGGGACGGGGTGACCCGAACCGACGATCTGAAGAATTGCCTGCATTCCCTGGGCGACAGCAATGTGATTGGGACCGTACTCAACGGGTCGAACGAACGACAGTTCAACCGGGCCTGAGTGGGCTTCGTCCCATCGACCCGGAGAAAGGCAGCAGGATGTATGAGAGCCATTTCGGTCTGAGCGGTAAGCCCTTCTCTCTGCTCCCGGATTCTGAGTTCCTGTTTCCGAGCAAGCGGCATCGCCTTGCCGTCAATCTGCTGGAATACGCGCTGGCGACCCAGGCCGGGTTCATCGTTATCAGCGGAGAGGTCGGCACCGGGAAAACGACAGTGATCCGCCGCTTTATCCGCCAGGCCGGGCCGGAGACGGCCGTGGGAGTGATCAGTAATTCCAGCTCTACCCTCGGCCAGTTGATGGGCTGGGTGGCCTTGGCGTTCGAGATCGATCACCGGGGGAAAGAGTCTGCCGAACTTTACCATCTGTTCATTGACTTCCTGATCGCCCGCTATGCCGAAGGCAAGCGGACGATGCTGATCATCGACGAGGCGCAGAACCTGACTCCGGCGATGCTGGAAGATTTGCGGATGCTGTCGAACGTCAATAACGAGAAGGATCTGATGTTGCAGATCGTGCTGGTCGGCCAGCCCGAATTACTCGATACGCTGAAGCGTCCCGATCTGCGTCAGTTCGTTCAGCGCATCGCGCTTCATTGCAATCTCGATCCGCTGGGGGCCGCGGAGACGGCGCAATATATCCGCCATCGTCTGTCGGTCGTGGGGGGCGCTCCCGATCTGTTCGAGGATCTCGCTTGTGCGGCGGTTCATTACTTCTCGCGCGGGATTCCCCGTCTCATCAATCTGTTGTGCGATGTCTCCCTGCTCTATGCCTTTTCCGAGGATCTGAATCGGGTCGGGTTTGACACGGTGGTTGATGCCGCCGTTGACCGTGGACAGGGGGGGCTCAGCCCGTTCCAGTCCTTGCCCGAGGAGGGGGGGCGGGATGTGCTGGTAAAGACGTTGTCTGAAGCGTGAGCCCTGTCGGTTTGGATCTTAGACCTGCCGTGTGAGAGGTTTTTGTGCTGTTTGTCACGGCGCGGTCGTCACTCGTTCCGGGAAAGTCAATTTTTGGTGGGACTTGATCTCTAGGTAGAATGGTGCTGGACCTGGAACAACAACAGTCCCAATATGATCGTCTGTAGTGCGATGCTCTCCCAAATCAGAAATATGCAACCCAAACTCTATTTGAAGTCGCAATCTAGAATTGTGGTTTTAGCGAGGATGGCGCGATGAATAGACGCGACGCATTGAAAGCTATGCCGTTGTTTCTGGGGCTCGTCGGCATCGAGTGGGGTGGCTTGGCCCCGGCCCGTGCTGCGGCAGGGGCTGGCCCCGAATTCTCCGTTTCCAATTTCGGCGCGCGGGGGGACGGTGTGTCCGACGATTCCAGCGCGTTCCTGTCCGCACTGAAAGAGGCGGAAAGGACCAACGGAACCGTCCTGGTGCCTCTTCCGGCGCTCAACTACCGCGTGACCAAAGGCTTGCAGGTTTCACCCGGCATCCAGATTCGCGGGGTCGGTGGCACGAAGCGGCCCTTGATTGTCTTCGAGGGCGATGTCGACGTCTGTCTGAACCTGCGTTCCAACTCGCTGGTCGAAGGTTTGGAACTCGACGGGCATTTCCCGAGCAAGACGCGAACCTCCACGGTCTTGCGGATCTTCGATGACGGCGTCCAGGTGATCAATTGCGTCATCCGTCGCGGTAAGACGCTGAATGTCGACCTACAGGCTGCGAACTGCCGAATTGTCGGAGGGGAGCAGTGGGACAGCGACGGAACGTCAATCGCCCTCAATGGAATCAAGGCTCACTCGAACACGTTGAGCGGAATCACCTTCGGCAATAACCGGGGCTTTGCCATTTGGTTGAATGACAAGGCTCATGGGAATCTTATCGAGAATAACAAAACGAAGAAAAATGGCCTTGAGCTGTGCGGAGTGACGTTCGATTGCTATGGAAACAACATAGTTGGTAACTCTGCCGAGGGTAGTGGTGACAACGGGATATCGGTGACTGGTTATAATAATAAAATAACGAAAAATAATTGCGTGAAGAACGCTTATCACGGCATATGCTTGTTTGGTGAGAGAAATTACTGCTCTGATAATATCTGCACCTCGAATGGTCAGGCCAACCTAAGCCTGCTGACCCCGCGGTCTTTTTGTGGAATCGCCGTCACCCCCAATTTTGGCGGGTTCGGCCGCCGCAATGTCATCGAGAACAACACCTGCACCGACGACCAAGCCAATCCGACACAGCTTTACGGCTTAAAGCTCGAACGCCATCAGTACCGATTGTGGAAGGGTGGGCTGGAACTCGCTTTGGACCGACGCTACTCGACGGATGGTAAGAACGTCTACCGCGCGATGGGGCGGTTGGCATCACAGCCTGTCCCGGCCGGTACCCGGCCCATCACCCACACCTCCAGCACCGCCAGCGATGGCCGTTTCGATTGGCTGTGGATCGGCTCGAATGAGATGAGCTTCGACCTGACCCCGCAGGCGTGGCAGACCGGGACCACGGTTAGCGACGGCGATGAACGAGCCTCTAACCACGCGCTCTACAAGGCCGTGGGTTCGGGCGTGTGCGGAGCCAACGCGCCGGTGCACAAGGCCGGGGTGGTCAGCGACGGTGGGAGAGACTGGCAATACATCGACGACTTCCCCCCCAACTTCGATGCCTGGGGGAACGTCATGCGGGGCAACCGGGCGAAGGGCAACAAGATTTCCGATTATGGCGTCATGTCGAAAAACAGGAACCTGATCGAAAAAGTCTGATCTCAGAGTCCGTCCTGCCCGGTCATGCGTCCTTTTCGCCGTGTGGCAGGACGTTGACCGGGTGCTAAAGGCCCTACAGCCTTTTCCATTCAAATCGAATCGGCTCTGGGATTTTGCCTGAGCTTATTTTCCTGCTGCCAGAAGTGGCGTTTTGCCGCCAGCAGCAGCCCCACCATCACAAAGAAGGCGAACGAGGCCGGACCGGCGAGGCGGTTCGCGAAGATCATCTGCACGAAATAGACGGCCATCACGGCGATTGCCGACTGACAGGTCGGGTCGCGGCCAAGATGTTGGGAGCGTACCGCCGAAACCAGGATGAGTATGAAGGGGGTGATGTAGAGGAAGGAGCCGAATATTCCAAGCACCAAGGGCAATTCCAGGGCACCGCTGTCGAAGGTCGTGTTGGCGTTGCTCGATCCTGAAAGCGCCTGGCTGATCCCGACCGCTCCCAGCCCTCGACCCACCACCTCGAACATGACTTCCTCGCTAAGCTGGGCGTACAGGCGTTCCCGCGCGTGGAAGGAGACGTCGTGCTCGTACGAATCGAGGGTATCGAAGCGTTGCTGAATCTTGTCGAACAAAGGGGTGGCCACGATCACCGTCGACAGCAAGGCGATCAGGATGCCACCGACCACCCCCATGCGGAGTGCGCGCGCCGGTTGATACCGGAACACCAGCATCCACAGGACCGCAAAGCCGACGACCAGGGCCCCCCAACTCGACCGGACCAAAGATAAC
The DNA here is from genome assembly GCF_000442515.1 of Magnetospirillum fulvum MGU-K5. Taxonomy (GTDB): domain Bacteria; phylum Pseudomonadota; class Alphaproteobacteria; order Rhodospirillales; family Magnetospirillaceae; genus Phaeospirillum; species Phaeospirillum fulvum_B. The sequence goes on along the minus strand of NZ_AQPH01000013.1, from coordinate 35,319 downwards.
AGGAGGGTGGCCAAGCCAAACCCAACGGAAATCCATCCGATTCGACCGGCAGTGTTGAAGATCAGCAATATTCCCGCCAGCACGATCGGTGCGAGCACCATCGGGGAGTTCATCGTGCTGAAGACGCGGACCTTGAAGGGGTGGGGCTGCCCGATCGAGTTGATCGGCGCGTGGGTCATCCAATACAAATCCCAAGGGGGCAGCAGGGCATATTGCACCATGCCGTATATCCCAAGAATCACGAGCGCCCACAGGAAGACGCGAACGATCTCCTTCCGGATCTGGTCGTACTCCTGCCAGCACCCGGCGATGTGCAAGGCGAGGCCAAGGGGGGCCACCCATTGGGTCAAGGCGAACGTCGCCGGGGCTGGTCCAACGGCGACCACCCCGATCACCCAGCCATACGTTACCGCGATGAGGCTGGGAAGCAGGGGATTCCAGACGGGAAAGCTTCCCCTGAGCCGGGCGAGGGCGATAAAGGGCAAGAGTGACACGATCACCGGCGCCAGGCCGTAGATGTTCATCTCGGAATAGCCGGAACTGAGATCAAAAACGCGCCGGATGAATGGAACCAGAAACCAGAGCCAAAGAGCGTAGCGGAGGTAGAGGGAGGGGCTTTTGATAATCAGGTAGAGGCCAGCGGAGCAGGTCAGGAAAAGGAACGCGATCGGCTTGGCGATTTGCCCGCCGGCATCACCGATCAGAAAGGGGCTTAAGGTCAGGACGAGGATGAACCCGTTCACGACGAATCCGAGGCGGCCCGAGCGCGTCGGCCTCGCTGGGCTGTCAATTCCAACCATCCGGGCTATCCTTTACTGACGATGCGTGCGGGCAATCCCGTCACCACCGCGTTATCCGGTACGTCGATCAAGACGACGGAATTGGCACCGACCAAAACGTTTTTTCCGATGGTGATTCCGCCCAAAATTTTTGATCCCGCATACAGAATTGTCCCAGAACCAACCTTGGGAAATTTATCAACACCAAGTTTGGCGAGCCCCAGCGTTACTTGCTGGTAGATTCTGACCCCTGTCTCGATTTCCACTCCGTCCCCGATGATGATCCCCGTCGCGTGGGGAACCGCGATGCCCGGAGCGATCTTCGCCAGGGGGCTTACGTGGCACGCGGTCAACACCACCGAAAGGCAACGAAACATGCGCCCAAGGACGCGACCGGGAGCGCCGAGGCGGCGCAAGGACCGTTCCAGTCGATAAAAAACAGCATCTGGAACCCGGGATGGGTGAATAGAAGGTAGAGTACCCCGTGCGAGTTCGCCGCAGCGTCCATCTTGATGTCGCGGAAAAAAGACATGACCCCCTCCGTACGATCTCTAAGCCTTGAATGACGTCATGCCGCTTCTGATCGTGATGTACAGCCAGATGGACCTGAAGGTTTGCGACAGGACGACTCCCCACAGCAACCCGGCGGTTCCGTACCAAGCACCCAGGGTCAGGGTTGCGGTCATCAGCACAATCAACGTCACGATATTCTGGACGAACTCATTCTTGTATTGCAGTTGCGCCATCTTGACCGGCCCCATCGCGGCGTTGAAATAGGCGACGAACGCGCCGATCGCCACGGGGAACAGCAGGTCCGCTGCCGCGGCGAAGGCTGGATTAAAAAAGAGGCGCAGGGCCTCGTCGCGCGCCGGCAACAGCGCGAGAAATAAGATCACGGCGGCGCACGCTTCGGCCAAGAGGAACAAGGCGAAACTGATCTTGCCGAACTGAACCACGTCTTTGGCCGCGTAAGCGCGCCCCAAACGGGGAAGGGCGGCCTGGGTGATGCCGGTGATGAGCGGCATGAAGATGTTGCCGAGTTGCATGAAGCCGCCGATCAGCCCCACTTGCTCGGGTTGAAATAGAATTCGCCCGGAAAGACGGGCTGCGGCAATATTTAACGTTGCGATGAATAAGGCAGCGGTCAAAGGACCAGCCAATTCCCATAGAATCTTGATTTGGTTCCGTGATGGCAATCGAAGCGCCGCACCGGTCCGAACGGGGGCTGCGGGATCGCATTGCGCCGCCGCGTATGCGCGCATTTTGGGGAGGTCCAGGAACAACAAGATGAGGGAAATCAGCGCCCCGTGCGCCGTGAACGCCCAGATCGGGTCGACGCCGCCCAGCATAAGTCCTGCGGTGCCGAGCGGCAGGATGGCGTTGCGCATGATGCTCGACAGGGCCATGCGCTTGTAGTTCTTGTTCCGCTGATAGATTCCGGCGACAAGGTCAAATATTGAATCTACATATTTAATAAATGTCCACAGAATGATTAGGATGAAAGAACTTCTCTCGACGCTGCACAAGATGATGATGGACAAGATAAAAGCGATGGCAGATGACCAGATTCGTATCTGGAAGCTCTCTATAACGTTCGGTTCGATCGTGAAATTTCCGGCGCTAATCTCACGTTGAGAAAAGCTGAAGCCCCGGAACATCGGGATGAACAGCGCCGTCGCAAACAAGTAATGCCCCAGGACATCGATGCCGCAGAACTTCGATATCGCGATCAGCATCACCCATTGGTAAAAGGAATCCGACGCCGTCGAAACGAGCGCCAGAAACGCGTCGCCCCCGAATCCCTTCACGATATTCTGGAGGCGGCGAACCATATGGGGCTTCCTTGGTCCGGGATCACTCACTCGGCATACAATCGGGCGAGGGCCTCCGCCTGCGCCTGACGGGTGAACGTCGCGCTGAGGGTGGCGGTGTTGCGGAAGGCATCGGACAACGCACCCGGCTGAAGCAGGCTTAGGACCCGCACGGCAAGGTCGTGCGGCGTGTCGCAAAGGTCGCTGATGCCCAGGGAGCGAAGGGCGGGAATGGCGCGGGCGACGATGGGAAGGTTCAGCGCTGTGGCTTCAAGCAACGAAATCGGGTTGCCCTCCCAACCGGCGGTGTGCATGTAGACGTCCATCCCGGCCAGGGCGGCGATCAGGTCCGCGTGGTCGATCCACCCGGTCACATGAACTCCGGCGGCGCTCATCTGTGCCTCGACCTCGGGCTCGCCCCCCCCAGCCACCAGAATTCGCAACGATCCGTTTGGCGGCGCACCTCTTCCCACACGGCGAGAAAGAACTGCGGGTCTTTTTGAGGCTGCAATCGTCCCACCATCGCGACTTTCAGCCGGGTCGGAGCCTCGGCGGGCGGTTCCTTCCGAACTAGGTCTCCGGGAACGTCGGCGAAGTTGGGCAGGTAGACCGCCGCCTTGGTCCCAAGCATCTTCCGCCCCAGATCGACCTCCCGCTCGCTGACTCCGGCGATGGTCCGCCCGTTGAGGCTGAGCAGGTTTTCCACCGCGAAGAAGGACGCCCGCTTCCACCAAGCGACATCCTGACGCTCGAACGCGAAGCAATGGGGGGTGTAGATCAGCCGCGAGGGAGGCAGGCCGGCCAATCGGCCATAGGCTCCGGCAAAGGACGAATGAAGATGGATCCAGTCGGGGCGAAGACGGTTGAATACCGTGCGGATGGCGCGGATCGACGGCACAAGCCCCCTTGGCATGGGGAGAATCTGGCGGAACGGCAGATCCTCGTTGATGACGACCTTCACCGATTCGCGCGGGGTTGCCAGCAGGTGGTGCTCGACCTGGGGCGCGTTGCGGGCGTATTCAAGGATTGCGGTGGTTACGCCGCCGCCCAACGCTTCGGTGACATGCAGAACCGTCTTGCGCGTGCTCATCTCTGCTCCATCCCGGCAGCCAGAACCGCCCGGTAATAGGCCTGGCGCTTCTGATTGAGTAAGTCGAACCGATATTCCTGAACCGCCTCCAGGTTCTCTCTGGAGGCAACCGCCAGCCGATCGGCGTTCGAGGCCAGCGTGACGATGGCTTGCGCCAGCCCCTCGACGTCGCCGGAGGGGACCAGATAGCGCCGAGACAGCAATTCCGGTATGCCGCCCACGTCTGATGCGATGCAGGGGGCCGCGCGGGCCATCGCTTCGAGCAGCGCGCGCGGCAGCCCTTCCTGACGGGAGGGCAGGGCAAACAGGTCGGCGCGGTCGATCTCGTTACGAACCGGTGCGCCGCCTTGAAGCTTACCGACGAACGTCACATGGTCGACGAGCCCCAGGTCGCGCGCCATGTGTTCCAGGTCGTCCCGATAGGGGCCGTCGCCGATCAGGCGGAGCTTCGCCTTCAGCCCCAAATCGTGGCACCGCCTCAGCGCCGACAGCAAAACATCCTGGCCTTTGTAGAGTTGGATCATCATGCCGACGTTGACGATGGTCGGGGTGGTGGTGTCGAACGAGTCCGGAGCACGCTCTTGCTTGACCAGCGAGTCTTCATCGATGACCAGGTCCGTAAAGCTGAACGTCGGGCGACCCGGCTTCGGTGGGTATGCCGTCTGGAGGGCTTCGCGCGTTACGTATGTCGAGGCCGCAGCCGACCGGCATTGCCAGCGAGTCCCCGCGATGAACATCCGCCGAAACCAGCGGCGCAGGGGGTGGCGGACCGAGCCCTCGCCCAGTTGTTGCGCGGGGTCGGCGACGCATTCGACCGAATAGGGGATGCCGCGCACTGTCGCGATAATCGCGAATATCAAGGGAAGCGTGCCGGGCACCCGAAGGATGAAGGCGGCATCTTCCTTCGAAATCCGCCACAATAGACGGGCAATCTTCGGCGCTACTTTCAAGAACTGACCCGGCCCGTGGTAGGAGGGGATCGCGATGAAATCAACCTTTTCGCCGACGACCGGAAGAGCCGTTCCGTCACCGTCGGGGAAGACTCTGCCGACAACGGTGAAGTGCTCGAATATGCTGGTGTAGTGACGGGAAAAATTCTCGTAATGCATGTGATAGGAGGCCGGGGCGCCGTTCCGATAGGAAAAGCGCCCGTCCATGATGGCGATACAACGCATTCTGTCCCCGCTATCGTTCGTAAGTGTGCGCCAGCGTCGCTTTTACGGTCTCACGCGCTACCCGGACGGAGTCGGCCGAGCCCGCCACCGCGGCCCAGAACGGGTCGGAATTTTGGCACAGCCCCCTGGTCTGGTCGGCAATCACGCCCGGGTCGAAGGAAAGCGCGTTATAGACAAAGTCGGGCACGCCAAGATCTTCATATGCTCCGAAGCCCTTCCTCTCATAAGACAGATGAATGGATGGGCACCCTGAGATCATGGATTGCAACGCGCCGTGCAGTCGAACCGAGACGACGACACCTTTTCCCCTTTGCTCTATCGCATCGGATACGGATTGGAAGCTGTCTCCCCATTTCATTTTCCGGTAGAACGCCAAGTCGTTGTTGCCGCGTGCGGTGGATTGCAGAACGGGTATGGCATCCGGCATCAGCGCCCGCAGATCATTCAGGCGCTGGTAATAGGTGTTCAGCACCGGAGCCGGTTTGTTCAGGTCGCGCGCGATCAGGTAGACGTTGTCGTAACGCGGGCGAATGTCGTTCGTTAGGCCGCTTTCTAGAAGTTTCATGACCGCCAGATCGGGAACCCGCTGGGACCGTGTGCTCAGGGCAAGTTCGCTCACCGAGCGGTCGTCGCGCAGGAAGATCGTGTCCACCCCGCTCAGGCTTTCGCGGATCAACTGTCCCAGCTTCCCCCGTAACGGCCCCACGCTCTGCGGGAGGTACACGGATTTGCAGGGGGCCGCGCTGGCGACCTTTGCCAAGGCTGCGTGAGCGATCGCCGCCTTGACGCCCTCTTGGAGCGAGCCGGCGCGCATGTAGCCGCCGCCGACGCCGACGATCAAATTCGCCCGGTCGACCAGTTCCCGAAGGCCGGGCACGGAGACGCGCCGGCCGAACGCCGCGTTCAACGCCAGGGTCGCTGCGACGCTTGACGCGCCCAACACCTTGGCCAGGGTCCCTTTTTCGCCTCCCGGCCCCCTGACGACGTGGGGGAGATCGGCGAAGGATTCGGGGTCCATCGCGACCACCACGATCTCCGATTCCGCGGGGATCGCCTGCCGGATGAGGTCGAGGGTCAAGTCGACCAGCAGGCCGTCGCCGTGGTTTCCCCGGCTGTAGGCATGAAACACCAAGATCATGCGAGATACCTTCCATACCGCACGGTCGTCATCGGATTCCCCTTCCCGACACGTCCTTATCGAAACGCGAGTCCCGCGTGCGCGGCGTCACCTTGAGGTGAGGCGGGCGGCACCTCTGGGGCCCAGGATCAATCGGGGACCTCCGCCTTGGGGGCGTGGTATCGGCCGATCCGGAGTGCCTTCATCAGGGCGTAGAGAGTTGGCCGACTGACACCGAGGATTTTCGATGCCTCTTGGATGTTGTTGTCGGTCAACGCCAGGGTTCGGCTCAACATGCGGCGCTCTGCCTCCTCGCGCACTTGACGCAGGGTGGGAAGCACATCCCGCGTCTCGCCCTCTTCCGGCAAGTCGAGGTCTTCGGGAGTGATGTAGCCTTGATCGGCGAGCACGATGCCGCGCTTGATCCGGTTCTCCAGTTCGCGGACGTTGCCTGGCCAGGAATAAGAGGCGATGCGGGCAAGGGCGTCACGGGTGAAGCCCTTGGGCGGTGACTCGAAAGCGGAACTTAGTTTCTTGAGCAGATGAATGGCGATCAGCACCGCATCGCCCGGCCGCTCCCGCAATGGCGGAACGATGAGCCCCATCTCGTTCAGCCGGTAATAGAGATCCTCGCGGAAGCCGCCCTCGCGCATCATTGCGACGAGGTCCTTGTTGGTCGCGGCGAGAATTCGGACGTTGACGGAAAGCAATTTGCGCCCACCGATCCGTTCGACTACTTTTTCTTGGAGGAAGCGCAGCAACTTGGCCTGAAGCGGCAAAGGCATGTCGCCGATTTCATCCAGGAACAAGGTGCCGCCATCGGCCAGTTCGATCTTGCCATGCACCCGGGCAACCGCGCCGGTGAACGCCCCTTTCTCATGGCCGAACAGTTCGCTTTCCAGCAAAGTCTCGGGGATCGCGGCACAATTAAGCGCGACGAACGGGTTGTCTTTACGCGGGCTCCAGGCGTGAATCGCGCGGGCCAGGATGTCCTTGCCGGTCCCGCTTTCGCCAGTAATCAGGACGCCGACGTCGGAGCGGGCGACACGCTGTGCCAGATTGACGACCTTCAACATCTCCGGCGAGGCGGTGACCAGACCGTCGAAATCCTTGCCCCCCTGCAACCCGTCGCGCAGGTGGGTGATCTCCTCCTCAAGCTGATAGCTGTTCCAGGCCCGTTCGATAATCACCTTGATCACGTCGGGATCGACCGGCTTTGAGTAGAAATCATAGGCACCAATACTGATCGCCTCGAGAGCGTTCTCGCGCTCCTGGTTCCCGGTGGCGACAATCACCTTGGTGATTGGGCGCAGGGCGCGGATTTCGCGCAAGGTGGCTAGGCCTTCGCTGGCGTTGTCACGATCAGGCGGCAGACCGAGGTCAAGAATCACCAGCGGCGGTTCCTCGCGTCGGAACAAGGTCATCGCCGACTCGCGATCCTCGGCCGGCAACAGGTCGTAGTCCGACAGTGTCCAGCGCAACTGGGTGCGCAATCCGGGATCGTCCTCGACGATGAGAATCCTAGGCCTGCGCAGAGAGTCTTCGGCCATTCCTGTCCTCTTGATTGGGCGAAGCGGGAACCTCGCAGCACTTCAGGCGAAGTCTCATGGTTGTCCCGGCTCCGGGATGGCTTTCGACGTCAAGGCGCCCCCCATGTCTTGCATCATCCGCAATGCCTGAAACGCGCCAATGCCAGAGCCGTTTGGTTTTCTGGTTTCGAATGGGCGGAACAGGTGGTCGCGCACAAAGTCCTGGCTCATCCCCGGGCCGTCATCGATGATTTCGATGATTCCATCGCTGTGGCCGGGACGGATGACGATCGATACCGAGCCGTCCGGCCCGACGGCATCAATTGCGTTTTGAACGAGGTGATCCATCACCGAGGCCAGCTTGTCGCGGCAAGCATCCACCAGCACCGGCTCCGAAGCATCAATCAACTGGAGGCGGGGGAAGGATTTGCGCCAGCGCTCAAACACCTGGGCGGCGAACGAGCCGAGGAAGGTCGGCTGTAATATGAGTTCGGCTCGGCGTGCCCCTTCCTGCCCAAGTTGAGCCAGCATTCCGCGCAGCCGATCGACCGAACTGGCCGTGGTCAGCAGCATATCCCGCTGAAACTCCGGGTCATGGCCGAAGGTGTGGGCGTTTTCCAACATCAACGACATCTGGCTCACGACGTTTTTAATATCATGAACGACAAAAGCGAACCGGCGATTGAACTCGGCAAGGCGACGCGCATCATTGAGGGCGCGGGAGGCGCGCTCTTCGGCCAGATAACCGGCGGCTTGAGCGCCGACGGTCTTCAGCAGATCGAAATCCTCCCACCCCAGCGCTGATGGCGCGGTGGTCGGGTGGCCTGCGACGATCATGCCTTCCAGTACTTCATGATGGATCAGCGGGACGATAATCCACTGGTCGCGCTGGCTGGAAAACCAGAGGGGAAGGGATAGTCCGTCGTAAATTTCCGGATAGGTCAGGCATTCGTTGATGTCGATGATCCATCCGGTGCGGACCATGAAGTTCATCAACGGGTCGTCGGAGGGAATGACAGGAAGGTCCCCATCAATGTTCCAATGCACGACCGGCGTAAACGCATCGATCGCATCCTGGAACGTCCACAACACTCCGGACCGGCAATCGACCGATTCCGCAACCGCCCGCAACGTCCGTTCGTGTAGCGTTTGGTTCTGGTGCGGCCCGGCCATCTTGCGGATGAAGGCCAGCCAGACTTCACGGTAATCGTATTTCAGCCGGAAAAAATGCTTGGAAATGAACACCATCATCCGGGCGCGAAACGATGCCGACTGAATCAGAATCATCAGCAAGATTGTTGCGGTGGTGATGAAGGTGATCTCGAGAGTCAGTCCCCAATCGCCGGTCCGATTGCGCAGCACCTCACCAGCCACCGAGGTGCTGACCAGATAGAAGCCGCCGCCAACCAGGGCGGTGGAATGGAATACGGCGTAGCGGGACATCTGAAAGTTGCTGCCCCATCCGCGCACCAACAAGGTGGCAAAAGCGAGCGGCAAACCGAGCGCGAACAGGATGTAGCTTCTGGCGACAACGAACAGGGACGGAATGCCCCCGGTGGTGAGACCTGAAACGCAGATCATCAGGTCAAAAATCGTCAGCCCGCCTATCCCCAGAACCACCAGACGCAGACCGCGTGTCGGTGTCTGCTCGATATTCCGGAGCAGATTTTCCAGCATCAGCAGGATCAGGATATCAACGGTGATCTGCCAAAGATTAAACAGAATCAAAGCAGTCGTTGTGCCTGCGGTCAGCATCAGCCCCCCGGCCATCACGCCTGGAACGATGGCAAGCGGGATTCTCAGTCCCGAGGGAATGCGCCAGAGACGGCGCGACGGCACCAATCGGTCGATCGGGAGCTGGCAGGCGCAGAACAGGAGAAACGCCCAGGTTCGTGCGGTTTCGAGCGGGAGGGCGAGGGCAAAATCGAGACGTGCGGTCACGCCACAGGCCGAGATCGCTGTGCAGGCGCAGCCGAAGGCGAGAAAAAAGCGACCGCGTCCCATCGAGACGCTGAGCGCGGCGGCGGCGACAATGCATAAATAGAGTGCCGCGCAGAGGGCGTTGCCAAACAGCTCGATCTTATCGACCGGAAGTCCGATCGTAATGCTCAGGTCCATCGCCCATCCCCCCCTTTCACGTCACGGGTGGGGCGGAGATATCGCCCAAAGCGTGACCGTATCGTTGGGGGGAGCATCGTGCCGACAGGGGGTCTCCGCTGTCGGCGTGAAGTCTGTATGGAAAAGTGGCGCTCCGCCGCGCCGGAAATCAATGTACGTGCCGGAAATAAAAAACCGGCTGCGGCCCCAATGAGCTTAAAGCGGACCGCATGTGAAAATCAGCTTTTTTTAATGTAATCGGGCATTTCTTGCCAGCTTGTCTCAGGTCGTCTTTTGGACCGTCCCGCAAACCTCGCCCCCAATGGATTCCTGAATTTTGCGGCAATGAACATAACTCCCAGGGAGGGTGTCTGCTCCCTCCGCCGAAGCCTGCTGGAAAAGGTACAATTCGTCTTAAATTACGAATATAGCCATGATGGATTAGTCTTTGTATAAATTCATCTAGTGAATGTGAGGTTTTGGGTTGTTTTAGCTTAAAATAATAAAGCTAAAAATTGAATTTAATGAAGATACTCATGCGGTCGTAAATTGATGCGCATGAAATGCGTTTTGATATTTGATCTATTCACAGCAAGCTGTGGGGCGCAAGAGCCTGGTAACGAGATGCGATTCCCAATTTTTTGAATATGATTGTCATGTGTACCTTGACCGTATTGGGGGATAGGCCAAGGCGTCGGGCGATTTCTTTGTTGGGAAGCCCCATCAGCATCAGTTGGTGGACTTCGCGCTGGCGCTCGGTCAAGCCGGTCGTGGCGTCGCTGTCCAAGCTCTGGTCGCGCATCGCAAGGGAGGGAGCCGTGTTGGACGGGCCAAGCACGTTTTCCACGGCCATCCGGACGGTCTGCGTCTGTTCGGTGCGAGAGAAGATCGCCGCCGCGCCCACGGACTGCGCAACACTCTTCAGTGCCGGGCTGGGGGCGTCGCAGAATGTGATGAGCGGGGGGTGTCCGGCGGCATCAAGGTCGTCGCGCAACCGGGCTGATTCGGTCTGTGCGAAACTGAGATCAAGCAGGACGAGATCGAACGAATCCTGCCGCAGCGCTTGCCTCGTGGCGCTCATGGAATCTGCCTCGCGCACGTGCGGTGTAGGGGCGAAGCGGCGGAGCATCGCCAGCAGGCCCATCCGGAAAAAGGGGATCGGATCAGCGATCAGCACCGTGCTGTTTTTGAGCCGAATATGTTGTTTTCCCGTCACGATCATCGTTCCCCCTCATATGCGCAAACCGAGCCGTGCGTGCAGATTACGTCGATAGGGTAGCCAGTTCCCGGACCATCATCCTTTTGGATCGCCCGTAAGTATAGTATAAAAACAGAATTTTCGAACAGACAATATCGCCCTGTGGTTAAAAAGCGCTGCTTGTTACCTGCATCTAAAAATTGATATAAATAAGAAATACAAAAGCGAAAGGCGCCTGTCTGCGCCAGACGCCTTTCGTGTCCGCCAATCTTTCGATGGCAACTCAATCGGCCTTTCTGGCGCGATTGAACCGTCCATAGGCGCCCAGTCCAAGCAGGGCCGAGCCGAACAAGACAACGGCACCAGGAATCGGGACCGGCGACACCGCCGCGCTGACCTGCACGGTGCGGATCGTGGTGTTGTTGCCCGCGGTCACCGCCAGATTATAAAGAGTGTTGGCGAGCAGATTAGAGAAGCTGACGACGATCGAATTGTTCGGATTGGGGAGAGCAAGGATCTTCCCCGTAAGCCCATTCAGGGTGATCGTGTCATACTTCAATCCATTCAGGAGAGTTCCTGAAATGTTGTCGGTCAGAGTGACGACGAGATTTGATGCCTGAGACAGCTGAAACTTCAGATTGAAGGTTGTGATGTTGCTGCTGTCGGTTTTGTTCGCCGTTACCGCCCCCTTTTTATTGACGGTGAAAACGTCGGAAATATAGCGACCTGTCATCGCGCTGGATTTCGGTCCGACCGTGCCGGTGTACACCAACTCGGTGGTGGAGGCCGAAAGCGGATTGCCGCTGTTCAGTTCGAGAACGTCGCTATAGCTTGCTGCCTTCGCTGTACCCGAAAATCCCATCACCAGGACAACGGCAAGGGCTCCGAGGCCACCGACGCGGGCGGCCTCGCGATTGCGTTGCCGCTGACGGCGTCGGCCGAAGACGCCGAGGCCAAGCAGCGACGAGCCGAACAGCAGGGCCGCGCCCGGCAGCGGCACCGCCGACACCGTACCGGAGAAGGACGAGCTTTTATTAAACCCTGTGCCGGTAGCGACGGTGTAGTACAGGCTGTACGTCCCGCTGCCCAACAAATTGGCGGTGGCGAGGGTAAGATCCTTCGTGCCTGCGACGTTGTGCAGGTCGTATTCGGTGGTCCCCGACTTCAGGGTAATGCCGGTGATTCGGAGTTCGTCGAGCCGGTTCGTATTGAATTGGATCGAGACGCTGGTTTTGGCGTTAAACGGAAGCGTGAACGTGTAGACCCCGCTAAACCCGTTATCCACCCCCAGGCTATAGGGCGAGGCTCCGTCAACGGGCGTAAACACCACATTCGAGCCAACCGAAAGGGTGTTTGAGCTGCTGCTCAGCCCGTAGTTCGTCGGAGAATTGCCTATCTTGGAGCTATATAGGGTTCCGTCGAAGGATGATTGGTAGCCATCACCTACTCCGATAATGCTTTCGGCGAAGTTGACCGTGACCGCCTGCGCGGCCCCGCTCCAGGCAAACGCCATCGCCGCAACCAGTGCGATGGCAGAGAGCCTCAAGCGCGTAAACGAGTTTCTCATAAGCCCCTCCGTACCGTGATGTTATGGGGGCTATCGAGTCCGCTTGCGGCGGAACTCTGGCCCTTCTCGCCCCATTAAAAGCAAGTTTGATGCCAGCCGCCCTCAATGCGGGTTTCCTGCGCTTCTCCGGTTCCGGAGGAGAGAGAGGTGTAAACAACTCTGACAAAATGCGCGTGATTTCGTTCGAAAACATGCTTCTTCGTCAGGGTTCTTTACACCTGTGGGTGGGGTGGTCCGTCAGGGCTGGCGGAAAGTCGCGGAAGGAGAGGGTTGGTCTGAATTTTGCTAAGTCGCGCAATGAAAAGAATGTGTGTTTGACCGAATGTTATCGGCGGAGGGAGCACCGATGGGGAAAGCCTATGAGAATGTGCGGTTGGTGGTGTGCGATGACCCGTACCAGACCAACTCTCTCAAAGAGGCTCTCCGGGCATTTGGGATCGGCAACGTCCGATCCTGCGACAATGTTTCGACGATGATGCGTTATCTTGACGATAGTCTGATCGACTTGTTGCTCTACGATGTTGATACCGCCGGTGATGCTTTGCTCGGCGTGACCAGCCGTATCCGACGCCATCATGAGGGGCGAAATCCCTTCGTGATCGTGATTGCGACGATCGCCGATGCCACGCGGGACACGGTGGGACAACTGATTGATGCCGGTATCGACGATCTGCTGCGTAAGCCGGTGTCGCAGGACCGGCTCTTCGGAAGTATCGAGCGCTTCACGCGATCCCGGAAAATGTTTGCCACCAGCCATGATTTTGTCGGGCCAAGCCGACGATCAGCCGACCGCGATGCTGCCGATCCTTCTGGCCTGATCCAGGTTCCCAACACCCTGTTGTGCAAGGTCACTCGGGGGATGGACGATTCGTCGGTGCAACGGCTGGTCGACGTGGCGTGTTTTGAATTGGAAGACCGTCAGGTCGAGGCTCATGCCCGCACCTTGGAACGGTTGTCTGGCGTGGCGCATGCCACCTTCCGGGGCCAAGGTCACGGTGATGCGTTCGGGTCCCAGATTGATCTTCTCGCCAAGACCGCCAGCGGGTTTCGCGCCCGGATTCCTGCCACGGCGTCTCCCCAGCTTGGTGACCTCGCCAATATTTTATTGTCGCTGACGGATCGTCTGGCCCAGCCCAATCGCTGCAAGACGAGTGCTGCGACCGATGTCGAACTGCTCTCCAAGGTTTCGCAGGCGATTCGCCGCGCCGTCACCGTCGAGCAGTCTGCCGTCCAATTGATGCAGGACATCGTCGATACGGTCTCGGGACCGGCCGTCTTGTCTGGTGACAGCGCTTCTTCCCAATCCGGCGAGTCCTGTTAGTCGGCGCGTCCCCGCCGTTTTGGCCGGTCCCTTTTCCTCGTAACCTCGTATCGATGGATTCCTCAACCATGACGAAGAACCGAGCGACGCAGATAGCCGCCGCCCTCTTGCTGCTCTGCGTTCCTCTGGCGGCGTGTGACGATGCCGGTGATCGCGAGGCGAAATATTTGCGGCGCGGCAGTGATCTTCTTGCCCGTGGTGAGTTCGACAAGGCGCGGATCGAGTTCAAGAACGCGGCGCGGATCAAGCCGAGCGATCCCGATGTGCGCTATCGGCTGGGGTTGGTCGACGAGGCCCAGGGCGATCTGCGCAATGCCTTTGCCGCTTTCTCCGCCGCCGAAAGCCAGGATGCCGCGTTTGGCCCGGCTCGCCTCAAGCTGGCGCAGTACTTTCTTGCCGCCGAGCAATATGGCGAAGCAGAAACTCGGATCAACGACGTCCTGGCCAAGGACCCGGACAATGTCGAAGCCCATGCGTTGCGGGCCGCTCTCCTGCTTCGATATAAGGATTACGCGGGGTGCGAGGCCGAGGCCCGCCTTGCCTTGGCCAAGGATGCCGGCAACATCACCGCGATCTCGGTTCTGACCGGCCTTTACACCGCCCTGGGCGATGGGGCCAAGGCGGGAGCGGTGCTGGAGGAGGGGATTGCCAAGCATCCGGGCGAACCCTCTCTGCAACAGTTGAAAATCGCCCTGTTCCTGCGGCTCGACCAATTTGCCAAAGTCGAGGAAGCCTATCGCGCCCTGTTCCAGTTGCGCCCCGGAGAAGTCCGCTATCGGCTTGAACTCGTCGATCTCTATTTGAAGAAGGGCCAGATCGATGCGGCAGAGGGAACGCTCCGCAGCGGGATTACCGATCCCGACGGTGATTGGCCGCTGAAACAGCGGCTGGTCGTCTTTCTCAGCGACAATCGCAGCCTGGATGTCGCCGAGAAGGAGGTGCGCCAGTATCTCGCCCAGGCCCCCAAGAAGGACGAGTTATATTTCTGGCTGGCCGATCTCTATATCAAGCATGGTGCAATCGACAGAGGGATCGATCTGTTGCAGCAGATCGTCGCCCGCAACGAGTTTCAGACCCCTGGCCTGACCGCCCGCGCCTCGCTGGCCCGGATCAGCTTTGCCCGCGGCGACCGTGCCTTGGCCGAGCGGCTGGTTGCCGCCGTGCTCGAAAAGGCGCCGACCAACCGTCAGGCCTTGCTCCTGCGGGCCGGAATGGCTTTTGACAAGGGCCAGTATCAGAGTGCTGTGTCGGATTTGCGGGCGATCCTGCGTGAGCAGGCCAGTGACAAGGAGGCGCTGAGCCTGCTGTCGGAAGCTTTGCTGATGCAGGGGCGGATCGATTTGGCAATCGACACCCAGGCCCATCTGGTCGATTCGCTGCCGCTCGATCCGACCCCACGGGTCCGTCTTGCCCAGCTTTATAACGTCAACAACGATACCGCCCGTGCGCTTGATCTCCTCAATCAGGTGACCAAGACCCATCCGAGCTTTGCTGTCGCCTGGGAAAGCGTGGCCCGGGTCAAGCTGTCACAGAAGGATCTCGTCGGTGCCATCGCGGCGATCGACCGCCTGGAAGCACTCGACGGGCAGCATTTAACCGCACAGTATCTGCGCGGCGAGGCGCTGGCCGCTGAAGACCGGCTCGACGACGCGGTGCGTCTGTTTTCCGGCGTGGTGAGCGCCGATCCCGACTCACCGTTGGCCGAACACGCGCTGGCCGCGTTGGTCGGGGCCTATTCCCGCCAGAACCGGCTGGAGGCGGCATCGCACTTCATCGACACGCTTCGCACCGACAGCCCGTTCGTCGCCACTGTTCTGGGTGAAATCTATCTCCAGCGCGGTTTGCGCGACAAGGCCGCCACCGAACTTGATCGGGCTCTGGCCCAGAACCCAGCCCGCGCCGAACCCTATCTCGACCGTACCCGCCTCTATCTGCTGGATCGAAAGGTCGCGGAGGCGATTGATGTCGCCAAGCGGGGGATCGCGGCGGTGCCATCGTCTGTCCCGTTGCCGATCCTGCTCGCCGATATCTACAGCGTCGAGGGGCGGCACCAGGAAGCGCTGGCGATTTACGAGGATCTGCTGGCGCGGAACCCCGGGCTTGACCTTGCCGCCAACAATGCGGCCGAGCTGATTGCCGATTACAAGGCCAACGACCCGGTGGCGATGGAACGGGCGCGCCAACTCGCCGAGCGGTTCCAGGGGGCATCCAATCCGATGCAACTCGATACGCTGGCTTGGGTCTACTTCCGCAAAGGGGACCAGAGCAAGGCGCTGGTTTTGGCGAATCGGATCATGAATGCCGAGCAGATGCCGCCGCAGGTTCACTATCACATCGGGATGATCCTGCTGGGGGCCGACCGCAAGGCCGAGGCGAAAGCTCATCTGCAAAAGGCCTTGGAGGGGAACACCTCCTATCCGGGGATCGAGACCGCCAAACAGGTCTTCCAGACCCTCTAAGCAGCGAGGACAGCCGGTGAACGTGAGGGAGCGGACGAGTTCTGAGCAAATCCCCGCCATCGCAACCTACCGCGGGGCGTCGTTTGCCGGGGTTTCGATCGTCGTGATCACCGCCATTGCCGATATCGTGCTGATGGCGGTGTTCTTTCGGCTGTCATACCTGGAAGCGTCCGAGTATTCGGGGATGCCCGCGAAGGTCTGGAAGCTGACCGATGCGGTGTTCGTCGCCAGTACGCTTTATTTGATGGTCGCGTCGGGTGGCTATAGCCATAAGCAGATCGGGAACCCGGTGTCACAGATCAGCCGCCTGCTGTTCAACAGCAGCGCGGTGGCCTTGCTGGAATGGCTCGCTTTGTGGGCGGCCGATCTGACCGAGGATTTCTGGTGGCCGTTCGAAGCGCCACTGAACACCGTGGCCTGGGGCATCCTGCTGATGTGCGGGGTCCGGGTGGCGTTGTACAAGGCGCTGGTGGTGGGGGCGAGCCGGGGGGTAATCGCCCGCACGGTGGCAATCATTGGCGCGGGCGAACCCGGCAGCCGTTTGATCAAGGCGCTGGAGCGGCGTAAGGAACCGTGGGTCCATCTGATCGGCGTGTTTGATGACCGGAGTGGGCGTGAGCCTGAACTCCCCCTTGGCACTGGCCGACTTGGCAGCGTCGACGATCTGGTCGCCTATTCCCGTCGCAACCGGGTCGATGAGATTCTGATCGCACTGCCATGGGGAGCCGAGACCCGGCTGCTCGACATCCTGAGCCGGGTGCGGTCAGTTCCGGCCAACATTCGGCTGGCTCCGGACGTGATCGGCCATCACTTCCTCGATCGCGGCTTCGGTCGCCTTGGCGGAGTCCCCGTTTTCGACGTCTATTCCAAGCCGATCAGCGGCTGGGGGGCGTTGCTGAAGCGGATCGAGGATCTCGTCTTCGGCGGGCTGGCCTTGTTGCTGGCGTCTCCGCTGATGGTGCTGTGCGCGATTGCGATCAAGCTCGACAGTCGCGGGCCTGTTCTGTTTCGTCAGAACCGCTACGGCTACAACAACACTCTGATCGGGGTCTACAAATTCCGCTCGATGTATCACGAGGCCCGTGACGCTAATTGCGACACTCAAACCACCCGGCGCGATCCGCGCATCACTCGGGTCGGTGCCGTGTTGCGGCGGACCAGCCTCGATGAACTGCCGCAACTCTTTAACGTTCTCTCGGGCGACATGTCGCTGGTCGGTCCCCGGCCACATGCGACGAACACCAAGGCTGCTGGGCGTCTGTTCGAGGAAGTGGTGTGCGAATACGCGGCCCGGCACAAGGTCAAGCCGGGCATTACCGGCTGGGCCCAGGTCCGGGGCTGGCGGGGCGAGACGGACACCGAAGAGAAGATATTGAGACGGGTAGAGTGTGACCTCTATTACATGGAGAACTGGTCGGTATTCTTCGATGTCGAGATATTGTTTAGAACGATAATGGCTGTCGCGGGAAAGAACGTTTATTGAATTTGTGTTCATTGTTAATTCGGTAAATTCCGCCCTTGTGTGAGGCGGAGCTTCAAGGATTTTTAAAATATGACGCAGACGATTCTCGTCACCGGAGGTGCGGGCTATATCGGGAGCCACACATGCAAGGCTTTGGCGAACGCCGGATACCTGCCGGTTACCGTTGACAACATGTCCGGTGGGCATGATTGGGCGGTTCGCTGGGGACCGTTAGAAGTTGGGGACGTCAGGGACGGGGCCTTCCTCGACACCGTGTTCCGCAAGTGGGCACCCCGGGCGGTGGTCCATTTCGCCGGCCTGATCCAGGTTGGGGAATCCGTGCGGCGTCCCGACATCTACTACCAGCATAACGTGTTGGGCAGCCTGACGTTGCTCGATCGGATGAGGGCGCACGACGTGGGGCGTGTGGTGTTCTCCAGCACCTGCGCCATCTTCGGAATGCCGCCGCGCGTCCCCCTCGACGAGGCACTTCCCTTCGCGCCGATCAACCCTTACGGCGCCTCTAAGGCGATGGTCGAGCAGATATTGCGCGACTATGCCCACGCCTATGGGCTGCGCGCTGTTGCACTCCGCTACTTCAATGCTGCGGGGGCCGATCCCGGCGGCGAAGTGGGGGAGGCGCACGACCCGGAATCCCATCTGATTCCATTGGCCATCCAGGCCGTTTCCACCCCGTCCAAGGCGCTGACCGTGTTCGGCGACGATTACCCGACTCCCGACGGGACCTGCGTCCGCGACTACATCCACGTCGCGGACTTGGCCGACGCCCATGTCAGGGCGCTCGCTTATCTCGAATCTGCCGAAGGGTTCGAGGCGTTCAACCTGGGTAACGGCGAAGGGTATTCGGTTCGCCAAGTCATCGAAAGCGTCGCGACGGTCGCCGAACGGCCCGTGCCGCACTCCGTTGCGCGGCGACGTGCCGGGGATGCGGCCATCCTGGTGGCAGACGCACGCAAAGCGGCCCAGGTGCTCGGTTGGGTCCCGGCGATCCCACGGTTGGACGACATCGTTCGCAGTGCCTGGACGTGGCATACGGCCGATGCGCGCCGCTTGTAGGACCGCACCCCTCTTTGGGCGATGTTGATAATTAATTTCATTGTTGTTAGGGTCTCTTCCCTGGTGTGGAAGCGGGCTGTCGTTGCGTGGCAGCCTGGGTGGACGCGGATGTGAGCGACGACAAGATAAAACTCGACCTCTATATAAATCATCGCTCGGCTTTGGTGGATTACGCGACCCCAATCGTCGGCTGCCGGGCGCGGGCGGAAGATGTGGTGCAGGATTCATACCTGCGTTTTTCAAAGTGCGCGCCGGAAGATGGCGCGTTGCGTCAACCGCTTGCATATCTGTACCGGGTCGTCCGCAACACCGCTTTGGATTGTGTGCGTCGCGTGTCGGCCGAAGCCAGACGCGAGGAGGCTCAGGCGGTTGTTTGTGGGTTTGTCCCCCTGGTTCCGTCGCCGGAAGATGTGGCGGTGGGGCGCGATCATCTGCGCCGGGTCGAAGCGGCGCTGTCCGAACTGCCCGAACGCACCCGCAAAGCCTTTGAACTGCACCGATTCGAAGGGTTGCCGTTCCTGCAAGTCGGGCAACACCTGGGCGTCTCTGCCGCAACCGCTCACCGATTGGTGCGTGATGCCATGGTCCACATGATGCGCCGTTTGCACGATGCCCAGGACTGAGATGGCATGAACCGCCCCGATCGACCCATTCCCGATTGCATGTTCGAGCAGGCCTCGGACTGGCTGTTCCGGATGCATGACGCCGCCGGAGAGGAGCGGACGAAAGCCGCATTACAGGCTTGGCTGGGGGCCGATCCCCGTCATCAGGTCGCGTGGCGTCTGGCCTGCCAAGCCTGGAAGGCGACTGAGGCGATCCCCTCGGACGTCGTTGCCGCTGTTCCCCAACGGAGAGGGCGGGTGCGTTATGCCGCTTTGGCTCTGGCGGCCTGTCTTGCCGCCGTGGCGCTGGTTCCCTCCCTCGTGATGCGGGTGCGGGCGGATCTTGTCACCATCGCGGGGCAGAGCGGGCAGGTGCAGCTTGCCGACGGCTCTCGGGTCGTGCTGGGCGGAGACAGCGCGATCAGTCACGATTTTTCCGCCAAGGATCGGTCTGTTTCGCTATGGCGAGGGGAAGCCTATTTCGAGGTGACGCCGGATCGAACTCGTCCGTTCGTGGTTCGCGGCGATGGGGTGACGGTGACCGTGACCGGAACCGCTTTTGGGGTGGATTTAGGCAAAGAGACGACAACGGTGGCGGTAACCCAGGGATCGGTCCTGGTCGGCGTTCATGGAGAGGATTTCCGGCTGGTTCCCGGCCAAAGCCTCGCCATCGATCAGGTCTCTGGCGAGGTCCGGCGTCGCCCGATTGATCCTGCCGATGTCGCGGCGTGGCGGCGGGGCCGTCTGGTGGCCGGTGACCAGACCGTGTCGGCCGTGGTCGATTCGATCCGGCGCCACTATTCTGGCTTTATCGTGCTGACCGATTCCGGGCTTGGCGGTCGTCGTGTCACCGGCCTTTACGATCTGGCTGATCCCGAACGGGCGTTGCGGGCTCTGGTCGGTCCTTATGGCGGTGTTGTCCGGCAGGTGACCCCTTACCTCCTCGTCGTATCTGCCTCCTGAAAAAAATGTGCGCCGCGATGAAACGAAGGCGGCCCCAGCTTCGTCATCTGTCTGGATATGCGATTGCGTCGCACTATCATATGACGGTAGGAGAGGGGAGCAAGTGTGGCTCAGGTGATTCAGGGGGTGTTTCGGGGCGTGGCGATGGCTGGGGCCGCGCTGGCGGTCCTGAGTGGTGCCGTTGCGTCGGCGTCGGCGACGGAAAGCGGGCAACAGATCGCCCAGGCAGCCGAGACTATCGATTTCACGATTGCCGCCCAACCGCTTGATGCGGCGGTGATGGCGTTCGGCCGTCAGTCCGGCTGGCAGGTGTCAGTCGATCCGGCCACCTTGGCCGGGCGTTCCAGTCGCGGCGTTTCCGGACGGATGACGGCGAAGCAGGCCTTGGTCCGCTTGTTGAGCGGGACCGGCGTGGTCTGGCGGATGACCGACAGCCGGACGGCGGTGCTGGAAAGCTCATCAGCCGACGGTGCCATGATCTTGGACCCGGTCGCGGTGGAGGGAACGGCCCAGACGGCAGAGAATGCCTATGGTCCGGTTCAGGGCTATGTGGCCAAGCGCACGGCCACCGCCACTAAAACCGATACCCCCATTCTGGAAACGCCGCAAAGCATCAGCGTGATTGGCGCGGAAGAGATGCGGACGCGTAATGTCCAGACCTTGGAAGACGCCATCAAATACACGCCGGGCGTCAATCTGAGCTATGGCGCGACCGGCGATACCCGAAGCTCCTGGTACAGGATGCGGGGCTTTCCCGTCACCACCACCTTCTATCGCGATGGGATGAAAGTCAGCGGTCAAAGCTGGCAGAAAATCGATTCGTCTCTGCTGGAGCGCGTCGAGGTTCTGCGCGGCCCCGCCTCGGTTCTGTACGGGCAGAACGAACCGGGCGGCCTCGTCAATGCGGTCAGCAAGCGTCCGCAGGAAACCCAGGCGGGCGAAGCGTCGGTCGAATACGGCTCGTTCGACTGGAAGCGTGCCGATGCCGATATCACCGGACCGTTGGACGCGAACAAGCAGTGGCTGTACCGCCTCAACGCGGCGATGCAGGATAGTGACGGCCTGAACGGGATCGATCACGACCGCAACGACCGCAAAGTGTTTGCCCCCTCGTTGACCTGGAAGCCGGTGGAAGGCAGCTTCGTCACCCTGTCCGCCGTCTATCAGGAAGATGACAGCCGGGGCTGGTGGCCGCGCATGAGCTATCGCACGGCGGCGGGACGGTCCAATCCGTCGACCTATCTGGGCGACCCGGATTACGACAGCTATCACCAGGAACAAAAGCATCTGACCGTTCAGGCCGAACACGCGGTCGATGAGACGCTTAAATTCAGCGTGGCCGCGCGCTATTCCAACCTCGAACTGGATTACCGCCAGACGTGGCCCGGCAGCGTTCAGGCTGATGGCAAGACGATCAGCCGCGGCAATTATGCCTATAAACAGGATGCCAACGTTTATACGCTTGATAGCCGTGTTGAGAAGAAGCTGTCGCTGTTCTCGACCAAGCACACCCTGCTGGGCGGCATCGATTACCTGTATCAGGACCGGGATGAATTGTTCGGTTCGGCGACCGATAATGGGATCAGCCTGTTCAATCCGGTCTACGGCAATCACAAGGTGGCGACCGCGACCTCTTTCAGCAAAGGCGATATCCGCTCGCCGGGCTTGTATGCCCAGGACCAGATCGAGCTTGGTGACAAGTGGGTGTTCCAGATCGGCGGACGCCAGGATCTGGCAGGAACGTCCGGCGGCAGCGGCTATCAGGACACGTTCACCGGCCGGTTAGGCGTCGCCTATAAGTCCGGATTCGGACTGGTGCCCTATGCCAGTTACGCCGAATCCTTCGAACCACAATCCGGCAGCGGCTGGGGGGGCTCGAAATTCGAACCGACCACCGGACGCCAGTACGAGATCGGGGTGAAGTACGAGCCGCCGGGCACCAACCTTATGGCAACCGTGGCGCTGTTCGATCTGGTCAAACAGAACGTTTTGACCACGGACCCGGACGAAACCCACTTTTGCAGCGGCAGTCGTTGCGATGTGCAGACCGGCGAAGTGACCTCGCGCGGGGTCGAGGTTGGCTTGACCATGGGGTTGGCCGAGGGGCTGAAGGCGATTGCCTCCTATAGCTACAATCCGGTCGAGGTCACCAAAAGCACCGTTGCCGGTGAGGCCGGGCGTCAGCAGGCCGATACCCCGATCCATACCGCATCCTTGTGGACCGATTACACAATCCAGGAGGGGAACCTTGCCGGGTTGGGGATTTGGCGGCGGCCTGCGCTTTATCGGCCGGACCACCAGTTCGGCGGGGGATGTCTCGACCGCGCCGCAGCTCATCGACGAAGGGATGGTTCGCTATGACGTCGAGGATTGGCGGCTCTCGATGAACGTGAAGAACCTGTTCGACAGGCAGATTGAATATAGTTGTAGCAAAAGCGCGTATGACAAGAGTTGCTATCTGAACGAGCCTTTGACCGTTACCGCCCGGCTGGCGCGAAAATTCTGAGACCCAAGCCGGGGCGGCGATCTCGTCCCGGCCGTTTCATGCGGAAAATCAACATGACAGACTTTAGGCTCAGGGGAATTCCATGAGCGATGCTAAATCGCGGACCCGCCTGTGGTTCCTGTGGCATTCCTGGTTGGCGATGCCGATCTGGGCGTTTCTGTTTTTCGTCTGTCTGACCGGGTCGATCGCCGTGTTCAGCCACGAAATCATGTGGCTGTTCAATCCGGCGATGCGGGCCAGCCTTGACGGCCCGGCCCTGCCGGTCAAGGCGCTGGTCGCGGCAGCCGAAGCGGCGGTGCCGGACGGGCGGGTGAGTTCGGTGTCCTGGGGCGGCTCTCATATCGCCGTTGAGCTCCGCCTCGACATTCCGGACGGCACCTCTGTTTCCGCCTGGGTCGATCCAGTCCGCGGCGAGGTGCAGGGGATATCGACCGGGCCGTCGTTCCAACGGTTTTTCCGCGCCTTGCACGGTTGGCTGCTGGTCTATCCGGTCGGCTGGTACGCGGTGTCGTTGCTCGGCATTCCCCTGCTGGGGGTGCTGATCTCCGGGTTGGTGGTCTATAAGCGTTTCTGGCGGTCGTTTTACCGTCCCCGGATTCGGTTCGGCCAAGGTGCTCGGGTGATGTGGGGCGATTTGCACCGCGTCGGCGGGACGTGGTCGATCTGGTTCCTGGCTTTGATGGCGATCACGGGCCTGTGGTTCCTCGTCACTGTGCTGTTGTGGGACCTTGGCGTACCGCTGGGCGGGGAAAGCCGCCGGTGCTGATCGCGCGCGCCGATCTGCCGGTGGTCGCCACCGCTCCCCGCCCCGATCCCGATGCGATCCTGGCGGCGGCGTATTCCGCCGTGCCGGATATGCGGCTGCGCCGACTGGTATTGCCCAAAGTCGCCTTTATTCCGGCCGAAATCGACGGATCGGGTGGCCAGGCGCCGCTGCTGCCCGATACGATTCAGGTCAATCCTCTGACCTATCAGGTGATGGAGGTGTCCGGTGGCTTCGACCGCTCTCCGCTGTCCTTGACCCGCATCGTGATGCGCGCCCTGCACACCGGCGATTTTGGCGGTCTGCCGGTCAAGCTGGTGTGGTTCAGCTTCGGCCTGCTGCTCACGCTGCTGGTCTTTAGCGGCATGATGATCTGGAGCAAGCGCACGTTGCGGGCGACCGCAGAATGGCGGCGGCAGCGGGTCGTCAGGGAGGCGACCCATGCGTAATCTTTGGCAGCGGGGCAAGTTCCATCTCAGCGCCCTGGTGGTGCTGGTGCCGCTCCCGTTCCTGCCCGGCTATTTCGCCGATCAGCCGGAGCCGAGTGTCCCGGAACTTCACCGCCAAGTGGTCGCCGGTCCGTTCAGGCTGGAGCTGGTTACCGAGGACCAACCGCCCGAGCGGGGCATCTGGGGCGAGCGGGTGAAGGAGTACGCCGTGACGTTTCGTCCCGGCGACATAGATATGATCCGCGGCGTGTTTGTGCGGGTGGGCAAGCCGCGCACTGTGCGGACTCTGGGGGCATTGGCCGAAGGCGGTGCCTATCGACAATATGCCGACCTCATCCTGCCGGACAAACTATCCGGTTCCGAGGAGATATGGCTGACGGTTGAGACATGGGATGGAACACTGCATCAGGCCACCGTTCCGTTAAGAGAGATTTTGGGAGGCTCCGGCCAATGAACCGCCCTGTCATGGTGCTGACCGTCGTCGGCGTTCTGTTCGCGACCGCCGCCGAGGCTCATTACCCCGTCTGCAAATGCGAAATGATCGATGCCGTGAGGGTGACCTGTACCGGCGGCTTTTCTGACGGGTCCAAGGCCCCCGGACTGGTGCTGGACGTGATTTCCTCTGACGAAGAGGTGTTGCTCAAAGGGCGGTTGGGCTCGGACTCAACCCTGACGTTCCCGCGTCCCGATCGGGATTTCTACGTCTTGTTCGACGTCGGGCCGGGCCATACTGTCGAGATCGACCATCATTTGATCAAGTAGATCGGCTGGAACAATGGTTTCAGGTGGCTCCATGGCCCTCGGCCGAGACCGTATGTTCTGGCGGCGGTCAGCCCCGCGCGGCGACGACCTCGACGATCTTGTCCTTGAGGGCAGGGGGCCAATACCGGTTTGGCCAGGAAGGCATCGACGCCGATGTCCTCGGCCAGGGCCAGGGTGGCGTCGTCGGTGTGGGCGGTCAGCAGGATCACCGGCAGTGCCGTCGTCTCGGGCTGGGCCCGCACGGCGCGGACAAAGCCGAACCCGTCAAGCGGACGCATCCGCACATCACAGATCACCAGATCCGGGCGTTCGCGGTCAACGACGTCCAGGCCCGAGGTGCCATCCCGGGCTTCAACGACGGTGACGATACCGATCTGGCCCAACATCTTGCGGATGATGGTGCGAACGAAGTCCTGATCGTCGATGATCAGGACTTTCAGTCGAGTGAGATCGGCGGGCATCGCGTTATTCTCGCGGTCGGGAACGGGCAATCGCCAGAGCCTAGCAGAAACCGTTCCCGAACGCCAAATCGGGTGGTCAGGAATTGACCGCCCGCGCCGACACGTCGGCATTGCCGCGCTGCGACGCCTGTCGCCCCGCTTCGAACGCGCGCTGGTTGACCTCGACCATCGCGGGCTTGCGCTCGCGGAAGCGGCCGACGATCTGCTCCTCCAGTTCGCTGGCGGGGAAGGGCAGGTGGTCGGCGATCGCGCCCAGCATGATCGTGTTGACGAGGCGCAGATTGCCGAGATCGCGGGCGATGGTTCCGGCATCGACCTCGATCACCGGCACCCCGGCGGCGCGCATCTGCGCCACCGGATCGGCCGGATATTTATAAAGCCCGGACGAGACGATCGGCGGCGCCAGCCGGATGGTGTTGACCATCGCGGTCCCGCCGGGACGAAGATGGTCGGCCCAGCGCGAGCCTTCCGCCACCTCGAACGCCACCAGCAGATCGGCGCTGCCGGGGGTGATGACCGGCGACCACACCTTGCGGCCAAAGCGGACATGGCTGGTGACGACGCCGCCACGCTGGGCCATTCCGGCGATTTCGGATTTCTTGCAGTCGAATCCCTGGGCCATCGCCGCCTGAGCCAAAATCTCGGCGGCGGTCATCACGCCCTGGCCGCCGATGCCGCAGATCAGGATATTGGTGATCACGTCATTCATGCCTGAAGCGCCCTTTTACTGCGCGACCGCGGTCGGTTGAGCCGGCACGATTGCCTTTGGCCCGCACGACTCGACGCACATCCGGCAACCGGTGCACATCGCGGTATCGATGGTGGTGAATTTCAGTTCGTGGGTCGTGCCGTCGGCGCGGGTCCGCGTCTCGGTGCGTTTGACCGTGATCGCCGGACAGCCGACCTTGATGCAATTGGCGCAGCCGGTACAGGTCTCGTCGATCACCTTCAGCGGCGACAGGCGGTCATAGAATTCCGACAGCACGCAGGGGCGGGTGGTGATGATCACCGACGGCGCCGGGACCGCGATCTCTTCCTTGATGGTCTTATAGACGACGGGGAGGAGATAGGGATCGACGGTGCGGATGCGTTCGGGGGCGACGCCCAGCGCCTCGACCAGCTTGGCGAAATCGATCCGGGGCGCATCCTCGCCGGTCAGGCTCTTGCCGGTGCCGGGATGGTTCTGGCCGCCGGTCATTCCGGTGGTGCGGTTGTCGAGGATGATCGCGGTGACGTTGCCACGGTTATAGACGATGTCGAGCAGGCCCGGCATTCCCATGTGCAGGAAGGTCGAATCGCCGATCACCGCAACGACGCCCTTATCCTTGGTCGCCTCGGACCGCGCCTTGTCCATGCCAAGGGCGATGCCCATCGAGGCACCCATCGAGATGGTGGTGTCGAGTGCGTTCCACGGATGCCCGGCACCCAGGGTGTAGCAGCCGATATCGCCGGAAATCTGCACCTGCTTGCGCAGCCGGGACAGCGAGTAATAGACGCCCATGTGCGGACAGGCCGGGCACATCGTCGGCGGACGGGGGAACGGATCGATCTTGGGATAGACGCTGCCCTTGGGCAACGGCTCGCCGACCAGGCCATGAATCGCCGGGATCAGCACGTTGGGGGTCAGTTCGCCGAGACGGGGCAGCAGATCCTTACCGTGGATGCGCGACAGACCGGCGGCCTTCAGATCGTTTTCCATCAGCGGCTCGGTCTCTTCGACCACCACCAGATGGGCCACGCCCGACGCCATCTTTTCGACCAGTCCGACCGGCACCGGATAGGTGAAGCCCAGCTTCAGCACCGGCGAATCCGGGAAACACTCGCGCACATGCATATAGGCCGGACCCGAGGTCACGAACCCGATGCGGCGGTCCTTGCCATCTTCCATCCGGTTCAGCGGCGAGGATTCGGCCAGGGCCAGCAACTTGGTCTCGCGGGCGATCTGGGCGGGAATCTGCCCCTTGGCATTGGCCGGAGTCATCACCCAGCGGCGCGGATCGGAGGCAAAGCCGGTGATGTCGTGGGCGACCCGCTCGCCGACCTCGACCACCGCCTTGACGTGACAGACGCGGGTGGTCAGACGGAGCAGGACCGGGGTGTTGCACGCCTCGGACAGCTCGAAGGCGTACTTGACCATCTCATAGGCTTCCTGGGAATCCGCGGGCTCCAGGATCGGCATGTGGGCGAAGCGGCCCCAATAGCGGGAATCCTGCTCGTTCTGCGACGAGCTCATCCCGACATCGTCGGCAACGGCGATCACCAGACCGCCGACGACACCGGCGACGGTGATCGTCATCAGCGCGTCCGAAGCGACGTTCAGCCCGACATGCTTCATCGCGCAGAACGACCGCGCCCCGGACATTGAGCCGCCGATGGCGACTTCCAGCGCGACTTTCTCGTTGACCGACCATTCGGCGTAGAGATCGGGATAAAGCGCCAGACTCTCAAGAATCTCGGTCGAGGGGGTGCCGGGATAAGCGGAAGCGACCTTGGCTCCGGCTTCCCAAACGCCCCGGGCGATGGCGTCGTTCCCCGACAGAAGAAGGCGGGTATGCGGCTGTGCCTGGACGGCGGCGGACATGCAAAAAGCTCCTTCGAGACGTCCCCTGAAGTCCGGTCCGGGCGTTAAGGCCAGAGCCGGAAGGGCCGGAGCGTACACCGCCGCCCTTCCAACCGGAAGCGGAATGAGAGCAGGACGGCATCGCGTTCATTTCGCCTCGGGCGGGCCGGTCTGAAGGTCGAGAACCAGCTCGATCACCTCATGCTCCCCGGACGGGTGGGGCCGGAATCCGGCGCGGCGGGACAGTTTCAGCATCGCCATGTTTTCGCTCATGATCTGCGCGAAAATCTGGCCGGTGCCACGCGCCCGCTGATAGCGGATGATCTTGTCGAGCAGGGTGTGGCCCAGCCCGGTTCCCTTCAGGTCCGAGCGGACCAGGATGCCCAATTCGGCCCGCTGGTTGTCGGGATCGGCGACGGTGCGGACAACGCCCAGGGTTTCCTGGTGTCCCTCGTCATTGACGCGGGTGGCGATAAAGGCCATTTCGCGCTCGTAATCGATCTGGGTCATCCGGGCCAATTGGAAATGCTGCACCTCGCGCACCAGCCCGAAGAAGCGCATCCGCAAATCCTGCGGCGTCATTTTCGCGATCAGGTCGGCATGGGCCGGTTCGTCCTCGGGGCGGATCGGCCGCAACTGGATCGGGGTGCCGTCCCGCATCACCGCGCTTTCCTCCAACTCGGCCGGGTAGGGCAGAATGGCAAAGCGGCGGAGATCACTGTCTTCCCACGGCCGCACCCGGACCCGGGCGTCGAGCGCCACCACCCCTTCGTCATCGGCGAACAGCGGGTTGATGTCGCAGGCGACGATCTCGGGATTGTCGGCCAGCATCCGCGACAGCCGGACCAGAACCTCGGCAACGGCGTCGCGGTCGGCGGCGGGGCGGGTGTCGCTCGCCTTCAACAGCCGGGCGATCCGGGTCCGTCCGATCATGCTGCGCGCCAGGGGCAGGTTCAGCGGCGGCAGGCCTACGGTGTGGTCGCGCGGCACCTCGACGGCGCGGCCGCCCTCGCCGAACACGATCACCGGCCCGAACAACGGATCACAGGCGATCCCGGCGATCAGCAACCGGGCCTCGGGGCGGTAAAGCGAACGCTGGACGGTAAAACCGGCGCTTTCGGCCTCGGGATTGTCGATCGCGACGCGGCGGCGGATCGCCAAGGCGGCGGTGCGCACCGCTTCGGAGGAATCCAGCCCCAGCGCGATCGCGCCCGCCTCGGTCTTGCGGGCCAGATCGGGGCGATCGAGGGTCAGGGACACCGGGAAGCCCAGCCGTTCGGCGGCGGCGGCGGCTTCTTCGGGGGTGGCGGCGCGGTCCGCCGCCTGGATCGGGATGCCATAGGCGGCGAGCAGGGCGCGCGCCTCGGAATCGCTCAACATCCCCTCAGGCGCCGACAGGCCGCGTTCGACGATTGGGCGGGCGGCGATCCGCGCCTCGGCAAAGCCCTCCCATTGCGACGGCGGCGTCTCCATCAGCATTGTCTGATTGCGGCGGTAATGGACCAGATGGCGGAAGGCCCGCACCGCCTGACCGGGGGTAGCATAGGTCGGCAATCCGGCCTCGGCGAACAGCCGCCGCGCCGGAGCCACCGCTTCCTCGCCGACCCAGGCGGTCAGTATCGCACCATGCTGACGCTTCTGCGCCTCGATCACCGCCTGGGCGGGGGCGACCGGTTCGGTCATCGCGTTGGGGGCGTGGACCGCCAGCACCGCATTGACCTCTTCGGATTCGATCAGGGCGCGGACCGCCTCGCCATAGCGTTTGCCGTCAGCGTCGAGGCCAAGGTCAAGCGGATTGGCGATCGTAGTGCCGGGTGGCAGCAGCGCCGCCAGCTTGGCTCGGGTCGCTTCGGACAAATCGGCCAGCCGGGGGCCACCGGGTTCGTCCATTTCGGCCTCGGCCATCCGGGCCATGCCGCCACCGTTCGATACCACCGCCAGCCGGTGGCCCGGTACCGTCCGCGCCCGCGCCAGGGTCTCGACCGCGCCGAACAATTCATCGACATCGCCGACCCGCAGCGCGCCCGAACGGCGAACGGTAGCGTCGAAACATTCCTCGGAGGTGGCCAGCGCTTCGGACAGGAACGCGCCGGGGCGGCGGATGTCCAGATGTCCCGGTACCCGGACCAGCAACAGCGGCTTGTTGCGGGCGGCGGCACGGGCGGCGGCAACCAGATCGCCGCGACGGCGAATCTGTTCGATATAGAGCAGGATCGCCCGGGTCTGGTCGTCATTGGCGAGATAATCGAGCACGTCGGCAAAATCGATATCGTCGCCATTGCCCAGGCTGATGAAGTGGGAAAAGCCGATTCCGTGCGGCCGCGCCCAATCCAGCACCGCGCCGCACAATTCGCCCGATTGCGAGACCAGTGCCACCTTACCCGGCAAGGCCTGAAGGTGGGAGAAGCTGGCCATCAACCCGATCCGGGGTACCAGAATCCCCAGACTGCCGGTGCCGAGAACGCGGACGCCGTGTTGCCGGGCGGCGGCCAGCATCGCCACGCGATCGACATCGGTGGCGATCACGATCGCGGCGCGGGTGCCGATCCGCCCCAGATGCTCGATCTGCTCCGGCACGCCCGCTCCCGGCGTGCACAGCACGGCAAGATCGGGGACGATCGGCAGAGCCTCGACCGTGGGATAGGCCAGCACCCCGGCCACCGCCTGCTGGCGGGGATGGACCGGCATGATCGGGCCTTTGAACCCGCCGGTCAGCAGATTGCGCATCACCACTGCCCCGGCCGAAAGCGGTCGGTCGGAGGCCCCGACCACCGCTACCGAGGAGGGCTCGAACAGGTGGGACAAATTGCGTATGCTCATGTCCTGAAAACCCTTTCCTTCCGGCCTTCCCGCCCGTGCCGCCATCGTCTATGGTGCTGGTCCGGCTGTCCATTCCAGTCTGCTAGATGGTGTCCCAATGCGCAATGTGGCTGTCCTCGTTCTGGCCTTCTCTCTGCTGTCCTTCGCCGCGTTGGCGGAAGAGGGGGGCGGGCCGGTGCTGTCTCAGCCGCTGACCTCTCCTGCTGCCGCTCCGCCGCCCGAGGATAGTGCAGCCCCGGTTGCGCCATCTCGTCCGGCGGTAACGATCGCTCCTCCCGCGCTCGAGGCGTCCGGTCCTGCTCCGCAGGCGGTCAAGCCTGCCCCGGTTGTCCCGTCCGCCGCTCCCGCCGTATCGGTCTCGCCGGTTGCTCCGACGGCCGAGCCGGTGGTTTCTGCCGTCGAGTCCTTGCCGCCCCCGGCAGGATGGCTTCAGGCTCTGATGCTGCTGGTGGGGGCATTGATCGCCGGTCTGATCGGGATGGCGGTTGCGGTGACGCTTCAGGGGCGCGATCTGTCACGCCGCCGCCGCGCCATCGCCGCGACCCTGGCGATTGAGCTGGAGGCACGGCGTCAGGCTTTCGCGGCGGTGCCGTCTCCGCCCAACGCCGAAGCCGGAGTGTCGTTCGTTTCGGCGGTCGCGGCCCTGGCCGATTTCGATTGCGGCTGGCGCTCGGCGCAAGGCTCGCTGTACCTGCTGCCCGACAAACTGGCCGGTCATCTGTCGGTCCATTATGGCGCGGTCCATCACGTCGCCGCCTTCGTCAAGGGGCAGTCGTTCGCCGCTGCGCTCAGGATGCTTCAGGCCAACCGGATCGGCGGCCATCCTTGCCCCGACGCCGGGGCGATGCGTGAAGCCCATGTCGAACTTGCCGCCGCCTTCCGGGGCGTCGACAAGCTGCTGTTGGGGCTGAAATCTCTGGGGTGATCCCGGCGAAGCGGGGGGCTAAGGCCCCCCCAGGCGCTTACTTGCAGACGAAGAAGCTGTCGTTCTTGTGGGTCTTGCGCATCATCTCCTGCCTTTCCGGCAGGGTCAGCTCGGCGTCGGCCTTGGCATAGCCATTCGGGCAGACCCGCATCGCGGCGCTCCGGCAGCTTTCAAACCAATTCAGCCCGTCCCGGCAATTGATGTAATAGAGGGTGGCGCCGTCGCTGCGCTCGAAGCGAGTGACCTCGGCGCAGGCGGACAATCCGGCCAGGGCGGAGAGGGCCAGCAAAGCGGCGGCCCAGCGGCGGGGCAGGGCATATCCGGCACGAATCATCGAAAGAAGTCTCCGCCAAGGTCGGGGCACCGTCACGTCTTGCGCGCCTGCCTGTTTAGCACGCGGGCGGCGGGTCCGAAAGATCATCAAGACCCGCCGCTTCAGGCCATCGCAAATTGCGATTGCCCTGATTGATCATCTGCCCTCAGGCGGCGGGCGCGGTGCCTCCGCACCCCTTGCCTACGCGCCACGGGGCGCGCGGCCCTTCGGGCCTAGAGTGCATTCCACTCAAACGATGTCAGAGTGGAATGCGCGACAAGCCCGAGCGGCGCTTGAGCCACGCCAGCACCGGAGGGGCTGCGGCCTTAGGCAAAATCCTAGAGCCGATTCCATTTGAATGGAAAAGGCTCTAGACCTGCGCGGCGATGAGTTTCACTCACCGCCGCTTGGTGCTACCCCTACACCCGGACCAGATGGACCTCGGTGATCGGCTTTTTGCCGTGGCTGTCGCGCAACGAGCGCCGCACCCCCAGCCGTGCCGTTTCGCGCACCACCGCGTCGTCGCGGCGGGCCTTGATCGGCAAAGCCTCGATCGCGGAGATCACCGCCTCGATCACGGCGGCGTGTTCCTCGGCCTCGTGAGCGGCGTCGAGCAGGCCGAGTGCGGTCAGTTGGGGATCGCCCAACAGACGCCCGGTCTTGTCGATCACCACCGTCACTACCGCCGATCCGTTGAACACCATCCGGCGGCGGTTGCGCAGGATTTCCGAATCGAGCGAGACCAGACGCGGCCCGTCCAGGCACAGACGGCCGGTGGGGATGTGGTCGATCACCTCGGCCGGGCCGGGAGCCAGCCGGACCAGCGCGCCGTCGGACAGTTCGACCGTCTGTTCCGCTCCCATCTCGGTGGCGAGGCGGGCGTGCTCCTGCTGGTGGCGGGCTTCGCCATGGACCGGGACGGCGATGCGCGGACGCACCAGCCGGTACATCTCCTCGACCTCCTCGCGGCCGGGATGGCCCGAGACGTGGACAAAGGCTTCCTTGTCGGTCACCACCTCGACGCCGAGGCGGATCAGGTCGTTTTGAAGCCGGAAGATGCCCTTTTCATTGCCGGGGATGATCCGCGACGAGAAGATCGCGACGTCGCCCTTGCCCAGCACGACGTGGGGATGGTCCCCGGCGGCAATCCGGGCCAGCGCGGCACGCGGCTCACCCTGACTGCCGGTGCAGAGATAGAGCACCTTGTCCTTGGGCAGGTATCCGGCGTCGTGCTCGGTCAGGAACGGCGGCAGATCGGTCAGGTGGCCGGTCTCGCGCGCGGCCCGTTCGATCCGCCACAGCGAACGCCCGACCAGTGCGACGTGGCGGTCGTTGGCGGCGGCGGCAATCGCGATGCTTTCCAACCGGGCGACGTTGGTGGCAAAGCACGACACCGCAATCCGCCCGTCATAGCGGCCGAACAGTTCGATCAGGCTGCCGCGCACCTCGGATTCCGAGCCGGAATGGCCCTTGGTAAAGACGTTGGTCGAATCGCCGACCAGGGCCAGAACCCCCTCGCGTCCAACCCGGCGCAGCGCGTCGAAATCGGTCGGCGGGCCGACCTGGGGATCGGGGTCGAACTTCCAGTCGCCGGTATGGACCACCGTCCCCGCCGGGGTGCGGATCGCCAGCGATTGCGCCTCGGGGATCGAGTGGGTGACCGGGATCATCTCGACCGCGAACGGTCCGGCGGTAAAGCGTCCGCCCGGCGGAATCACATGGATCGGCACGATGTCCTGCAAGCCGACCTCGTGCAGCTTGCCCTTCAGGATCGCCGCCGCGAACGGGGTGGCATAGACCGGACAGCGCAGGCGCGGCCACAGATACTGAACCGCCCCCAGGTGATCCTCGTGGCCGTGGGTCAGCACCAGCCCGACCAGATGATCGCGCCGCTCCTCGATCCAGGCTGGATCGGGCATCACCACATCGACCATCGGCATCGAATCGTCGCCGAAGGTGACGCCGAGATCGACCATCAGCCACTGCCCGTCATAGCCGTACAGCGACAGGTTCATCCCGATTTCGCCCGCGCCACCCAGCGGCAGGTAATACAGCTCGTTGCCCTCGGGGAAATAGGTCATCGGGCAACCGGCGT
The DNA here is from genome assembly GCF_000442515.1 of Magnetospirillum fulvum MGU-K5. GTDB lineage: Bacteria > Pseudomonadota > Alphaproteobacteria > Rhodospirillales > Magnetospirillaceae > Phaeospirillum > Phaeospirillum fulvum_B. The sequence continues at coordinate 1,418 of NZ_AQPH01000013.1, read as the reverse complement.
GGCATTGCGGCGATGAATTTCCAACAATCCCCGCAGGGTCAGATCGGCGTCCAGCGCCCCGATCACCGGGGTGGCGTCGGCGAACAGCGGGGCCAGCCCGCCGGTGGCCACCACCATCATCTCGGTTCCAAACTCGTCCTTAATTCTCCGCACCAATCCCTCAATCAGGCTGACATAGCCCCAAAAAATTCCAGATTGCATCGCAGGCACCGTCGCCTTGCCGATTACATGGCGCGGCCGTCCGATTGCGACGCGCGGCAGCTTGGCCGCAGCCATGTGCAGCGCTTCCAGCGACAGGTTGATCCCGGGCGCGATCGCGCCACCACAATAATTACCGACCGCATCAATCACATCGAAGGTGGTGGCAGTGCCGAAATCGATCACGATCAGCGGCCCCTCATAGCGGCGATGGGCGGCGACGGCGTTGACCAGACGATCGGCTCCGACTTCTTCGGGGCGGTCGAGCAGGATCGACAGACCGAGATCAACCCCTTCGTCACCGACCACCAGCGGCTCGCAATTGAAGTAGCGGCGGCACAGGGTCTTCAGATGGAACACCATCGCCGGGACGACGCTGGCGATGATCGTCGCGCCGATATCCTGGCGTCGTAATCCTTCGATCGTCAGCAATTGGGTCAGCCAGACGCCCAACTCGTCGGCGGTGCGCTCGGTATTGGTCGAAGTGCGCCACTCGCCGCGCAGACGGTCGCCGTCGAACACCGCGAAAACGATGTTGGTGTTGCCCGAATCGATGGCCAACAACATGATAACAGTCTCCTGGGATCACGAAGCGGGGAAGAACACGTCTCCCGCCAGAATGCGGCGTCGTCCGGCTGGACCTTGGTCCAGCACCAGGGCGCCGTCGTCGTCAAGGGCGTCGAACCGCCCGGTCAGGGTCTCGGTTTCCAAGCGGACCACCGCCGTTTCGCCTAACCCCAATGCCCGTTCCAGCCAGGCCCGGCGCACCGGGGCGAACCCCTCGGCGCGCCAAGCCGCCAACAGCGGCCCGAAGCGGCGGCAGAATTCGGTCAGCACTGCCTCCGGTCCACCGCTCCAACCGAGATCGGCCAGCGCCGTCGCGGGCTGCATCACCTGCTCGGGCGGCGGCGCGGCGGCGACGTTGACGCCCAGCCCCAGCACCAGCCAGCCATCGCTCGCGCTGTCGAGCAGCATCCCGCAGATTTTAGCGTTGGGAGCGTCGGGGCCGCCTGCGACCATCACGTCATTCGGCCATTTGCAGCGAAAATCGGCGGTAGGAACCAGATCGGCCAGCGCTCCAGCCAGGGCGGCGGCGGCGGCAAAGCCCAGTTCGGCCGACCGTGCCAGCGGACCCGTCTGGCGGATCAGCAGCGAGGCGTGGAGATTGCCCGCCGGGCTGACCCAGGTCCGGCCCCGGCGACCGCGCCCAGCGGTCTGGG